>NZ_QOWC01000038.1 GCF_003574465.1 Methylobacterium crusticola
CTGCCGCCGCAGGCGCCGGCCGGCGCGCCCGGGGCGAGGGGCGCCGCGGCGGCGACTGGCGCCGCGGCGGCGACTGGCGCCGCCGGCACCCTGCGCTACCTCGCCCGCACGCCCCTGATCGCCGGGCTGCTCGTCGCCGACCTCGCCGCCATGATCCTCGCCCTGCCCTACGCGCTGCTGCCGGAATTCGGCACCCGCGACCTGCACGGCGACACCGCCACCGTGGGGCTCCTCTACGCCGCCCCCTCGGTCGGCGCCCTCGCGGTCGCCCTGGGGGCGAGCGCCGCCGGGGCGAGCCCCCGGGCCGGGCGCTACCTCGTCGGCAGCGTCGCGGTCTGGGGCGTCGCCGTGATGGGGCTCGGCGCCGCCTCCGGCCTGTGGTCGGCCCTGCTCTGCCTCGCGGCCATCGGGGGAGCCGGCGTCTTCGCCGAGATCCTGCGGGCCGCCCTGATCCAGTCGCACACCCCCGACGCCCTGCTCGGGCGGGTGTCGAGCCTGTGGGTGCTCCAGGCCACGGTCGGCCCGGCGCTCGGCGGCCTCCAGGCCGGCCTGCTCGCGCACCTGACCTCGCCCCGCACCGCCATGCTGGCGGGCGGCGCCGCGTGCCTCGTCGCCACGGCCTGCATCGCGCTGTCCGTGCCGGCCCTGGTGCGGGCGAGCCTCGCCGGGACGCGCGGGGCCGCGGATGCCTGAGGGCCCCCTCACCCGGCGGCGGGCCCTCGCGCTGCTGTGCCTCGCGGCGGCAGGGTCCGGGGCGGCAGATCCCGCGGCGGCGGATCCCGCGGCGGCAGAGCCCGCGGCCGAGCCTGCCGCGCCAGAGCCCGCGGGCGCCGGGGCGGCGCCGCGCCGGGTCGCGGTGCTCGACTGGGGCGCGACCGAGACTGTGCTGGCGCTCGGCGTGCGGCCGGTCGGCGTGCCCCAGCCGGCGGGGTATTCCCGCACCGTGGTGGCGCCGGCGCTGCCGCCCGACACCCTGGACCTCGGCCTCGTGGTCGAGCCGAACCTCGAGCTGCTCGACGCGGCGAGGCCCGACCTGATCGTCCTGAGCCCGCTCCAGGAGGCGGGCCTGTCCCCGCTCCTCGCCCGGATCGCCCCGACCGCGGTCTTCGCCGTCTACGGCCCGGGCGGGGCTCCCTACGAGCGGGCCGGCGGCGAGACCCTGCGCCTCGCCGCCCGCCTCGGCCGGGAGGCGGCGGGCCGGGCCCTCGCGGCCGAGACCGAGGCGCGCATCGGGCGGGCCGCCGCCCGCCTGTGCGGGCCGCGGCGGCCGGTCTACCTCGTCTGGATCGTCGACGAGCGCAACGTCGTGGTGTACGGCCGCGGCAGCCTGTTCCAGGCGGTGCTCGACCGCTTCCGCGTGGCGAATGCCTGGGGCGGGCCCGCGAACCTGTGGGGCTTCACCAGCGTCGGCGTCGAGGCGCTGACCGCCGAGCCCGAGGCCCGCATCGTCCATGTCGGGCCGATCGTCTCCCGGGGCGCGAGGGCGCTCGCCGGCAGCGCGGTCTGGCGCAGCCTCGCCCCGGTGCGGGCGGGCCGCGTGGCGACGATCCCGCCGGTGTGGTTCTACGGCGGCCTGCCGGCCGCGGGACGCTTCGCGGAGCTCGCCGGGGCGGCCCTGGCGCAGGCGGACGGATGCGATGGCTGAGGCGGTGCTGGCACCCGGGCGGGTCGCCGCGCGCCCGCGCGGCACGCTGATCCTGATCGCCGCGCTGGCGCTGCCGGCCCTGCTCCTGAGCCTGCACGGCCTCACGGCCCAGCTGCCGCTCGCGCAGGCGCTGCGGGCCCTCGCCGCGCCCGATCCCGCCGACATCCGGCAGGTGATCCTGCGCGAGAGCTGGCTGCCGCGCCTCGTCAGCGCGTGGCTCGCCGGGGCGGCGCTGGCGCTCGCCGGCGCGGTCTTCCAGCAGGTCCTGCGCAACCCCCTCGCCTCCCCGGCGACGCTCGGCGTCTCGGCGGGGGCCGAGCTCGCCCTCGCGGCCGCGACGGTGTTCGCCCCGGGCCTCCTCGCGGCCGGCCGCGAGCCGGTGGCGCTCGCCGGCTCCGCCCTCGCGGCCGCCCTGGTGTTCGGCCTGACCTGGCGCCGGGGCTTCGCGCCGCTGGCCCTGATCCTGACCGGGCTCCTGGTCAACCTCTACTGCGGGGCCTTCGAGACCCTGCTGGTGGTGCTGCACCAGGACGCGCTGTTCGGGATCTTCCTGTGGGGCGCGGGCTCCCTCGCCATGAACGACTGGACGGCGCCGGCCTACCTCGCGCCCCGCCTCGCCGCCTGCGGGATCGGGGTCGCGCTGCTCGCCCGCCCGCTCGCGCTCCTCGACCTCGGCGAGGCCGCGGCCCGCAGCCTCGGCCTGCCCCTCGGGGCGATCCGCGCCGGCGCCCTCGCCCTCGCGGTGGCCCTCGGGGGCTTCGTGGTGGCGGGCGTCGGCGTGATCGGCTTCGTGGGGTTAGCGGCCCCGGTGCTGGCGGGCCTCACGGGCGCCCGGCGCCTGCCCGAGCGCCTGTGGCTCGCGCCCCTCCTCGGCGCCGTGCTGCTCTGGCTCACCGACGGCGTGGCGGCGGCGCTCGGCCCCGTCGCGGCGGTGCCGACGGGCGCCCTCGCCTCCCTGGTCGGCGTGCCGGTGCTGCTCTGGCTGCTGCCGCGCCTCGCCCGGCACCCGGCACCGCCACCGCCGCCCGCAGCACCCCTGCGGCGGGCCCGCCGGCCCGGGGCGCTCGTGGCGGGCTGCGCCCTCGCCCTCGCGTTCGCCCTGCCGGTGGCCTGCCTGTTCGGGCCGGGCCCGGCGGGCTGGCACTGGGCGGGCCTCGACGGCCCGTCGACCCCCCTCCCCTGGCGGCTGCCGCGGGTCGGGGTCTCCCTGGCGGCGGGCGCGCTGCTGGCCCTCGCCGGGACGGTGATCCAGCGCCTCACCGCCAACCCGCTGGCGAGCCCGGAGGCCCTCGGCATCAGCGCCGGCGCCGCCCTCGGGGTGCTGGTCCTGAGCCTCGCCCTCGGCGAGCCCGGCCGGGCCGCGCTGCTCGCCGGGGCGGGCCTCGGGGCGGCCGGCACGCTCGCCGCCATGCTGGCCCTCGGCCGCCGGAGCGGCCACAGGCCCGACCAGATGCTGCTCGCGGGCGTCGCCCTCACGGGCGGCTTCGGGGCGGTGCTCACCCTCCTGATGATCAGCGGCGACCCGAGCATCGCGCTCCTGCGCGGCTGGCTCGCCGGCTCGACCGCCCGGGCGGCGCCCGGCGACGCGCTGGCGGCCCTCGGCGTCCTCTGCCTCGCCGCCCTGGCGCTGCCGGCCCTGGTGCGCTGGCTCGACATCCTGCCCCTCGGCGACGTCCCGGCCCGCAGCCTCGGCGTCGACCTCGGCCGCGGGCGCCTCGCCCTCATGGCGCTGGCGGCGCTGCTCACCGCCGCCGGCACCCTCGCGGCGGGCCCGCTCACCTTCGTGGGGCTGATCGCCCCGCACCTCGCGCGCCTGCTCGGGCTCGCCCGCGCCGCCCACCACCTGGCGGGTGCCGCCCTGATCGGCGCCCTCGTGATGGTGGCGGCCGACTGGGCCGCCCGCACCGCCTTCTTCCCCTACGGGCTGCCGGCCGGCCTCGTCGCCACGGTGGTCGGCGGGCCGGCCCTGCTCTGGCTCCTGGCGCGGCGCTGAGCCCGGGTCGCGGGCCCCTGCCCGGCCGGCGGCCCGGCCTTCAGAGCGCGTAGCTGATCGGCGCGCCGCCGCCCGGGCGCGGCAGCACGCCGATGGGGATGCCGTAGATGGCCGCGAGCGCCGTGCCGGTCATGAGGTCGCCGGGCGTGCCGCGGGCGACGAGGCGCCCGGCCTGGAGGGCCAGGATCTCGTCGCAGAACCGGGCCGCGAGGTTCACGTCGTGCAGCACCACGACCACGCTCGTGCCGCGCTCGCGGCTCAGCCGCCGCACCAGGGCGAGCACCTCGACCTGGTGGGCGAGGTCGAGGGCCGAGGTCGGCTCGTCGAGCAGCAGGCAGCCGGCGTCCTGCGCGACCAGCATCGCGAGCCAGGCCCGCTGACGCTCGCCGCCCGACAGCGTCTCGACCAGGCGGTCGGCGAAGGGCGCGACGTCCGCAAGCGCCATCGCGTCGGCGATCCGCTCGCGGTCCCCGGGTCCGCGCCGGCCGAGGGGGCCGTGCCAGGGATAGCGGCCGAGCGCCACGACCTCGCGCACCAGCATGCCGGCCGCCGGCCCGGTCGCCTGCGGCAGGTAGGCGAGCCGGCGCGCGAGCGCCCGGCCGGGCCAGGCCGGGAGCGGGGTGCCGGCGAAGCGGATCGTGCCGGAATCGGGGGCCTGCTGCCGGGCGAGCAGCTTGAGGAGCGTGGACTTGCCCGACCCGTTGTGGCCGATGAGGCCGCAGACCCGGCCCGACGGCAGCGCCAGGCTCAGGGGCTCCAGGATTCGCCGGCCCGCGGCGGACGCCGCGACGCCGTCGAGGACGAAGATCGGTGCGTCGCCGCTCACGGGCCCCTGCCTCCACGCGGGTGGGCGAACCTCATAGCAACGCGGCACGGTCGGCGGAAGGGCGCCGCCCGGCCGCGGAGCGCCGCCCGGCCGCGGAGCGCCGGCCGGGGGGTGTCAGGCGGGCCTGACCCAGCGGACCGCGACCGCGAGGGGCTGGCGCCGCCCGCGGATCGCCACGGCGCGCCGGTCCTCGAAGGCGGCGATCTCGGCCCGCGAGTCCCGGCAGGCCGCCAGCAGGTCCTCGCTCGCCACGAGGGCGGCGCCGAGGGTCTTGGCGACCTCCATCAGGCGGCTCGCGACGTTGACGCTGTCGCCCGTGGCGGTGATGTGCTGGTGGTCGCGGGAGCCCAGGCGCGACACCACGACGGTGCCGTGGTGGGCCCCGACCCTCAGGTCGAGCGCGTCCGCCCGGGACTCGGCCCGGAGCCAGGCGCGCACCCGCGGCACCAGGGCGGCGGCGGCGGCGAGCGCGTGGTCGGCATCGTCCGGCCCGGGCTCGGGCAGGCCGAACAGGCTCATGGCCCCGTCGCCCATGAAGGTCATGACGAGGCCGCCCGCCCGGGTGACCTCCTCCTCCACGAGGGCGTGGAAGCCCTTGAGGAAGGCCTGGGTCGCGGCGGGCCCGAGGGTCTCGCTCAGCCGGGTGAAGCCGCTGAGGTCGACGAACACGATGCCCAGCACCTGCGCGACCGGCGCCGCGAGGTAGCCCGGATCCCCGGCGATGCGGGCCGCGAGCGCCGGCGGCTGGAACACCCGCAGGGCCCGCTCGGCCTGCGCGAGGCGGCCGGCGAGGCGGCGGTCGAGGATCATCCGGCCGGCGATCCCGAAGGCGACCACCGGCGCCATCGCGGCGAGCGGCAGCCCGGCGCCGAGCCACAGGCCCGCCTGCGCGAAGGCCAGCTGGGCGGCGGCGAGCCAGGCGACGGCCGCGAGGCCGACGAGGCTCAGGCCCAGGCTCGGCGGGGCGAGGGGCAGCAGCAGGGCCGCGCCCGCCGCCAGCGCCGCCGCGACCGCGGCGTCGACCCGGCGCACCGGCAGGTCGCGCACGAGGCCGTCCCCGGCGACGAGGTGGCCGAGGGCGGTCGCCAGCAGCTCGACGCCCGGGAGCACCGGGTCGAAGGGCGTCGCGAAGGTGTCGGCCCCGGCCGTCGCGGTGGCGCCCACGATCACCACGCGGTCGCGCAGGACCTCGGGCCCGGCCGCGCCGCGCAGCACGGCGGCGGCGCTCAGCGTCCGGATCGTCCCCCGCGGGCCGTAGAAGCGCAGCGGCAGGCTGAGCCCGAGGTCCGGGCGCAGGCGCGTGCGCCCGACGGTGAGCCGGCCCTCCGTCAGCACCGGCTCGGCGCGCGCCGCCCGGGCGGCGAGGCGGAGCGCGAAGGCCGGCAGCACCGCGTCGTCGGCGCGGATCAGCAGGGGCACGTGGCGGGGCGTGCCGCCGTGGTCGGTGGCGACGTTGACGAGGCCGAGGCCCGCGCTCGCGCGCAGGGTCTCGGTGGGCCAGAGCACCGTCTCGGCCCGCGGGACCTCCGCCGCCGGCTCGGACCCGTCCCCGGCCCGCGCGAACAGCGCCGCGCCGGCGATCACGGCCCCCGCCTCGCGCAGGGCCGCCGCCAGGTCCCGGTCCCCGGCCTCCGGCCCGCGCTCCAGGAACAGGATGTCGAGGCCGATGCCCCGCGCGCCGGCGCCCGACAGGGTGCGCACGAGGCGCGCGAGCGTCGCGCGCGGCAGCGGGTAGGTGCCCGCCTCGGCCAGGGTCGCGTCGTCGAGGGCGACGATCACCACCTCGGCGGGCGCCGGGCGCGGGCCCGCGAGGGCGAAGCGCAGGTCGAGGAGCGGGGCCTCGATCCGGTCGAGCAGCGTCGCGCGCCCCTCGAGGTGCAGGGTGGCGAGGACGCCCGACCAGGCGAGCGCGAGGGCGAGCGCGGCCGCCGCGTGCAGCCCCCGCGCCCCGACGGCGCGCGCCATCAGCGCCCGAAGCGTCCAAGGAGGCCCGCGGCGCGCTCGACGCCCCAGCGCTTGACCTCCAGCGGCGCCGTCCCGGCCTCGACGTCGACGCCGTCGCCCGCCCCCAGGATCACCGCCGGGCCGCCCGGCCGGCGCACCGACACCGCACCCGTCTGCACGAAGACCGAGGTCCGGCTCGCCGTGACGTCCACCGCCCAGACGGTGCCCCGCACCGACGCGATGGCGTGGGGCGTCATGATCTGGAACCCGCCCCGGCGCGGGGGCGCGTCGACGAGCAGGCCGCGCCCGTCGAGCTCCGCCGCCTCCGGCCGGCCGTCCCGGTTGCGGTCGATCAGGCGGTAGCTGCTGCCGCTCTCCGCGCTCAGGGTGAAGCCGTCCGGGCAGGACAGCACCTGCCGGGGCGGGTCCGTGTAGGGCGTCACCGTGCAGCTGCGCCCCTGCGCGGCCGCCGGGAGCGCCGCCAGATGCGCCGCCAGGACCGACAGCGCCCCGGCGAGGACGCCCGCGCGGGCCGGCCCGGCCCGGTGGGAAGCGGTGACGCTCATTCGTGCTGCTCCGAACTCGTTCAGCCGCCGCGACGGCCCGGCATTCTAGCGCAGTGGCGCGCGGGCGCACCTTCGCCGAGGGGAGGGCTTCACCGGGCCGCCGCCGCGGCGGTGCTCCGCGGCGGCGGCGGCCCGCGGCGGCCATGTCGATCCGGCCGCCGCGACGTGCGCGGCGGGGCGCCGGCCCGGTCCGCGAAAGGTGATTCCCCGCAGGGACTTGGCGCGGCCGGGGGATGACTCGCGGACGGGCCGGGTTTTGCACAGGAGTCTCGCCCGGTTGATTCCGCTCGACTCGCCGGGCCGGCCCCCGGACGCCGGCTCGACTCGGGATGATTCGGCCGCCCGCGGTTTTTCGGCGAACGAGACCTTCAGGGCCGCTAACGGGATGGAGACGCGCTCCCGAATCGCGATCGGAATCAAGGCTTTCAAGGCCAGTTGCCGGCCGGCAACTCGGGCCCGGCGACCGGCCCGGGCAGGCCGCCGCTGCCGCCAAGTGCTTGTTCGCGATTCGCTTTTCCCGGCGGCCGCGGAGCCCGGGCAAGGATGGTTCCGCGTCTCGTTGGGGATTGGCTAACCATTTCCGCCTTGCAACCCCGCGCGCCGTCGGGCGATGGTGTCACGCTTCGAAGCGCTCGGAGCGGGATGAAGCGTATGCACGAGACATCGACGTGACCCTGGCCGCCCCCTCCACGCCGACCCCGCGGCGCGCCATCCACACGCTGGTGGGCGAGCATGCGCGCGAATTGTCGGAGAAGCTGCAGGAGCACCGGCTCCAGCTGTTCCCGCCGACCGCCACCAAGACCCTGCGCCGCTTCACCTCGGGCGAGGTCGCGGGGCTGATCGGGGTCGATGCGGGCTACCTGCGGCGCCTGAGCCTCGAGGGCCGCGGGCCGCAGCCGGAGATGAGCACCTCGGGCCGGCGCTCGTACTCGATCGAGGACATCCGCGCGCTCCGGGCCTACCTCGACGAGAGCGGCAAGGCCGAGCGGCGCTACCTGCCGCACCGGCGCGAAGGCGACCACCTCCAGGTGATCTGCGTCGTCAACTTCAAGGGCGGCTCCGGCAAGACCACCACGGCGGCGCACCTCGCCCAGCACCTAGCGCTGCGCGGGTACCGCACGCTCGCGGTCGACCTCGACCCGCAGGCCTCGCTCTCGGCGCTCCACGGCTACCAGCCCGAGTTCGACGTCGGCGAGAACGAGACCCTGTACGCGGCCCTGCGCTACGACGGGCAGCGCCGGCCGCTCTCCCAGGTGATCCGCAAGACCTACTTCCCGGGCCTCGACCTCGTGCCGGGCAACATCGAGCTGATGGAGTACGAGCACGAGACCCCGAAGGCGCTCAACGACGGCGACGGCGGGGACCTGTTCTTCACCCGCTTCGACAGCGCCCTCGCGGAGGTCGAGGCCGATTACGACGTGGTGGTGGTGGACTGCCCGCCCCAGCTCGGCTTCCTGACCATGTCGGCGCTCTGCGCCGCCACCGCGGTGCTGGTGACGGTGCATCCCCAGATGCTCGACGTGATGTCGATGTGCCAGTTCCTGCTCATGACCTCCGACCTGCTCGGGGTGGTGGCGGAGGCCGGCGGCAACATGACGTACGACTGGATGCGCTACCTGATCACCCGCTACGAGCCCGGGGACGGGCCGCAGAACCAGATGGTGAGCTTCATGCGCTCGATGTTCGGCGAGCACGTGCTGAACTACCCCATGGTCAAGAGCACCGCGGTGGCGGATGCCGGCATCACCAAGCAGACCCTCTACGAGGTGACGCGGGATTCCTTCACGCGCTCGACCTACGACCGGGCCCTCGAGGCGCTGAACAACGTCAACGGCGAGATCGAGGCCCTGATCGCCAAGTCCTGGGGGAGGGCGTGATGGCGCGGAAGAACCTGCTCGCCGGCCTCGTGGCACCGAAGTTGCCGGCCGGCAACCCGGGCGACCCGCCCGGCACCGAGGCGCCGGATCCCGCCCGCGAGGCGCCCCGGACGCCGCGCTACGGCGGCTTCGGCAGCCGCGGCGCCATCGGGGCGGTGACGCGCTCGATCGAGAGCCTGAAGAGCGCGGCCTCCGATGCCGAGCAGATCCGGGCCCAGCTCGCGAGCGGCCAGGCCGTGGTCGAGCTCGACCCGGGCCTCCTCGAGCCGTCGCCCGTGGCCGACCGCATCCCGCACCAGGGGGGCGACCACGGCGACCTCGTGGAATCGATCCGCCGGTCGGGCCAGCAGGTGCCGGTCCTGGTGCGCCCGCATCCGGGGCAGGGCGGGCGCTACCAGATCGCCTACGGCCACCGCCGCGTGCGGGCGGCGGCGGAGATCGGCCGGCCGGTGCGGGCGGTGGTGCGCCAGCTCACCGACGCCGAGCTGGTGGTGGCGCAGGGCCAGGAGAACAACGCCCGGCGCGACCTCAGCTTCATCGAGCGGGCGCTCTACGCGGCGCGGCTCGAGGAGGCGGGCTTCGACCGCGAGACCATCATGGCGGCGCTGGCGGTCGACAAGACCGGCGCGTCGCGCCTGATCTCGGCGGCCGTGAAGGTGCCGCGCGACCTGATCGCGGCGATCGGCCCGGCGCCGAAGGTCGGCCGGGACCGCTGGATCACCCTCGCGGCCAAGCTCGAGCCCGAGGGCGCCGTCGCGGCGGCCCGGGCGGCCTCCGGGTCCGAGCCGTTCGCGGCGGCGCACACGGATGCGCGCTTCGAGATCGTGCTGCGGGCCGTCCAGGCGCCCCGGCGGGGAGGGGCGGCGAAGCCCGAGCCCGTCGTCGGCGCCCGGGGCGAGGCGATCGGCCGGCTGGAGCGGACCCCCAAGGGCGCGCGCCTCCAGATCGCCGACGTGGCCTTCGCGGAATTCGTCGCCGAGGCCATGCCGCGCCTGCACGCGGACTGGGCCCGGACGGGCGCGCCCCGCCAGAAGGGAGGCGCCAGCCGCTGAGCCGCGACCCTCGCGAACCACCCAGGAGCAGACGATGACGACATAAAAGAGCCGGCTCCCGACCGGCACAGGCGTCAGGGACGAGCCCCAAAACCAACACCAAATCGCGAACCGGCTCGATAGGTCTAGCAACCCCACCCTACCGCCCTGAAAATCAGAGGTCAAGAACGCCGGGTCGGCGAACGGCTCTCCCTTGTCGGCACAAGGAGAGACGATGACGCAGCTTGCAACGACGCCCTTCGGGCGGCGACCGCTTTCGCTCGCCATGGTGGCGGCGCAGGCGACCGCGAAGGCCTGCCCGGACGACGCGGTCGGCCACAAATGGCGGATCTTTCGCCACCTCACCGAGGCCAAGGAGGTGTTCGGGGTCTCGGACCGCGCGCTCGCGGTGCTGAGCGCGCTCCTGACCTTCCACCCCGACACGGCGCTCGTGCCCGGCGCCGACCTCGTGGTCTTCCCCTCGAACCGCGAGCTCGCGGTGCGGGCGCACGGGCCCGCGCCCGCGACCCTGCGGCGCGCCCTGGGGCAGCTCGTGGAGGCGGGGCTGATCCTGCGCCGCGACAGCCCCAACGGCAAGCGCTACGCCCGGCGCGGGGAGGGGGGCTCGATCGACCAGGCCTTCGGCTTCGACCTGACGCCCCTGGTGGCGCGGGCGGCCGAGTTCGAGGCGCGGGCCGGCGAGGTCAGGGCCGCGGCGAGGGCGCGCGCGCGGCTGCGGGAGGAGATCTCCCTGCACCGCCGGGACATCGCGAAAACCATCGAGGCCGGCAGCGCCTCGGGCCTGCCGGGAGATTGGGGGCGCCTCGCGGCCGCCTTCACGGGCACGGGCGGGATGCCGCCGCGCTCGGCCGACCTCGCGCGCCTGGAGGCCGTGGCGGCGAGCCTGCGGGTTCTGCGCCTGGATGTGGATAAGTTACTGACGGACGCGATCAAATCGGAGGAATCGAGCCCCACTGAGTCTCAGGTTGAGCGCCACCATCAGAGTTCTGAATCAGAGGTCCTTCTGGAATCAGAACGGACTTTGCGAGGACGCCCGGTCGTCCCGGCGGCGATCCCGGCGGCACCAGCCCTGGCCCCCAAGGCCTACCCGCTCGGCCTCGTGCTCCAGGCCTGCCCGGCGATCGCGGACTACACCCGGCACGGGATCGCGACGTGGCGGGACCTCGTCGCGGCGGCTGGCGTGGTCCGGGGCATGCTCGGCATCTCCCCGAGCACCTGGGACGACGCGGTCGCGGCCATGGGGGAGATCGAGGCGGCCGTGACCATGGCGGCGATCCTGGAGCGCGCGGAGGCGATCCGCAGCCCGGGCGGCTACCTGCGGCGCCTGACCGAGATGGCGGTCGCGGGCCGCTACTCCCTCGGGCCCGTCCTGATGGCGCTGATGCGGGCCAGGCCGGGAGGGGAGGGGAGCGCGAGGCGGCGGGCGTGAGGGGCTGTCGCGCAGGCCGGCGGGCGTCGGGAAGCGCCGCGGCCGCGATCGGCGCCCGGGCCCCTGCGGCGCGGGCGGCGCGACGCGCTATATCGACCACGCGCCGCGCCGGCCCGCCGGCGATGCGCGCCAACCCCCGACCGGGAGGACACACGATGACGACGGCACGGACGGGACGCCCCTACCGGGGCGTGTTCCCGGTGGTCCCGACCATCTTCGACGAGCGCGGCGGCCTCGACCTCGACGGCCAGCGCCGGGCCGTGGACTTCATGATCGATGCCGGGTCGGACGGCCTGTGCATCCTCGCCAACTTCTCCGAGCAGTTCGTGCTCACCGACGAGGAACGCGAGCGCGTCATGGACGCGGTGCTCGACCACGTCGCCGGGCGCGTCCCCGTCATCGTCACCACCACCCACTTCGCCACCCAGGTCTGCGCCGCGCGCTCGGCCCGGGCCGAGGCCGCGGGGGCCGCCATGGTGATGGTCATGCCGCCCTACCACGGCGCCACCATCCGGATCGGGGAGGCGGGCATCTACGGCTTCTTCCAGGCCGTCTCGGACGCGATCGCGATTCCGATCATGATCCAGGACGCGCCGGTGGCCGGCACGCCGCTCTCGGCCGGCTTCCTCGCCCGCATGGCGGGGGAGATCGCGAACGTCGCCTACTTCAAGATCGAGGTGCCGATGGCGGCGGCCAAGCTGCGCGAGCTGATCGCGCAGGGGGGCGAGGCGATCGAGGGGCCGTGGGACGGCGAGGAGGCCATCACCCTGATGGCCGACCTCGACGCGGGCGCGACGGGCGCGATGACGGGCGGGGGCTACCCGGACGGCATCCGGCGGATCCTCGACGCCTACGTGGCCGGCGACCGGGAGGGGGCGCTCACCGCCTACGAGCGCTGGCTGCCGCTGATCAACTACGAGAACCGCCAGTGCGGCCTCGCGGCCTGCAAGGCCCTGATGCGGGAGGGCGGGGTCATCGCCGCCGAGACGGTGCGGGCGCCGCTGCGGCCCCTCGACGGGGCGACCCGGGCCGGCCTGATCGAGGTGGCGCGCCGCCTCGACCCGCTCGTCCTGCGCTGGGGCCGCTAGGGCAAAGCCCGGGGACGCCGGTCCGTCGCCGACGAGGCGACCGGCGCGGGCGCGGCTCCGGAGCGCCCCGATCCCGCGCCCTCGGGATCGGCGAGGGAAACAGTTGCCACGGCAACGGATTCGCGTAGAGTGACCCGGAGCCGGCGTCCGCGCCGGCCTTCCGCGGGCGGGTTCAACCGTCCCGGGCCTTGGTGGAGGACGCGCGAGGATGCGCAGGCAGACGCTCCCGGCCCGGCGGGGTGACGGGCGGCACGTCGGGGATCGGCGCCGAGACGGCGCCGAGGTTGTCGTGCAGCCGGTTGAGCAGGCCGACGAGGACGCGGCGCTCCTCGGGGCTGAGGGGGGCGAGGAGCCGGCGCTCGCGCTCGAGCGCCACCCGGATGATGCGGTCGTGCAGGGCGAGGCCCGCCGCCGTGAGGGTGATGCGGTGCCGGCGGGCGTCCGCGGCGTCGGTCTCCACGGTCACGAGGTCCCGGTCCGCGAGGAACGCCACGCTGCGGCTCACTGGCCCCTTGTCGAACCCGATCACCTGGCAGATGCGGTTGGCGGTGATGCCCGGCTCCAGCGCCAGGAGCGAGAGGATGCGCCACTCCGTGATGCCGACGCCGAAGCGCGCCCGGTAGAGCGCCGAGCCGGTGCGGGTGAGCTTGTTGGCGAGGAACGTCAGCAGGGCCGGGACGTAGGCCGCGAGGTCCAGGCGCGGGGCCCCCGCGCCCGCTTCGTCCTCTCGCCCCCGATCCATCGCGCGCCCCGCCCACTCACCCGGCTGCCTATGCCCGAGCCGGCGGCCCCCGTCGATTCCCGCGCGCCGCGCCGCGCCACCCCACGGAGGAGCGCATGACCCCGTCCGGCATCCCGGTCTCGGACGTCGACCCGTTCTCGACCGAGTTCTTCGAGGACCCCCACCGCATCCACGAGGCCCTGCGGGAGGCCGGCCCGGTGGTCTGGCTCGCGCGCTGGGGCTGCTACGCCGTCGCCCGCTACGAGGAGGTGCGGACGGTTCTCAACGACCACGAGACCTTCTGCTCGGGCCGGGGCGTGGGCCTCAGCGACTTCGCCCGGGAGACGCCCTGGCGGCCGCGGAGCCTGATCCTCGAGACCGACCCGCCCGAGCACGGCCGCGCCCGCACGGTGCTGAACCGCGTGCTCTCGGTCGCCGTGATGCGGACCCTGCGGGAGCGCTTCCAGGCCGCCGCCGACGCGCTCGTGGACGACCTCGCGGCCCGCCCGGAGTTCGACGCCGTCGCCGACCTCGCCGAGGCGTTCCCGCTCTCGGTGTTCCCGGACGCGGTCGGCCTGAGGCGGGAGGGCCGCGAGCACCTGCTGCCCTACGCCAGCCTCGCCTTCAACGCCTTCGGGCCGCCCAACGCCCTGCGCCAGCAGGCCCTGGACACCGCCGCCCCCCACGTCGGCTGGGTGATGGAGCAGTGCCGGCGCGAGAATCTCGCGCCCGGCGGCTTCGGCGCGGCGATCCACGCGGCCGCGGATGCGGGCGCGATCACGCACGAGGAGGCGCCGCTGCTCGTGCGCTCGCTCCTGACGGCCGGCCTCGACACGACCATGAACGGGATCGGCGCCGCGGTGTACTGCCTCGCCCGCTTCCCCGAGGCCTTCGCGCGCCTCCGGGCGGAGCCCGGCCTCGCCCGGGCGGCCTTCGAGGAGGCGGTGCGCTTCGAGAGCCCGGTGCAGACGTTCTTCCGCACCACGACGCGGCCCGCCACCCTCGGCGGCGCGCCGGTCGGGGAGGGCGCCAAGGTGCTGATGTTCCTCGGCGCCGCCAACCGCGACCCGCGCCGCTGGGAGGACCCGGACCGCTACGACCCGACCCGCGCGACGGTCGGCCACGTCGGCTACGGCGCCGGCATCCACGTCTGCGTCGGCCAGCTGCTGGCGCGCCTCGAGGGCGAGGTGATGCTGTCGGCCCTCGCCCGCAGGGTCGGGCGCGTCACCATCACGGGGCCGGCCGTGCGCCGCTACAACAACACGCTGCGGGGGCTCGACCGGCTGCCGGTCCGCCTCGAGGCCGCGGCTTAGCGCGCGCCCGGCCGAAATGGACAGCGGTTCGGCGCGGATACCGGCCGGTCGCGGGCGGCGCGGGGAGCGGTCCGGCGGAGGCGTCGCCAGAGAGCAACGAGCGGATGGCACAGGGGAGGGGACTTTGAGGCGAGCGGGGATGTGGGCGGCGGCGGCCGCCATGATGCTCGGGGCCGCGGCGGCGCGGGCCGAGGTCTCGGACGGGGTGGTGCGGGTCGGCGTGCTCACCGACATGTCGGGGCCGTTCCAGGACACGAACGGCATGGGCTCGGTCGAGGCCGCCCGCCTCGCCGCCGAGGACTTCGCCGGCGGCGGCCGGAACATCCGCGTCGAGATCGTCTTCGCGGACCACCAGAACAAGGCCGACGTCGGGTCGGCCATCGCCCGCAAGTGGCTCGACGTCGACAAGGTCGACGCGGTGGTGGACGTGCCGAACTCCTCCGTCGGCCTCGCCGTCAACGCGCTGCTGCGCGACACCCGGATGGCGCTGCTCGCCTCGGCCACCGCCACCTCGGACCTGACCGGCAAGGCCTGCTCGCCCAACACCGTGCAGTGGGTCAACGACGCCTGGGCCACCGGCAACACCACGGCGGCCGCCATGATGAAGCGCGGCGGCCAGTCCTGGTACTTCCTGACCGTGAACTACGCCCTCGGCCAGGGCATCGAGGCGGAGGCGAGCCGGTACGTCGAGAGCCACGGCGGCGTGGTCAAGGGCGCGAGCCGCCACCCCCTCGGCACCGCCGACTTCTCCTCCCTGCTGCTCCAGGCGCAGGGCTCGGGCGCCAAGGTGGTCGGCCTCGCCAACGCGGGCCAGGACGCCATCAACATCGTCAAGCAGGCCGCCGAGTTCGGGCTGAAGGACGGCGGCCAGGCGCTGGTGGCGTTCCTGGTCTTCATCAACGACGTCCACGCGATGGGGCTGAAGGACGCCCAGGGGCTGCTCCTCACCGAGTCGTTCTACTGGAACATGGACGACGCCACCCGGGACTTCGCCCGGCGCTTCGCGGCGCGCCCGGGCCAGGCCGGCAAGGTGCCGAGCGGCAACCAGGCCGGCGTCTACTCGGCGACCCTGGCCTACCTCGACGCCGTGGCCCGCGCCGGCAGCGACGACGGCCGCACGGCGGTCGCCGAGATGAAGCGCCAGCCCCCGCGCGACGCCCTGTTCGGGAACCTGAGCGTGCGCCCGGACGGGCGGGCGATCCACCCGATCTACCTGTTCGAGGTGAAGAAGCCGGGCGAGTCGAGGGCGCCCTACGACTACTACACCCTCGTCGCCACGGTGCCGGCCGACCAGGCCTTCCGCCCCCTGGCGGAGGGGGGCTGCCCGCTGGTGCGCTGACCGCGCCCGGCATGGCCGGAAACGCGGCATCGTTGGCCGGATCCCGTGGAACCGGCCCGTTGCCGCCGCCGGGCGACGGGGCGCACGATCATCCATCGACATCGCCCGCGCCGCCGCTCGACCTCGGGAGCATCCCGAGGCCTTGCGCGGCGGGCGGCCACGAGATGGAGTGTTCGACATGACCGACATCGTCGCCGGTGTGGCGGTTCCCGACAGCGCCATGGCGCGGGCGGCGACCGAGCTCGTCCGCGAGACCGAGGATGATCTTCTCTACCACCACAGCCGCCGCGTCTTCTTCTGGGGAGCGCTGACGGGCGAGCGGCGCGGACTGCGCTTCGACCCGGAGCTCCTCTACGTCGGCGCCATGTTCCACGACATGGGCCTGACCGGCGCCTACGCCAGCCCGGACCTGCGCTTCGAGGTCGACGGCGCCAACGCGGCGCGGGACTTCCTGGCGAGCTACGGCGTCGGCGAGCGCGAGGTCGAGGACGTCTGGACGGCGATCGCGCTGCACACCACGCCCGGCGTGCCCGAGCACATGCGCCCGACGATCGCCCTCGTGACGGCCGGCGTCGAGATGGACGTGCTCGGCCTCGCCTACCACGATTTCAGCCACGCGCAGCGCGACCACGTCTGCGCCTGCCACCCCCGGGGCGACCACTTCAAGGAGGGCATCATCGACGCCTTCGCGCGCGGCACGATCGGCAAGCCCGCAACGACCTTCGGCAACGTGAAGGCCGACGTGCTCGCCCTCAAGGACCCGACCTACCGGCGGGTGAACTTCTGCAGCCTCATCCTGGCCTCGGACTGGCGGAGCTGACCGGCCGTCGCGGGCGGGCTTCCGGGCCCCGGAAGCCCGCCCGGTACTGCGCCGGCGAGACGCCGAGGCGCCTGACGAAGACGAGCCGCATGCGCTCGGCCGTGCCGAACCCGCAATCGTAGGCCACCGCCTTGAAGGGGAGCGCGCTGCCCTCGAGGAGGTTGCGGGCGACGTCGACCCGCGCGCCCTCCACGAAGGCGTGCGGGGTCATGCCGGCCTCCCGGATGAACAGGCGGGCGAGGTGGCGGGGGCTCGTGCCCGCGATGGCGGCGAGCCGCGCGAGGGTGAAGCGCTCGCCGATGTGGTGGAGGACGTGGGCCTGGACCCGCGCGAGGGGCGAGGCCTCGTCGGCGGGCGCGGCCAGGAAGGGGCTGAACTGCGACTGCCCGCCCTGGCGCTGCGCCACCACGACGAGGCGCTTGGCCACCGCCCGGGCGGCGGCCTCGCCGTGGTCCTGGCGCACGAGCGCGAGGGCGAGGTCGATGCCGGCGGTGACGCCCGCCGAGGTGATCAGGCGGCGGTCGCGCAGGAAGATGCGGTCGGGGTCGACCCGCGCGCGGGGGAACAGCGCCGCCAGGCGGGCGGCGTTCTGCCAGTGCGTGGTGGCGGCGTGGTCGTCGAGAAGCCCGGCGTGGCCGAGCACGAAGGCGCCCGTGCAGACGGAGCCGTAGAGGCCCGACCGGGCCGCCGCGCCGGCCAGCCAGGCGCCGAGCCCGGGATCGGGCGGGCTCTCCGGCAGGGACGGGCCGCCCGCGGCGAGGAGCACCGAGAAGCCGTCCCGGGCCTCCGCGAGGGTGCGGTCCGCCACGAGGCGCATGCCGTTCGAGGCGCGCAGCGCCCGGGTCGCGGCGACCAGCACGGTCTCGTAGCGCTCCCCCGCGGGCACGAACGCGTTCGCCTCGCAGAACACGTCGGCCGGCCCGGCGACGTCGAGCGCCTGCACGCCGTCGGGCACCAGGATCCCGATCGTCCGTGCGGCCATCCCCGCCTCCCGGGCGCCCGGCGCCGCGGCCTCAGCGGCGGACCCGCCGGCGCCGGACCTCCTCGGCGCAGGCGTCCTCCTGGGCCCGGAGCCGGGCCACGAACACCGTCGCGGCCCGGGCGATGTGCTGCTGGGAGAGCGCGTCCGCCCGCGCGCCGTCCCCCGCCATGACGGCGTCCAGGATGGCGGCGTGCTCCTCCCAGATCCGGCTCGGCATCGTCTCGTCCTCGCGCAGCACCTCGCCCATGACGCGCTGCAGGTGGTTGAGGTGGGGGGCGACCGTCTCGACGATGATCGGGTTGCCGGAGATCTCGCTCAGGAAGCGGTGGAAGCCGATATCGGCCGCGATGAGCCGGGCCACCGAGCCGCTCGCCACCGCGGCCCGGCCCGCCTCCACGAGGGGAGGGCCCTCCCGCCGCGCCCGGGCGGCGCCGCGCTCGGCCGCGAGCCGGCTCGTGAGCCCCTCCAGCACGCCCCGGACCTCGTACAGGTTGCGGACGAACGAGGCCTCGAGGGGCGCCACCACCAGCCCGCGCCGGGGCGCGTCCCGGACGATGCCGTGGTTGCGCAGGAGGAGCAGCGCCTGCTGCACGGGCTGGCGCGACACGCCGTAGGCCTCCGCCAGCTCGTCCTGGATCAGCCGCGTGTTCGGCGCGAGCCGCCCCTCGGTGACCTCGTTGAAGATGGCCGCGTAGACCTGCTCGACGAGCCGGTGGCGCGTGAGGCTCGTGCGCGTGTCCGCTTCACCGGCCATGGCCGGACCGCCTCCTCGGGGAAAAAATCCGCTGCCAGCCGTGTTGCGCAAACCGGCCGGTCATGCAATAGCGAATTCTAAATTCGAATTCCGAATTCGAAGCGCCACGGCGGGCTCAACCGCACCGTGTTCATCCAGGGAGAGAAGCGATGGTTGGCCTCGATCGGCGGCGCGTGCTCACGGCCGGCCTTGGTGCGGCGTTCGCCGCCGGGGCCTTCCCGCGCCCGAGCCTCGCCCAGGGCGCCCGGATGAGCTTCAAGCTCGGCACCGACCTGCCGGCGCCCCACCCGGTGAACGTCCGCCTCAAGGAGGCGATCGCGGCGATCGCCCAGGAGACGAACGGCGCGGTCGAGATCAACCTGTTCCCCTCCAACCAGCTCGGCAGCGATTCGGACATGCTGTCCCAGATCCGCTCCGGCGCCCTCGAGCTCGCGACCTTCCCGGGCACCGTCGTGTCGACGCTCGTGCCGGCGACCTCGCTGACCGGGCTCGGCTTCGCCTTCACGAGCTACGACAAGGTCTGGGCCGCCATGGACGGCGACGTCGGCGGCTATATCCGGCGGGCGATCGAGAAGGCGAACCTCGTGCCCTTCGAGGCGACCTGGGACAACGGCTTCCGGCAGATCACCACCAGCACGCGGCCGATCCAGTCGCCGGCCGACCTCAAGGGCTTCAAGATCCGCGTGCCCGTCGTGCCGCTCTGGGTCTCGATGTTCTCGGCCCTCGGCGCCGCGCCGGTGAGCATCCCGCTGAGCGAGGCCTACGCGTCGCTGCAGACGCGGATCGCCGACGGCCAGGAGAATCCGCTGGCGCTCATCAACTTCGCCAAGTTCTACGAGGTGCAGAAGTACTGCTCCCTCACCAACCACGCCTGGGACGGCTTCTGGATGATGGCGAGCGGCCGCGTCTGGCGCGGCATCCCGGCCGACGTGCAGCAGATCATGGCCCGGCACCTCAACGCGGCCGCGCTCCGGGAGCGCGACGACATCGCGCGGGCGAACGTCGACCTCCAGAAGGAGCTGGAGGGCAAGGGACTGGTCTTCAACGGCGTCGATCCCAACGCCTTTCAGGCGGCCCTGCGCAGCACGAAGTTCTACGGCCAGTGGCGCGAGAAGTTCGGTGCCGAGGCCTGGGGCCTGGTGCAGAAATACGCCGGCGACATCGGCTGAGCGGGCGGGCCGCGCCGCGGCCCCGGCGAGCGGGAGGAGGGAGCGATGGGGGAAGTGCTGACGCACGGGCAGATGCTCGCCGTCCAGGCGCGCTTGCAGCCCGACCGGATCGGGGCCCGCGACCTCGAGCGGGCGATGACCTTCCGGCAGTGGAACGACCGCGCCCGCCGGCTCGCCCACGCGCTCCTCGGCCTCGGACTGTCGAAGGGCGACCGCGTGGCGGTCCTCGCCTACAATTGCGTCGAGTGGGTCGAGATCTACGCCGCCGCCGCCAAGGCGGGCCTCGTCGTGGTGCCGGTCAACTTCCGGCTGGTGGGCCCCGAGGTGCGCTTCATCCTCGAGGACGCCGAGGTCGCGGCCCTGATCGTGCAGGACGCGCTCGGCGGCGTCGTCGAGGAGATCGGCGCCGACCTGCCGGTCCCGCCCGGGCGCGTGGTCTGGTTCGGGGCCGCCCCGTGCCCGGCCGGCCGCCGCGCCTACGAGGACCTGATCGGGCGCGCGCGCGATTCCGAGCCCGACGCCGCCGTGGCGCCGGCCGATCCCTGGATGCTGATGTACACCTCGGGCACGACCGGCCGCCCCAAGGGCGTCATCCGCAGCCACCGCGGCGCCGCCATGCTGTCGCTCGTGACCGAGATCGAGCTCGGCATCCACCGTGAGGACGCGGCGCTCCTCGTCATGCCGATGTGCCACGCCAACTCGCTCTACTTCTTCGGCGCGTTCAGCTATTGCGGCGGCTCGACCACGATCTACTCGCGCAGGAGCTTCGATCCGGAGCATTGCGTGCGGGTGCTGGCGGAGGGCGGCACGACCTTCACGTCGCTGGTGCCGACCCACTACGCCATGATGCTCGGCCTGCCCGCCGCGGCGCGCGCGCAGGACCTCGGCCGCGTCACCCGGCTGATGATCTCCTCGGCCCCCGCGCGCCCGGACACGAAGCGGGCCGTCATGGAGATGTTCCCGAATTCCGGGCTGTTCGAGCTCTACGGCTCGACCGAGACCGGCTGGGTGACGATGCTCCACCCCGAGGAGCAGTTCACGAAGCTCGGCTCGGTCGGGCGCGAATGCGTCGGGTCGGCGCCGATCCGGCTCCTCGACGAGGAGGGCCGCGAGGTTCCGGACGGCGAGGCGGGCGAGCTCTACTCGAGCAACCCCTACACGTTCGACGGCTACTGGAAGCTGCCCGAGAAGACCCGCGAGGCCTTCCGGGACGCGTACTGCACGGTCGGCGACATGGCGCGCCGGGACGCGGACGGCTTCATCCACCTCGTCGACCGCAAGAGCAACATGATCATCTCGGGCGGCGAGAACGTGTACCCGTCCGAGGTCGAGGCCCTGCTCGGCGCCCACCCGGCGGTGCGCGACGTCGCGGTCGTCGGGCTGCCCGACGCGACCTGGGGCGAGCGCGTCCACGCGGCCATCGTCCTGCGCGAGGGCGCGGCCCTGGACGAGGCGGGCCTCCTCGCGTGGTGCCGGGACCGGATCGCCGGCTACAAGCGCCCGCGCTCCGTCTCGTTCCTCGCCGACGACGAGATGCCCCGCACCGCAACCGGCAAGAATCTGCACCGCACGCTCAAGCAGCGCCTTCTCGGCCCGCCGCGCGAGCGTTGCTGACGGACAGGCGCGCGGACACAGGCGCGCGGACGACGCGGCGCGCACGAGAGGGAGGACACCATGAGCCAGACCGCCAACCCCGTCATGGACCTGAACGCGGACGAGCATTCCTGCGCGGCCTGGATCGCGCGCTTCCTCAAGGCGCGGGGCATCGACCGGATCTTCGGCCTCCAGGGCGGCCACATCCAGCCGATCTGGGACCACGCCGCCCGGCTCGGCATCCGCATCGTCGACGTGCGCGACGAGGGCGCGGCCGTCCACATGGCCCACGCCCACGCCGAGCTGACCGGCACCCTCGGCGTCGCCATGGCGACCGCCGGCCCCGGCGTGACCAACTGCGTCACCGGCATCGCCAACGCGTCGCTGGCGCGGGTGCCGGTCCTGCTGATCGGGGGCTGCACCTCGCGGCCGCAGGCGAATCTCGGCCCGCTGCAGGACATCCCCCACGTCGAGATCCTGCGGCCGGTGACGCGCCAGTCGCGCACGGCCCGGGTCGCCGAGCAGGTCATCCGCGAGCTCGACGAGGCCGTCAGCCGCGCCATGGGCGACCTCGGCGAGCCCGGGCCCGTCTACGTCGAGATCCCGACGGACGTCCTGCGGGCCCACGTGCCGCCGGGGCTCGTGCTCGCCGACTGGATGCGCCCGAAGGCGCCCCGCCTCCTGCCGCCCGACCCGGACGCCGTCGCGGCGGCCGTCGACGCGCTCTGGTCGGCGCGGCGCCCCCTCGTGGTCACGGGCCGGGGCGCGCGGCTGGCGGGCCCCGAGCTCGTCCGGCTCCTCGACGCCACGGGGGCGGTCTACCTCGACACGCAGGAGAGCCGGGGCCTCGTCCCGGCCGACCACCCGGCGACCGTCGGGGCCGTGCGGGCCGCCGCCATGACCGAGGCCGACGTCGTCCTGGTGATCGGGCGCAAGCTCGACTACCAGCTCGGCTACGGCTCGCCGGCGGTGTTCCCCGAGGCGCGCTTCGTGCGCATCGCCGACACGGCGGGCGAGCTCGTCGACAACCGGCGCGGCGAGCCCGAGCTCCTCGCCACCCCGTCGCTCGCCCTCGCGGCGATCGTCGAGGCGGCCGCCAACCGCGAGCCCGCCCTCGACCGGGCCTGGGCCGACGGGCTGCGGCGGCGCCACCGCGAGCGGATGGCGGGCGGCGGCCCCCGGACCGAGGTCGGTCCGGACGGCCGCATCCACCCGAACGCCATCTTCGAGGCCATCCGCCGGACGGCCGCGCCGGACTACATCGCCGTCGCGGACGGCGGCGACCTCCTGAGCTTCGCCCGGATCGGCCTCGAGGCGCGCACCTACATGGATGCGGGGGCGTTCGGCTGCCTCGGCGTCGGCGTGCCCTTCGCGATCGCGGCCTCCCTCGCGCATCCCGACCGGCAGGTCATCTGCGTCACCGGGGACGGCGCCTTCGGGATCAACGCCATGGAGATCGACACCGCCGTCCGGCACGGGGCCCGGCCGGTGATCGTGGTCTCGAACAACGCCGCCTGGAACATCGAGCGCTTCGACCAGGAGACCAATTACGGCGGCCGGGTCGTCGGCACGCTGCTCGCCGATTCGGACTACGCCGGCATGGCGCGGGCGCTGGGCGCCCACGGCGAGCGGGTCGAGCGCCCCGAGGACCTGCCGGCCGCGATCGAGCGGGCGCTCGCGAACGCGCCCGCCCTCGTCGACGTCGTGACCTCGCAGGGGGCGGTCTCCTCCGACGCCCGCAAGGGCCTCGGATTCGTGCCCGACTACCAGCCGCTGACCGCCTGGGACGACGCCGAGAGGCGCCGGCGCGGCGAGGGCTGACACGCCGGGGCCGGCGCGCGGCGCAGGCCGGCCCGGGCCGCCGACGGCCCGGGCCCCCGGGTTGCCGGTCCGGCGGCGTCAGTCCTGCGGCGTGCCGGAAAGCTCGCTGTCCCTCAGCTCAGTCAAGCGGCGGGCCGCGATATCGGCCGCGGAAGTCGAGTGATTGAGACGTTTCCATCTCTCGACCATGGTCGACTCGGGGTGTGACTTGCGGCGCTGAAGCCTCATCTTCAGGAGGCGTTCCGCGTCCGCGTCATGGGGCGGATCGGACTGGTTCGGCATGGCCCGAAGGAACACCCGCGCAGTTAACAGATGGTGTATTTCTGGCCTGCCGGAGCCTGTTCCCGCCCCCGGCGCATCCCCGCCGGCGGCGCGCGGCGCGGCGCCGGACGGCGGTTGCAAAACCCCGGTCCGGGATCCATCACGCTTGCGCCGGGGTGGGCGACGCAGTGGAGCCGCAGGGTCTCGCGTGACAGCGATCGGCAATCTCAGCCTCAAGCAGATCCGGTTCTTCGTCGCGGCCGTCGACTGGGGGAGCCTGTCGCGGGCCGCCTCGCAGCTCAACGTGGCGCAGCCGGCCCTGAGCCAGCAGATCGCCCAGCTCGAAGCGCGGCTCGGGACCCTGCTCCTGACGCGCACGGCCCGCGGGGTCCGCACCACCGAGGCCGGCGACCGGCTCTACCGCCACGCCCGGACCATCCTGCGCCAGGTCGAGGGGGCGGTGGCGGACGTGACCGGCCACACCCCGGAGCGGGGCAGCGTCGCCATCGGCCTGCCCACGAGCGTGGCGACGATCCTGGCCCACCCGCTCCTCGCCATCCTCCTCAGGCAGCATCCGGGGATCCGGCCCGAACTGTTCGAGAGCCTGTCGGGCTACCTGCACGAGCTGACGATGCGCCACAGGCTCGACCTGACCATCCTGTACCGCGAGACCCCGGCGCCGGGCCTCGGCGTCGAGCCGATCCTGCGCGAGGACCTCTTCCTGGTCGCCCGGGCGGGCGCCGTCGCCGGCAGCGCCATCACCATGCGGGACGCCGCCCGGCTTCCCCTCGTGCTGCCGAGCCGCACCCACACCCTGCGCAGCCTCGTCGACGCGCGCTTCGCCCGCCTCGGCCTGGAGCTGACCGTGGTGGCCGACGTCGACAGCCTGCCGACCATGCGCAAGGCCGCGGCCGCCGGCCTCGCGGCGACGATCCTGCCGATGTCGGCCCTCGTCGGCACCGGGGAGGGGGACCGGATCGACGCGCTGCGGCTCACCGAGCCCGGCATCTCCCGGCCCGTCAGCCTCTGCCGGGCGATCGACCATCCCCTCACCGGGGCGGCCCTGATCGCCGCGGACGCCATGCGGGCGGAGATGCGCCGCCTCGTCGGCGCCGGGACGTGGGGCGGCGCGACGCTGCACGAGCCATAAGTTTTCACGATACCCCCCACGGACAAAACGATTAGATTAGGGACCCGGCCCCCGCCACTCTGGGCCCGGACGGACCCCCGCGGGTCAGGCCCGCCGCGGGCCCGCCGCGGGGGCCGGCGAAGCGCCGGGCGCCCGTCCGGCACCGGCCCGGGAGCCCGCTCGAGACGGGCCCGGCGAGGGAGGGAGACATGGCCATCCGCGATCGACGCCCGTCCCGGCCGCTGCGCGACCGGCCGTCCGGCCGGAGGGCGGGCTGATGGGCGCCCCCCTCGAGGCGGCTGCTCCGGGCCCGCTCGCCGACGTCCGGGTCCTCGACCTGTCCCGCCTGGTGGCCGGCAACATGCTGAGCCTGCAGCTCGCCGATTTCGGCGCGGACGTCATCAAGCTCGAGCCCGACAAGGGGGACCCGCTGCGCCACTGGCAGGAAGAGGGCGTCTCGGCCTGGTGGAAGGTCTACAGCCGCAACAAGCGCAGCATGCGCCTCGACCTGCGCAGCCCCGACGGCAAGGCGACGCTGCGCGCCCTCGTGCCGGGCGCGCAGGTGCTGATCGAGGGCTTCCGGCCCGGCACCATGGAGGCGGCGGGCCTCGGGCCCGACATCCTCCACGCGCTCAACCCGAAGCTCGTCGTCGTGCGGGTGAGCGGCTTCGGCCAGACCGGGCCCTACGCCGAGCGGCCCGGATTCGGCTCGCTCATCGAGGCGATGAGCGGGTTCGCCGCCAAGAACGGCTTCGCCGACAAGCCGCCCGCCCTGCCGAACCTCGCCCTCGCCGACATGGTGGCGGGGCTCTCGGGCGCCTTCGCCACCCTGGTGGCCCTGCGGGTCGCCGAGCAGCCGGGGGGCCGGGGCCAGGTCGTCGACCTCTCGCTCCTCGAGCCGCTCCACGCCACCCTCGGCCCCGACGCCGCGATCCACCGCCTGACCGGGCGCTCGCCGTCGCGCCTCGGCAACCGCGTCAGCATCACGGCGCCGCGCAACGTCTACCGCACCCGGGACGACCAGTGGATCGCCCTGTCGGCCTCGACCCAGGACATGGCGGCGAGGCTCTTCGCCGCCATAGGCCGGCCCGACATGATCGCCGATCCGCGCTTCGCCACCAACTCGGCCCGGCTCGACAACGTCGACGCGGTCGACGCGATCATCGGCGGCTTCATCGGCGCGCGCGACCTCGCGGAGAACCTCGCCTACTTCGAGCGCCAGGAGGTGACGGTCGGGCCGGTCTACGATCCGGCCGGATTCGCGGACGACCCGCACGTGCGCGGGCGCGGCGTGCTCGTCGACGTCGACGACCCGGAGGTCGGCCCGCTGCCCATGCACGCCCCCTTCCCGCGGCTGTCCCTGACCCCGGGGCGCATCCGGCGCCTGGCGCCCGCCCTCGGCCAGGACGAGGCGGCGATCCGCGGCGCGCTCGCGGAGGCCCGAGAGGAGACCCGATGAGGCTCAGGACCCTGCTGTTCGCGCCGGCCGATTCGCCGCGCAAGGCCGAGAAGGCCCTCGCCTCGGGGGCCGACGCCGTCATCCTCGACCTCGAGGACAGCGTCGCGGCGCCCGCCAAGCCCGAGGGCCGCGCTGCCGCGGCCGCGGTGCTGCGCGCGCACCCGGACCGCCTGATCGTGCGGATCAACCCGCGCGACACGGAATGGTACCTGCACGACCTCGCCGCGATCGTGCCCCTGCGCCCGGCCGCGATCCTGCTGCCGAAATGCGCCGGCGCCGCCGACCTCCTGGCCCTCGCCCACCAGATCGACGTCCTCGAGGCCCAGGCCGGCATCCCGGCCGGGCGCGTCGGCGTGCTCGCCCTCGCGACGGAGACCGCGGCCTCCCTCGGGAGCCTGTCCTACGCCGGGGTGACCCCGCGGCTGCGGGCCCTGTGCTTCGGCGCGGAGGATTTGTCGGGGGAGTTCGGCATCGCGCCGCGGCGTCCCGACGGCGCCTACGCGGCCCCGATCGCGGCGGGCCGCGCCGCGCTCCTCACGGCGGCCGCGGCGGCGGGCGTGCCGGCCATCGACACGCCCTGGCCCGATCCCCGCGACCCGGAGGGCCTGCGGCGCGAATCCGCGGCCGCGGCGGCGGACGGGTTCTCGGGCAAGCTCTGCATCCACCCGGACCAGCTCGCCCCGGTCGCCGAGGCCTTCACGCCCTCGCCCGAGCGCCTGCGCTGGGCGCGCCAGGTGATCGACCTCCTGGGCGAGGGCCGGGCCGCCGGCGTGGCGACCCTCGACGGCCGGATGGTCGACATCGCCCACCTGAAGCTGGCGCGGCGCGTGCTCGCCATGGCCGACGCGTCCTGACGCCGCCACCGCTCGAGAAGGGTCCGCCATGAAGGGAATTCCAAGCGCCAGCCGCGCCGCCGTGGTCCGGCAGTTCAAGGCGCCGGTCTGCATCGAGGAGGTGCCGATCCCCCGGGAGCTGGAGCCCGGTGCCCTCCTCACCAAGATCGAGACCTGCTCGATCTGCGGCACCGACGTGCACCTCTGGCAGGGCTCGCTCGCCCTCAAGGTCGACCTGCCGGTCATCATCGGGCACGAGATGGTGGGCCGCATCGTCGCCATGGGGCCGGGAGCGGACCGGGACTCGATCGGGCAGGACCTGCGCGTCGGCGACCGCATCACCTGGACGCACACCTCCTGCGGCCGCTGCTTCTTCTGCACGGTGGCGCGCGAGCCCACCCTGTGCCAGCACAGTCGCAAGTACATGTACGAGTGCATGGAGGTCTTCCCGCACCTCCTCGGGGGCTTCGCCGAGTACGGCTACGTGATGCCGGATTCCGGGCGCGTCCGGGTGCCCGACAACGTCCCCAACGAGCTCGCCAGCATGGCGAGCTGCGCGTTCCGCTCGGTGATGAACGCCTTCGACGTGCTCGAGGGCGTCGGGACCGCCGACACGGTGGTGATCCAGGGCGTCGGCCCCCTGGGCCTCCTCGCGACGGCGGTGGCCAGGATCGCGGGCGCCCGGCGCGTGATCGCCCTCGGCGCGCCCGACGCGCGCCTCGACCTCGCGCGCGACTTCGGGGCCGACGAGACCCTGTCGGTCGAGCGCACCTCGCACGAGGAGCGGCTCGAGCGCGTGCGCGCCCTGAGCGACGGGCGCGGCGCCGACATCGTGATGGAGTTCACCGGCCACCCCGACGCCTTCGCGGAGGGCCTCGACCTCGCCCGCCGGGGCGGGCGCTACGTCGTGGTCGGCCAGCTCGGCCAGGGCACCACGACGATCAAGCCGTCGCTCATCGTGAGCAAGAACCTGCGGGTCCTCGGCTCGTTCTCGGGCCAGGCCAAGGCCTACTGGAAGGCGCTCGACTTCGTCTCGAGGCACGTCGCCGACATCCCCTTCGGGCGCATGGTCACGAATCGCTACAAGCTCGACGACGTCAACGTCGCCCTCGCGCGCATGAAGGCCTTCGAGGAGATCAAGCCGATCATCGAGCTGTAGCGGCGCGACCGCGCCCGCACCGGCCAGAACAACAGCCGAGCCGGACTGGAGGAAACCATGACCACGACCCTGACACGCCGCCGCCTCGTCGGCACCGCCGGCGCCGCCCTGGCGGGCCTCGGCGTGCCGCTGCGCCGCGCCCGCGCGGCCGAGTTCGTCTTCAAGCTCGGGACGGACGTGCCCGACACCCACCCGATCAACGTCCACGCCCGCAAGGCCGCCGAGGCGATCAGCCAGGAGAGCAACGGCCGCGTCGAGCTTCAGATCTTCGCGAACAACCAGCTCGGCGGCCAGAGCGACATGCTCTCGCAGCTGCGCTCCGGGGCGCTCGAATCCTTCGCCCTCTCCGGCGTCAACGTCCTCTCGACGATCATCCCGACCTCCTCGATCTACGGCCTCGGGTTCGCCTTCCCGGACTACGCCGCGGTCTGGCGCGCCATGGACGGCCCGCTCGGCGCGCACCTGCGCGGCCAGATCGAGAAGGCCGGCTTCGTCGTCATGGAGCGGATCTGGGACAACGGCTTCCGGCAGATCACCAACAGCGTGCGGCCCGTCCGGGAGCCGAAGGACCTCCAGGGGCTCAAGGTCCGGGTGCCGGTGAGCGCCCTGTGGACCTCGCTCTTCAAGTCCCTCGGCGCGGCGCCCACCAGCCTCAACTTCGCGGAAGTCTACTCCGCCCTGCAGACCCGGGTCGTCGACGGGCAGGAGAACCCGCCCGTCATCATCAACACGGCGAAGCTCTACGAGGTCCAGAAGTTCTGCTCGGTCACGAACCACATGTGGGACGGCTGGTGGTTCCTGATCAACCGCCGCGCCTGGAACCAGCTCACGCCCGACCTCAAGGACATGTTCGCCCGCAACGTCAACGCCGCCTGCCTGGGGGAGCGCCAGGACGTGGCGCGGCTGAACGCCGGCCTGCGCGAGGAGCTGACCGCGAAGGGGCTCGCCTTCAACGACGTCGACACCGCGCCCTTCAAGGAGGAATTGCGCAAGTCCGGCTTCTACGCCGAGTGGCGCAAGAAGTTCGGCGACGAATCCATGGGCCTCCTCGAGGCCGCGGCCGGGAAGCTCGGCTGATGGCCGGCCGGGCCGAGTTCCGCGCGCGCTACTGGATCGAGAGCGCGGCGCCCCTCGAGAAGGCGGCGGAGATCATCGCCGGCGAGCAGTCGAGCGGCACGTTCCTGGCCCTGCCGGGGGAGACCGACCTCCTGAAGGAGCGCTCCCGGGCGCGTGTCGTCTCGGTCGAGCCGGGCGACGCGCGGGACGCGCCGTCCCTCGCGAGCGCCCAGGACGCCCGCCGGGGCGTCGCCGGCCCCTACCGGGCCGGGGTGATCGAGATCGCCTTCCCGGTCGCCAATGTCGGCCGCAACCTGCCGAACCTCCTCGCGACGGTCGCCGGCAACCTCTTCGAGCTCGGCGAGATCACCGGGGCGCGGCTCCTCGACCTCGACCTGCCGGCGGACTACGCCGGCCAGTTCGCGGGGCCCCGCTTCGGCGTCACGGGCACGCGCGAGGCGGCGGGCGTGCACGGCCGCCCGCTCCTCGGGACCATCATCAAGCCGAGCATCGGGCTCTCGCCGGAGGAGACCGCGAGCCTCGTCGACGCGCTCTGCGCGGCCGACCTCGACTTCATCAAGGACGACGAGCTCATCGGCGACCCGCCCTACGCGCCGTTCGAGGCGCGGCTCGCCGCGGTGATGCCGGTGATCGCGCGCCACGCCGACCGGCGCGGGCGCCCGCCGATGTACGCGATCAACATCTCGGGCTCCGTCGACGAGATGCGCCGGCGCCACGACGCCGTGGCGCAGGCCGGCGGCACCTGCGTGATGGTGAGCCTCAACTGGGTCGGGTTCTCGGGCGTCGAGGACCTGAGGCGCCACGCCGCGCTGCCCCTGCACGGCCACCGCAACGGCTGGGGCCTCATGACCCGGCATCCCGCCCTCGGCTTCTCGTTCCCGGCCTACCAGAAGCTCTGGCGCCTGGCGGGCGTCGACCAGATCCACGTCAACGGCCTGCGCAACAAGTTCTGGGAGCCGGACGAGAGCGTGATCGACGCCGCCCGCGCCTGCCTGCGGCCCGAGCCGGGGCTCGCGCCGGTGATGCCGGTCTTCTCCTCGGGCCAGTGGGCCGGCCAGGCGCCCGACACCTTCCGGGCGCTCGGCAGCACCGACCTGCTCTACCTCGCCGGGGGCGGGATCATCGGCCATCCCGACGGCGTCGCGGCGGGCGTCGCGAGCCTGCGCGAGGCCTGGGAGGCCGCCGTCCAGGGGATCGACCTCGCGACCTACGCCAAGGACCGGCCCGCCCTGGCGGCGGCCCTCGCCCATTACGGCGGCCGCGCATGACCGGCCCTCCCGGCGCGCCCCGGCTGGTCTTCTACGGGGACGACTTCACGGGCTCGACCGACGCCCTCGAGGTGCTGGCCTTCGCGGGCCTGCGCACGGCGCTGTTCCTGGCGCCGCCGACGCCCGCGACGCTGGCGCGCTTCCCCGCCCTCGACGCGATCGGCGTCGCCGGGGACAGCCGGGGCATGGGCACGCCGGACCTCGAGGCCGCCATGCCGGGCATCCTCGAGGCCCTGCGCGACGTCGGCGCCGCCATCGTCCACTACAAGACCTGCTCGACCTTCGACAGCAGCCCGGAGACCGGCAGCATCGGGCGCGTCATCGCCATCGCGCGCGGGATCTTCCGCAATCCGAGCACGCCCATCGTCGGCGGCACCCCGGCGCTCGCCCGCTACTGCCTGTTCGGCAACCTCTTCGCCCGCTCGGGAACGGACGGCGCGGTCCACCGGATCGACCGCCACCCGATCATGAGCGTCCATCCGGTGACGCCGATGCGGGAGGGCGACCTCGCCCGCCACATCGCCGCGCAGGCCCCGCTCGCCATCGCGAGCCTCGGCTACCCGGACCTGGAGCGCGGCGCGGCGGCGGCGCGGGAGGCCTTCGCGGCGCTCGCGGCGCGCGGGCCCGACGCGATCCTGATCGACGCCGGCTCGGAGGCCCACCTGACCGAGGTCGGCGGCCTCCTGCTCGACGCGGCGGAGCGCGCGGGGCCGCTCTTCGTCGTGGGCGGGTCGGGCGTCGAATCCGCGCTCACGCAGTGGTGGGGACGCGGGGCGCCGGCGGCCGCGCCCGAGGCCTTCGCCCGCTTCGCCCCCGTCGACCGCCTGCTCGCGGTGTCGGGCAGCGCCTCCCGCCTGACGGCGGCGCAGATCGACGGCGCCGTCGCGGCCGGGTTCGTCGGGGTGCCGGTCGACGCCCGCGCCCTCCTGACGGACGAGGCGGCCGCCGGCGCCCTCGCGGACGCCGCCTGCGGGAGCCTCGCGGCCGGCCGCAGCGTGATCCTCCACACGGTCCGGGGGCCGGACGACCCGCGCATCGCGGCCCTGCGGGCGGCCTTCCCGGGCGAGGATCCCTCCTCGACCGGCCGCCGGCTCGGCCGGGCGCTCGGCGGCGTCCTCGCCGCCGTCCAGGCACGGGCCCGGCTCGGCCGCCTCGTCGTCGCCGGCGGCGACACCGCGAGCCAGGCCGTCCAGGTCCTCGCCCCCGACGCGCTCGCGGTCGCGGCGCGCCTCGCCCCGGGCGTGCCCCTGTGCCGGATGCACGCCGCCGGCCGCGCCCTCGACGGCGTCGAGATCGCCCTCAAGGGCGGCCAGATGGGCGGGGCGGACTTCTTCGACAGGGTCCGGGCCGGGCACTCCGGGTGAGGCCCGCCGGCCCGAGCAACGCGGGGAGACGATTCATGAAGCTCAGCGGACGCACGGCCCTCGTGACGGGCTCCGGGCAGGGCATCGGCCTCGCCATCGCGACGGCCTTCGCGCGCGAGGGGGCGACCGTCGTCCTCAGCGACGTGGTCGCGGACCGGGCCGAGGCGGCGGCGGCGGAGCTCGCCCGGGCCGGGCACGCCGCCGAGGCCGTCCGCCTCGACGTGGGCGACGCCGCGAGCGTCGCGGACGCCTTCGCGGCCGTGGTCGGGCGCCACGGCCGGCTCGACATCCTCGTCAACAACGCCGGGATCGGCATCAACGCGCCGTTCGTGGACTTCAAGCTCGAGGATTTCGAGCGCAGCCTCAGGATCAACCTGACCGGCGCCTTCCTGTGCGGCCAGGCGGCGGCCCGCCAGATGCTGGCGCAGGCGCCCGCGCCGGAGCGCCGGTCCAAGATCATCAACATCGTGTCCCTGTCGGGCCAGCGCGGCGGCATGGGCCGCGCCGGCTACGGCGCCTCGAAGGCCGGGCTGGAACTCCTGACCCGCGTCATGGCGACGGAGCTCGCGGCGCGGGGCATCAACGTCAACGCCATCGCGCCCGGGCCCATCGACACCGCGCTCTCGACGATCGTCCACGCGGCGGGCGGCACCCGCGACGCCTACCTGTTCCTGACGCCCCAGCGCCGCTACGGCGACGTGACCGAGATCGCCCACGCGGCGGTCTTCCTGGCCTCGGGCGACAGCGACTACGTCAACGGCCACACCCTGAACGTCGACGGCGGCTTCGGATCGGCCGGCCTGATGTACCCGCTGCCCTCCGGCGCGTAGGCGCCGCGGGCGGGCGGCGGCGCGCAAGGCCCCGCGGCGTCCCGAGGCCAGGATCCCAACCGGTGGAGGAAGCGATGGCGGACAGGAAGCTCGAGGGGCGGGTCGCCCTGGTGTTCGGGGCCGGGTCGGTCGGCGAGGGCTGGGGCAACGGCAAGGCGGCGGCCGTGGCCTACGCCCGGGCGGGCGCCGCCGTGGTGGCGGTCGACCGGAACGCGGAGGCCGCCGCCGCGACCTGCCGCATCATCGAGGACGAGGGCGGGGCGGCGCTCCGGGTCGCCGCCGACGTGACCCGCCTCCAGGAGGTCGAGGACGCGGTCGCGGCCGCGGTCGCGCGCTTCGGGCGCGTCGACATCCTCCACAACAACGTCGGCATCACCTCCCAGGGCGGCCCGGTCGAGACCAGCGAGGAGGTCTGGGACCGGGTCATGACGGTGAACGTCAAGAGCATGTTCCTGACCTGCAAGTGCGTCCTGCCGCTGATGGAGGCGCAGGGGCGCGGCGCGATCCTGAACATCTCGTCCCTCGCCAGCATCCGCTGGACCGGCTACAACTACTCGGCCTATTACGCCTCGAAGGGCGCGGTGAACCAGTTCACCAAGGGCATCGCCATCGCGTACGCGGCGAAGGGCATCCGGGCGAACTGCATCCTCCCGGGCCTGATGGACACGCCGCACATCTACCAGCAGATCTCCGGCTTCTACGGCGCGCGCGACGAGATGGTGGCGGCCCGTCACGCCGCCTCGCCGACCGGCCGGATGGGCGATGCGTGGGACATCGCCAACGCGGCGGTCTTCCTCGCCTCCGACGACGCGAAGTACATCAACGGCATCGAGCTCGTGGTGGACGGCGGCATGCACGTGCGCGCCGCCTGAGGGGAGGGGGATCGCCCGGGCGGCGGGCGGGGCGGGCCTTCAGCCGGGCGCCGGGTCGTCGAAGACGGGCGGGCGCTTCTGCGCGAAGGCGCGCACGCCCTCCCGCACCTCGGGTCCCTGCAGGCTGTCGCGGTGGCGCCGGTCGGCGGCGGCGGCGTCGAGGGTCCCCCGGGCGATCTCGTTGATCGTGCGCTTCATGCCCCGCGTCACCGTCGGGGCGTTCGCCGCGAGGGTGCCGGCCAGGGCCGCGACGGCGGCGTCGAGCCGGTCGGCCGGGACCGCCTCGGTGAGGTAGCCGATGCGCAGCATCTGCGCGGCGTCGAGGGTCCGGGCGGTCAGGAACAGCGCCTTGGCGGCGTCCGGGCCGAGCCGCGTGACGAACCGGACGAGGCCGCCCGCGTAGTAGTGCAGGCCGAGGCGCGCGGCCGGCATGAACATCTCGCAGGTCTCGACCCCGATGCGGAAGTCGCAGGCAAGCGCCAGGTCGGTGGCGCCGCCGTAGACGGGACCGTTGAGCCGGCAGATCGTCGGGACGGCCAGGTCCTCGAGGCGGTTCGCCAGCCCCTCGAAGCTCGGCGCGTCGGCGGGCGGGTCGCCGGCGGGCCCCGCCGCGTTGCGGGCCGCGATGTCGCCGAGGTGGTAGCCGGAGCTGAACGCGCGCCCGGTGCCGGTCAGCACGAGCACGCGCAGCGCCGGCGCCGCCTCGACGCGGTCGAGGATCGCGTGCAGCGCCGCCAGGTCCTCCGGCTCGATGCGGTTCAGGTGGTGCGCCCGGTTGAGGCGCACGGTCGCGACCGGCCCCTCCGTGGTCAGGACCGGTGCCGTGCTCTCGCTGCCGCTCGCCATGGGGGATCCTCCGCGCGGCGCTTCACACCACCGATCGCGCGCGGGGGTCAAGGCGCGTCCCCGCCGCGCGCCCCGCCTGCCCCGGGCGGCCGCGGCGCCGCTGGGGCGGTGCGTGTCCAACGCAAGCGGGCTTGGATCGGGGATGCGGTTCGGGGCTGCCGTCGATCGAAACCATGCGGTATCGTTCCGGCGGAACGATTCCCGCCGCCCCGCGGGGAGGATCTCCGCATGGCCCGCGACGCGGCCGGCCTCCCGGAGGCCGCCGCCACGACGGCCGGTCCCGCCCCCTGGAGCCCCGGAGCGCCGGGCCGGCCCTGTCGCCCCCCCGGAGGTCCATGGACCCGTCGTTCTTCGCCCGCCCCGCCCCGCGCGTCGCCCCCGACCTGATCGGGGCCCGCCTCCTCGTCGACGGGGTGGGCGGCCTCGTCGTGGAGACCGAGGCCTACGACCGGTCCGATCCGGCCTCGCACAGCTTCGCCGGTCCGACGCGGCGCAACGCCAGCATGTTCGGGGCGCCGGGGCACGCCTACGTCTACAGGTCCTACGGCCTGCACTGGTGCTTCAACGTCGTCTGCGAGCCCGGGAGCGCCGTCCTCGTCCGGGCGCTCGCGCCGACGGACGGCCTCGCGGCGATGCGGGCGCGCCGGGGCGGCGCCGGTCCGCGCCTCCTCTGCGCGGGTCCGGGCCGCCTCTGCCAGGCCCTCGGCCTCACCGGGCAGCACGACGGATGGCCGCTCGACCGCGCGCCGTTCCGGCTCGAGGCGCGGGACGGCCCGGCCGTCGTCACGGCCTGTTCCCGGATCGGCATCAGCCGCGGGGCCGAGACGCCCTGGCGTTTCCTCCTCGCCGGCTCCGCCTTCGTGAGCCGCCCGCCCGCCCGGGCCCGCCCGGCCGGCTGAGCGCCCGGCCGCGGCCCGCCGGCGGGGCCGTGCGGCCGGTCCTCGGGGGCCCGGACCGGATCCGCTGCCGTGTCGAGGCCCGCCCGGCGACACGGCGCGGCCCTTCGACGGCGGGCGGGCGCCCTGCCGGGCGATCCCCGTGCGTCCCGACGCGGCGAGAGGCACTAGGTCGAGCCGCGGAAGGACTGCCTGAGGGGTGGAAGGCGCCCGGTCCTCGGGCGTTGAACGCACGCTCCCGGTCGGACGCCCCCGCGGTCATCGAGAGGACGTTCACGAGGTCTTCGTTGTGACGCGCACCCCCGCGCCGGCCGGTGCCCGCGTGGCGGCGCGTCCTAGAGTTCCGGCGCCCGCAGGTGCCACTCCGTCGCCTGCTGGTAGGCCTGCCCGATGCGCAGCGCCGTCGCCTCGTCGTAGCCCCGGCAGGCGATCTGGAGCGAGAGCGGCAGGCCGCCGGCGGTGAAGCCGTCGGGCAGCGCCAGGGCGCAGAGCTCGAGGAGGTTGCCGAAGCGGGTGAAGCGCGAGGGCACCACCGCCTGGTCGACGGCGTCGAGGCGGATCGCCGCCGTCTCGGTGGTCGGGGTGAGCAGCGCGTCGATGCCCTCCATCGCTTGGGCGAAGGCCGCCTTCATCTCCTGCTGCATGCGCCGGGTGCGCAGGTACTCCTGCGCCGTGACGCCGGCCCCGGCGAGCGTGCGCAGCCGCACGTCCTCGTCGAGGCTGAGGCTGCGGTCCTCCGACAGGGCGCCGTTGAAGAAGTAGGATTCCGCCTGGACGATGGCCGAGGCGGCGACGAGGTCCACGAAGCGGAACGGCAGCGCGACGTCCACCACCTCGGCGCCGAGCCGCTCCAGCACCGCCAGGGCGCCGTCGTAGGCCGCCAGCATCTCGTCGCAGACGCCCGCCCGTTCGGCCGCCGGCATGCGGCCGAGCCGCAGGCCGCGCACGCCGCGGTGGAGCGTGGGCAGGGGGTCGAGGGGCTCGATCCCGCGGGTGTTGGGGTCGAGGGGATCGGGGCCCGACAGGATCGTGTAGAGCAGCGCCGCGTCCTCGACGGTGCGGGCCATGGGGCCGGGCGTGTCGAGGGTGGAGGAGAGCGGCACGATGCCGGCGGTGCTGACCCGGCCGATCGTGACCTTGAGCCCCGTGAGGCCGCAGAACGAGGCGGGCAGGCGCACCGAGCCACCGGTGTCGGTGCCGATGGCCCAGGGCGCCATCCGGGCCGCGACCGCGACGCCCGAGCCGCTGCTCGACCCGCCCGGAGTGCGGGGATGGGCGAGGTCCCAGGGGTTCCAGGGCGTCCCCATGTGCTGGTTGGTGCCCCAGCCGCCGAGGGCGAACTCGACCGTGTGGGTCTTGCCGAGCACGATCATGCCCTGGGCGATCAGGCGCCGGGCGATGGTGGCGGTCCGCGCGGCGCGGCGCGCGCGGAAATGGGCGGAGCCGCCCGTGGTGACCCGGCCCTCGAGGTCGATCAGGTCCTTGAGCGCCACCGGCACGCCGTGGAGCGGCCCGACCGCGTGGCCGGAGCGGATCGCCCTGTCGGCGCCCTCGGCGGCGAGCCGCGCGTCGTCGGCGTAGACCTCCACGAAGGCTCGCAGCCGGGGCTCGAGCCGCCCGATGCGGGCGAGCAGCGCCTCGACGGCGTCGACCGGCGAGAGCCGGCGCTCCGCGATGGCGCGGGCGAGCGGGCGCGCCGGCAGCAGCGCGGGGTCGGTGTCGTGCGCGAACGCGTCGGTCATCGGGTGGGGGGCCTCGTCCTCGAGCGTTCTCCGACGAAGTGGGTCCCGGTTCGTCGGAGAAGATGCGGCAAAACCAACGACCTGGAGCGGCGTCCGAGTGCAGCGCGATCGGGCGCTGCCCTACGGCACGCTGACCAGGGTCATGTCGACGAACCACGACTGGGGCGACACGAAGCCCTTCACCTTGGGCGACATCGCCCGCGGGTTGAGGTCGTGCACGATGTAGAGCCAGGGCGGGTCGTCGACCAGCCGCTCGTGCGCGGCCCGGGTGGCCGTGGCGATGGTCTCCGGGTCGGTCGCCTCGGCGAGCGTCCGCAGGGAGGCGTCGAAGACGTCGTCCTTCCACTGCTCGAAGTTGAAGCCCTTCGGCGAGATGTTGGCCGAGGAGAAGTAGCGCGCCATCACGGCGACGTCGGAGGAGGGCGAGCTGACGTTGAGGGCGTTCGCGCCCTGGAGCGTCGGCGCGTCGGGCGCGGCCCGCCCGGCGTTGAGCAGGACCTGCCACTCGACGACGTTGAAGGTGATGTCGACGTCGCAGGTCTGCTTGAGGTTCTCCTGCAGGAACTCGTTCATCGGCAGCGGCTGCATCTGGCCGGAGCCCGAGGTCGAGACCATCACCTTCAGGGCGAGGGGCTTCCTCGGCCCGTAGCCCGCCTCGGCGAGCAGGGCCTTGCCCCTGGCGGGATCGAGCCGGTAGCGGTTCTGCGGCGCGCCGAAATTCGGGTCGCTCGCCTTGAGCCAGCCCACCGACGGCTCGGCGGTCCCGTTGAGGAAGGTGATCAGCCCCTCGCGGTCGACGCAGTAGTTGAGGGCCTGGCGCACCCGCACGTCTTTGAGCGGGCTGCCCGCCGCCCCGATGTTGTAGAACCAGGGCCAGACGTGCGGGTAGGAGCCGGTGGTGATGACGAAGCCCGCCTGCTTGAGCGACGGGATCCCGTCGGGCGCTGGCGCCTCGATCCAGTCGACCTGGCCGGCCCGGAGGGCGGCGATGCGGGCATTGGCCTCCGGGATCGGCATCAGCCGCACCCGGTCGACCTTGGCCATGCGGGCCTTGTCCCAGTAGCCGTCGTTGCGGGCGAGGTCGACCGCCTCGCGCGGGCTGACGCGGGTGATGCGGAACGGCCCGGTGCCGGCCGCCGGCAGCGTGCCGACCTTGGCCCAGTCGCGGCCCGCCTTCTCGAACGAGGCCGGCGAGGTGAACAGGATGTAGACCGCCATGTAGGGGAAGTAGGAGGCGGGCGCCGAGGTGGTGATCGCCACCGTGCGGGCGTCGACCTTGCGGTAGCCCGCGACGAGGGGCGCCCGAGCCCGGGTGATGCCGGCCGCCGGCAGCTCGTATTGCGGGCTGTCCTGCTTGAAGTAGCGGTCGAGGTTCCAGATCACCGCGTCGGCGTCGAAGGGCGTGCCGTCGTGGAAGCTCACGCCCTCGCGCAGGTGGAAGATCCAGGTGTTCTTGTCGTCGGCCGCCTGCTCCCAGCGCTCGGCGAGCCCGGGCTTGACCGTGGCGAGCCGGTCCGTGCGGGTCAGGTCCCAGAGCACGAGCCCCTCGAAGATCGGGTAGCCGAGGAAGCGCATGCCCTCGAAGCCGTTGTTCGGCATGCCGGTGGTGGTCGGCGTGTCGGCGGCGGTCATGCCGATGCGCAGCACCGACTCGGCGCTGGCGGGGGCGGCCGCGAGGGCGAGGGCGAGGGCGGCGGGCAGGGCGGACGGGCGGGTCATGAGGGGCGCGGCGTGCTCCGGGGGGGACGTGGCCCGCGGCCCGCCGCAAATCCCGGGCCAGTCCGGCCCCGCCGGCCCGCGCGCCCGGGCAGCCCGGGCGCGCGGCGTCGGCTCTCTGTCAGCTCTTGAGCCGGTAGCCGGTGCGGAAGATCCACGCGATGGCGGCGAGGCAGGCGGCGAGGAAGACCAGGGCCATGCCGAGGCTCAGGGGCAGGCTGACGTCGGCGCGGCCGTAGAAGCTCCAGCGGAAGCCGCTGATCAGGTAGACCACCGGGTTGAGGAGGCTCACGGCCCGCCACACCGGGGGCAGCATGTCGATGGCGTAGAAGCTGCCGCCCAGGAAGGTCAGCGGCGTGACGATGAGGAGCGGCACGAGCTGCAGCTTCTCGAACCCGTCCGCCCACAGGCCGATGACGAAGCCGAACAGGCTGAACGTGACGGCGGTCAGCACCAGGAACAGCACCATGAACAGCGGGTGCTCGATGCGCAGCGGCACGAACAGCCAGGAGGTCGCCAGGATGATCAGCCCGAGCAGGACCGACTTCGTGGCCGCCGCGCCGACGTAGCCGGCGACGATCTCGACGGCCGAGACCGGCGCGGACAGGATCTCGTAGATCGTGCCGGAGAAGCGCGGGAAGTAGATGCCGAACGAGGCGTTGGCGATGCTCTGGGTGAGCAGCGTCAGCATGATCAGCCCTGGCACGATGAAGGCGCCGTAGGGCACGCCCTCGATCGTGGTGATGCGCCCGCCGATGGCGGCGCCGAAGACCACGAAGTAGAGCGAGGTCGAGATCACCGGGGCGACGATGCTCTGGAGCAGCGTGCGCCAGGTGCGCGCCATCTCGAATCCGTAGATGGCGCGGATCGCGGGCCAGTTCATGCGCGCTCCCTGACGAGGTCGACGAAGATGTCCTCCAGGGAGCTCTGCCGGGTCTGGAGGTCGCGGAAGCGGATCCCGGCCGCCGCGAGGTCGGTGAGCAGCGCCGTGATGCCGGTGCGCTCCGCCTTGGTGTCGTAGGTGTAGGTCAGGGCAGCCCCGTCCGGCGACAGGGCGAGCGGGTAGGCGGCGAGCGCCTCCGGCAGGCCGCCCAGGGGGGCCTGGAGCTGGAGCGTGAGCTCCTTCTTGCCGAGCTTGCGCATGAGCTCGGCCTTCTCCTCGACGAGCACGATCTCGCCCCGGGCGATCACCCCGACGCGGTCGGCCATCTCCTCGGCCTCCTCGATGTAGTGCGTGGTGAGGATGATGGTGACGCCCTGCTCGCGCAGGCGCCGCACGAGGCGCCACATGTCCTGGCGCAGCGCGACGTCGACGCCGGCGGTGGGCTCGTCGAGAAAGAGGATGCGCGGCTCGTGCGCCAGCGCCTTGGCGATGAGGACGCGGCGCTTCATGCCGCCCGAGAGGGTCATGATCCGGGCGTCGCGCTTCTCCCACAGCGAGAGGTCGCGCAGCACCTGCTCGATCCGCCCCGGATCGGCCCTCAGCCCGAACAGGCCCCGGCTGAAGGCCACGGTGGCCCGCACGGTCTCGAAGGCGTCGGTGGTCAGTTCCTGCGGCACGAGGCCGATGAGCCGGCGGGCGGCGCGGGGCTCGTCCAGGATGTCGTGGCCGCTCACCGTGACGCGGCCCCCGCTCGGCGTGACGATGCCGCACACGATGCTGATCAGCGTGGTCTTGCCGGCGCCGTTCGGCCCGAGCAGGGCGAAGATCTCGCCCTGGCGGATCTCCAGGGAGACGTCCTTCAGGGCGTGGTAGCCCGTGGCGTAGGTCTTCGCGAGGTTCGCGATGGCGATGATGGGCGGCATCAGGTCCCGGGTGCGATGTGGTGCGGCGGGCGGGTCCCGTCCGGGAGCCGGGCGGGCGGGTCGTGTAGCACGGCCCGCGGCGCCGGGCAGGGGGCGCGGCCGCGGCGCCCCGCCCGGCCCGGCCGGCGGCACCCGCGGGCGGCCCCGCGGGAGGCTCGCGGGCCTGCCTGTTTTAAGGCTTTGGTGACGGAGATTTGGCCTAATGACCTTGGGTCAGGAACCTTCGCGCCGAGCCTGTCCCGGACGCGGCCCCGAAGGCGGCGTCCGGGAGTGCTGCGGCCGAACGGCCGCGGGCGTGGAGAACGCTGCCGGTCGGGGTCGCTCCGGGCCCGTCCGGCCAAATGCTTCCGCACGCCGCCCGCGCGGCGGGCCCTCGCTGCAAGTGGAGATCCTGAACGATGTCGTGGATGGCCGATCGAAAGATCGCGACGAAGATCGGCGCGACCCTCGCGCTCGTCATCGGGGTGAGCCTGGCGGGGTCCGGGCTCGCGGTGCGCAACCTCGGCGTCATCGAGGAGACCAGCCAGTGGGTGTCCCACACCCATGCGGTCATCGGCGAGGCGCAGCGCCTCCAGGCCGCGATGATCGACCGCGAGACCGCGGTGCGCGGTTTCCTCATCACCGCCGACGAGGCGTTCCTGGAGCCCTACACGTCCGGCCAGGCGGCCTACGCGGACGCCCTCGGGAAGATCCGGGCCCTCGTGGCCGACAACCCGGCCCAGCAGGCGAACCTCGCCGCCATGGACGCCGTCGCCCGCACCTGGACGCAGTCGGTCGGCGAGCGGGAGATCGACCTGATGCGCTGGCCCGAGACCCGCGCGCAGGCGCGGGAGAGCGTCGCCACCGGCAACGCCAAGGCCGTGATGGACGCCTTCCGGGCCAAGGTGCGGACGATCATCGACACGGAGGCGGCGCTCCTGGCGGCGCGCGAGGCGGACGCGGCCGGCATGGCCGCGCAGTCGCGCCTCGTCACCCTCGCGAGCCTCGCCGCGATGCTGCTGACGGCCGCGGCCGGGCTGGCGATGCTGCATCTCGGCCTCACCCGCCCGATCCGGGGCATGACCGCCGCGATGGGTCGCCTCGTCGACGGCGACCTGGACGTGGCGGTCCCGGGCATCGGCCGGCGCGACGAGGTCGGCGCCATGGCGAGCGCCGTCCAGGTGTTCAAGGAGAATGCCAGCAAGGCCCGCGCCCTCGAGATCGAGGCGGAGCGGGCCCGGACGGACAACGAGGCCCAGCGCGCCTACGACGAGCAGGAGCGCCAAGCCCGCATCCAGGAGGAGGAGGCGAAGCGCACCCTGGACGCCGCCGAGGCGCAGCGGCGCGCCGTGATGCGCCAGCTCGCCGACACGTTCGAGGGCGCCGTCGGCGGCATCGCCGCGACCCTGAGCTCCGCCGCCACGGAGCTCCAGGCGACCTCCCTGAGCATGAGCGAGACGGCCCGGCACACCTCCGGGCGCTCGTCGGCCGTCGCCGCCGCCGCCGAGGAGGCCGGGGTCAACGTCCAGATGGTCGCCACGGCGGCCGAGGAGCTCGGCACCTCGATCAACGAGATCGGCCGCCAGGTCGACAGCTCGGCCACCCTCGCCGACAGGGCCGCGGCCGAGGTCAGCCAGACGGTCGACCTGGTGCGCGCCCTCAGCAACACCGCGGCCCGGATCGGGGACGTGGTGGGGATGATCTCGACCATCGCCGGGCAGACGAACCTGCTCGCGCTCAACGCCACCATCGAGGCGGCGCGCGCCGGCGAGGCCGGGCGCGGCTTCGCCGTGGTGGCGAGCGAGGTGAAGGAGCTCGCCGGCCAGACCGCCCGGGCGACCGAGGAGATCACCCGCCAGATCGCCGACGTGCAATCCTCGACCACCCGCGCCGTGCAGGCCATCGAGACGATCGCGGCCCGGGTCCAGGAGATGAACGGCGTCGCGACCTCGATCGCGGCGGCCGTGGAGGAGCAGGGCGCGGCGACCCAGGAGATCGTCCGCAACGTCGCCCAGGCGGCGGCCGGCACCGGCGAGGTGACGAGCAACATCGGCGCGGTCGCCGAGGCGGTCGAGACCACGGGCGCGGCGGCGACGCAGGTGCTGGCGTCGTCCTCGGAGCTGTCGATGCAGGCCGAGCGCCTCAACGCCGCGGTCAGGAACTTCCTCTCGGAAGTGCGGTCGGCCGCGTGACATCGGCCCGGGGGCGCGCCGCGCCGCCCGGGCCCCCGGTGCGACGGGCCTCGCGGGGGACCCGGACCCCACCGCCCTGATCGGCGCCCCGGCGACCCACCCCGAGAGGTTCTAGTCCCATGCTGTTGCAGCCAAGCAAGACGTCCGCGATCCTGAGCGCCCTGTACCGGTCCCAGGCCATCATCGAGCTCGGCATCGACGGCACGATCGTGTCGGCCAACGAGAGCTTCCTGTCGATCCTCGGCTACCGCCCCGAGGAGGTCGCGGGCCGCCACCACAGCATGTTCCTGGCCCCGGGCGAGCGCGAGGGCGAGGAGTACCGGCAGTTCTGGGAATCCCTCAAGCGCGGCGTGCACCAGACTGCGGAGTACCGCCGCATCGGCAAGGGCGGCCGCGAGGTCTGGATCCAGGCGACCTACAACCCGCTGCTCGGCCGCGGCGGCCGGCCCTTCGGCGTGGTCAAGGTCGCCACCGACGTGACGATGCAGAAGCTCCTCGCGGCCGACCACCAGGGCCAGCTCGCCGCCCTGCACCGCTCGCAGGGCGTGATCGAGTTCGGCCTCGACGGCACCATCCTGACCGCCAACGAGAACTTCCTCTCGGCCGTCGGCTACCGGCTCGAGGAGATCCGGGGCCGGCACCACAGCATGTTCGTCGAGCCGCTCGAGCGCCGCTCCCTCGACTACCTGCGGTTCTGGGAGGCCCTCAGGCGCGGCGAGTACCAGGCCGCGGAGTACCGGCGCGTCGGCAAGGAGGGCCGCGAGGTCTGGATCCAGGCGACCTACAACCCGGTCACCGACGCCTTCGGCAAGCTCCTGAAGATCGTCAAGTTCTCCACCGACATCACCGCCCAGCAGCGTCGCAACGCCGACCACGAGAACCAGCTCGCCGCCCTGCACCGCTCGCAGGGCGTGATCGAGTTCGACATGGACGGCCTCATCCTGACCGCCAACGAGAACTTCCTTTCCCTCGTCGGCTACCGGCTGGAGGAGATCCGGGGCCGGCACCACAGCCTGTTCCTCCGGGACGAGGACAAGCAGGGCAGCGCCTACCGGATCTTCTGGGAGAGGCTGAAGCAGGGCGAGCACCAGACGGCCGAGTACAAGCGCGTCGGCAAGCAGGGCCGCGAGGTCTGGATCCAGGCGACCTACACGCCGATCCGCGACAGGGCCGGCGAGCTGCTCAAGGTGGTGAAGTTCGCGAGCGACATCACCGCCGAGATCGAGAGCCGCATGCGCCGCAACGCGCTCCAGAAGGTCATCGACGGCGACCTCGACGGGATCGCCCGCTCGGTCTCGCAGGCCTCCCAGCAGGCCGTGATCGCCGCCCAGGCCTCCGTCACCCTGTCGGGCAACGCCCGGTCGGTGGCGGAGGGCGCGCGCGAGCTCGCGACCTCGGTGGGGGAGAGCAGCCGGCAGGTCAACTACGCGCTCGACGTCACCCGGCAGGCCGTCGACCAGGCCAACGCCACCTCGACGGTGGTGGCCGGCCTCGCCACGGAGGCCCAGCGGATCGGCGAGATCGTCAGCCTGATCGAGGGCATCGCCTCCCAGACGAACCTGCTCGCCCTCAACGCCACGATCGAGTCCGCCCGGGCCGGCCACGCCGGCAAGGGCTTCGCGGTGGTGGCCGCCGAGGTCAAGAACCTCGCCCTGCAGACCGCGCGGGCGACGGAGGAGATCAGCTCGCAGATCGCCGCGACGCAGGTGGTCGCCGCCCAGGCCGCCAACGCCATCACGGAGATCGGCGCCACGATCGCGCGCGTGAACGAGGTCTCGGCGACGATCTCGGTCGCGGTCGAGCGGCAGGCGGCCGTGGCCCGGGACATCTCGGACAGGATGAAGTTCGTGACCACCTCCGTCTCCGAGATCTCGCAGAACATCACGGTGATCGCGGGCTCGACGCAGCACATCGACCACAGCACCACCCAGGTCCGCGAATCCTCGCGCGCCATCGCGTCCTGAGCGCGGGCCGCCTCACCCCGGCTCGCGCGTCCCGAGGAAGCGGTCGATCGTCCCGGTCTCGGCCCGGGGCCCGGCCGCGTCGGCGGCGAGCCGCGCGTAGAGGCCGGCCGCGCCCGCGAAGACCGCGGATTCGGGGAAGTCCCGGCCGACGAAGTCGCGGATCGCCTCCATCTCGGCCACCCAGCGGTAGGCCTTGCCGTACATGTCCGGCAGGGTCTTGCCGAAGCGCGCCAGGAGCTCCGGCTGGCTGAGGGCGAGCTCGGCGTGCAGGGCCGGCCCGGCCCCGGCCCGCTCGGCGGCCAGCACCATCGCGCTCGCCACCGCGGTCAGCCCCTTGGTGATCCCCGCGTAGGAGAGCTTGAGGGCCGAGGCCGCGCCCACGGGCGCCCCCGCCATCGGGCGGATCGCGAGGCCGAGCCCGGCCAGCAGGCCGAGGTCCCCGGCCTCCGGCCCGGAGAGGTAGAAGGCCGGCCCCGCCTCCCCGGGCTTCGGCGGCAGGCCGATGATCGCGCCGTCCACGAAGCGCCCCCCGGCCCGGGCGATGGCCTCGCCCGCCGCCCGCACGGTCTCGACGCCGACGGCGTTGCAGTCGACGAAGACCGGCCCGGCGCCGGCCGCCGCCGCGAGGGGGGCGGCGAACCGCTCCGCGAGCGCGAGGGCGTCGGCGGGCGGCACGATCGACAGGATGACCGCCGCCCGCGCGACGATCTCGTCGTCGCCGGCCTCCTGCATGCCGGCGGCGGCGGCCCGCCGCCGCGACGCCTCGCCCCGCCCGGCCAGGGAGGTCAGGACCGTGCCGCCGTGCTCGGCGACCCGGCGCGCGACGGCGCTGCCCATCGCACCGGGTGCGACGATGGCGATGGTCATGCGCGCGCTCATGGGGCTCTCCGTCTCGGTCCGGGCGGGGCCGGGCCGGCCCGTCAGATCCCGCCCATGCACAGGTACTTGATCTCGAGGTAGTCATCGATGCCGTAATGGGAGCCCTCGCGGCCGAGCCCGCTCTCCTTCACGCCGCCGAAGGGCGCGACCTCCGTCGAGATGATGCCCTCGTTGATGCCCACCATGCCGTAATCGAGGGCCTCCGCCACCCGCCAGACCCGGCCGATGTCGCGGCCGTAGAAGTAGGAGGCGAGGCCGAACTCGGTGTCGTTGGCGAGGGCCACCGCCTCCTCCTCGGTGCGGAAGCGGAACAGCGGCGCCACCGGCCCGAAGGTCTCCTCCCGGAAGATCCGCATCTGCGGGGTGGTGTCGGCGAGCACGGTCGGCTCGTAGAAGCTGCCCCCCCGGGCGTGGCGCCGGCCGCCCGTGACGATGCGGGCGCCCTTCTCGAGGGCGTCCGAGACGTGCTCCTCGACCTTGGCCACGGCCTTGGCGTCGATCAGCGGGCCGATCACCGTGCCGGCCTCGAACCCGTCGCCGACCGCCATCGCCTGCACGGCCCGGGCCAGGCGCTCCGCGAAGGCGTCGTAGACGCCGTCCTGGACCAGGATGCGGTTGGCGCAGACGCAGGTCTGGCCGGCGTTCCGGTACTTCGACGCGATGGCGCCCTTCACGGCGAGGTCGAGGTCGGCGTCGTCGAAGACGATGAAGGGCGCGTTGCCGCCGAGCTCCATCGAGGTCTTCTTCACGGTCGGGGCGCACTGCGCCAGGAGCTCGCGGCCGATCTCGGTCGACCCCGTGAAGGAGAGCTTGCGCACCACCGGGCTCGCCGTCATCGCCCCGCCGATGGCCTGGGCCGAGCCGGTGACGCACGAGAGGACGCCCTTCGGGATGCCGGCCTCCTCGGCCAGCACGCAGAGCGCCAGGGCCGAGAACGGGGTCTGGCTCGCGGGCTTGAGCACCATGGTGCAGCCCGCCGCGAGGGCCGGGCCGGCCTTGCGGGTGATCATCGCGGCCGGGAAGTTCCAGGGCGTGATCGCCGCGCAGACGCCGATGGGCTGCTTGATCACGACGATGCGCTTGTCGGGCCCGTGAGCCGGGATGACGTCGCCGTAGATGCGCTTGGCCTCCTCGGAGAACCACTCGATGAACGAGGCCGCGTAGGCGATCTCGCCGCGGCTCTCGACGAGCGGCTTGCCCTGCTCGGCCGTCATGATGGCGGCGAGGTCCTCCTGGTTCTCCATGATCAGGGTGAACCAGCGGCGCAGGATCGCGGCGCGGTCCTTGGCGGTGCGGGCCCGCCAGGCCGGGAGCGCCGCCGCGGCGGCCGCGATGGCCCGCTCGGTCTCGGCCGCCCCCATCCTCGGCACCGTGCCGAGGGTCTCGCCGGTGGCGGGGTTGTCGACCGCGACCGTGCCGCCGCCGTCCGCGTCCACGAAGGCGCCGTCGAGATAGGCCTGGTTGCGCAGGAGGCCGGGCTTCTTCAGGGGCTGCGGCCGGCCCTGGATCGTCATCACGCTCATCGCCCGTTCCTCCTCCGACGCGTCGTCCGCGGCCTCGTGGCGCGGCCCCGCTGCGTGCGGCCTCTCGCGGGCCGCGGCACCGTGACGACACTTGTAGGCGCCGCGGCGCCGGCGGCAATGCGCCCGC
>NZ_QOWC01000039.1 GCF_003574465.1 Methylobacterium crusticola
AGCCGGCGGGAACGGGCGGCGGGGCGGCCGCGGCGGCGTTCGGCCCGGGCCGGCCGGCGGGCGTGGCGTCGGTCATCTGGGGCTCCTCGGAGGGTCGGCGCGGCCCCGTGCCGCGCCGGGAAGGACGCGCGGGGGCGGAGCGGTCGCCCGCTCCGCCGTCACGCTCGGCTCAGATCAGCTTCGCCATCGCCACGGCGGTGTCGGCCATGCGGTTCGAGAAGCCCCACTCGTTGTCGTACCAGGACAGCACCCGCACGAAGTTGCCGTCCAGCACCTTGGTCTGGTCGATGTGGAACGTCGACGAATGCGGGTCGTGGTTGAAGTCGATCGAGACGTTCGGCTGCTCGGTGAAGGCGAGCACGCCCTTGAGCGCGCCGGCCGCCGCCGCCTTGATGGCCTCGTTGATCTCGGCGACCGAGGTCTGGCGCTTGGCCACGAACTTGAAGTCCACCACCGAGACGTTGGGGGTCGGGACCCGGATCGCCGTGCCGTCGAGCCGGCCGTTCAGCTCCGGCAGCACGAGGCCCACCGCCTTGGCGGCGCCCGTGGAGGTCGGGATCATCGACAGGGCCGCGGCGCGGGCCCGGTAGAGGTCCTTGTGCATCTGGTCCAGCGAGGGCTGGTCGTTGGTGTAGGAGTGGATCGTCGTCATGAAGCCGCGCTCGATGCCGACGGCGTCGTTGAGCACCTTGGCGACCGGGGCGAGGCAGTTCGTGGTGCAGGACGCGTTGGAGACCACGAGGTGGTCGGCCTTGAGCTTGTCGTGGTTCACGCCGTACACGACCGTGAGGTCGGCGCCGTCGGCGGGCGCCGAGACGAGGACCCGCCGGGCCCCGGCATCCAGGTGGAGCTTCGCCTTGTCCTTGGCGGTGAAGATCCCGGTGCACTCCAGCGCGACGTCGACGCCGAGGTCGCGGTGGGGCAGCTCGGCCGGGTTCCGGATCGCCGTGACGCGGATGCGCTGGCCGTCGACCACGATGTGCTCGCCCTCGACCGAGACCTGGCCCGGGAACCGGCCGTGGACGGAATCGTAGCGCAGCAGGTGGGCGTTGGTCTCGACCGGGCCGAGGTCGTTGATGGCCACGACCTCGACGTCCGTGCGGCCCGCCTCCTTGATGGCGCGCAGCACGTTGCGGCCGATGCGTCCGAAGCCGTTGATGGCGACCTTGACCGTCATGTCGTTCTCTCCCGGAGGGATGGGTGGTGGAAGGGTGCGGCCGCGAGGCGGCGGGCCGGGCCCGCGCTCGGGCGGGCGGGCGTGGCGGCGCCCCGCCGGGGCCGCGTCCTCGCGTCGAAGGGGGAAAGCTCCGCCGCGACCGCCGCGCCGGGCGCACGGGCCGCCCGGGTCGGGGCGGCGCGGGCGGGGGGCGTGGGAGGCGTCACGGCAGCTCGCTCGGGGGCCCGCCGGCGGACGAGCCCTCCGGCGCGGGCGCGGGCTTCCTATCACGGCCCCCCGGCGAGTCAAACCCGGGGATCTCCTGACGCCCCGTCGAAGCCCCGGGGACGCGTCCCTTGACCCGCGCGCACTTGCCCCGCGCCCGCGCGCGCGTCGCCACGATCCCGTCCCGCCCCCGGCCGCGCCCTTGGCCGCGCCCGTCGGCGCGCGCCCGATCGCGGCATCGCCCCGGGGCCCGGCGCACGGAGGTGAGTGGCGGGGCCGAGCCGCGTCGCCGGTGGCGCGGGCGCATCGATCCTGCACGGTTGCGCGCTGCTCAACGCGTGTGCACGGGCGCGTCGCTCGACCGCCCGCAGATCCGTGTCAGCACATCCGTCCGCACAACTCAGGGTAATCTAATTACATCCATAGTTTGTGCGATGCGATAACAGCATTAATACATTGTAACGATTGGGAAACTGAAGACAGATCGAGCATGAACTTTGCAACATCACGCAGATGCGGTGATCTCGCTATTGCATGACGCAGAGTTTCCGCAACCAGATTTACTTCGCCTTAAGACGAACATGGTCAGTTGCCGGCGCACAACCGTCCAACCCCGCCGGTCCCCGATGTCGCTCTCACGTCGCTCCCTCCTCGCCACCGTCTCGGCCACCGCCGCCGCACTCGCGCTGCCCGGCATCGCCCGGGCTTCGGCCCGCAAGCTCCGGCTCGGCCACAACAACACCACGTCGTCGATCTTCCAGGCGCAGGCCGAGGCCTTCGCGAAGGCGGTCGCGAGCCTGTCGGACGGGAGGCTCGGCATCGAGATCTACCCGAACTCGCAGATCGGCAACGAGCAGCAGATGCTCAAGGCGGTGGTCGACGGCACGCTCGACCTGAGCATCGCGCCCGTCGGCGTCACCAACCCCTACAGCACCGAGACGTCGCTCTTCGAGCTGCCCTACCTGTTCAAGGATGTCGCCGCCGCCCGCGCGGCCCTCGCCGGGTCGCTCGGCGCCTACGGCTCGGAGCTGCTCAAGCCCAAGAGGATCCTCAACCTGGGCTGGAGCGAGGTCGGCATGCGGAACTTCACCGCCAACAAGCCGATCCGGTCCGTCGCCGACCTCAAGGGCCTCAAGATCAGGGTGCCCTTGTCGCAGGCGATCCTCCGGACCTTCGAGGCCCTGGGGGCCGCGCCCGAGACCCTGCCCTTCGTGCAGCTCCAGGAGGCCCTGCGCACCGGGCGCTTCGAGGCGCAGGAGAACCCGATCGGCGTCATCGTCGGGGGTGGCCTGAACAAGGTGCAGACCCACCTCTCGCTCACGCGGCACGTGTACACCCCCTCCCTGCTGGCGCTCTCGGCCGACGTGGCGGAGGAGATGGCGGCTTCCGACCTCGAACTCCTGCGCAGGGCCGCCAAGGCCGGCACCGCGGCCTCGCAGGCCTACACGGAGAACGCCGACCGGAGCGGGCTCGCGAGCCTGCGCGACGGCGGGATGGTGATCGTCGAGGACGTCGACCACGCGGGATTCCAGGCCGCGGCCGCGGCGGCCACTGATGCGCTCGCGGCGAGCTTCGGCAGCGAGTCCCTGCGCAAGATCCGCGGCCTCGTCAGCTGAGGATCGACACGCCTCCGGCCCGCATGACCGGGCGCCCGCGGCAGAGCAGGTCGTGCGCCCATCCCCGACGTGATCCATTCCTGGCAGAGAACCCCATGCCTCAGTTCCGGTCCCTGCGCTCGCGCATCATGGCGGGATTCCTCGCCGTCCTCGGCCTCCCGCTCGCGGGGTTCGGCACCACGCTCGTCATCGCGCGTGGCTTCCGGGCCGAGCAGGCCGAGCTCGCCAGCGCCGTCGCCCTCAGCCGCAAGGCCGCGGCCGCGGACGTCCTGAACCGGGATGCGCAGCTCAGGCTGCGCACCTACCTCAGCACCGGCCTCGCCCGGGACCGGGACGCGATGGTCGAGGGCCTGCGCAACCTGGCGGCCGAGGTCGCGGGGGCCGGGCAGGTCGAGCCCGCCGGGGCGCTGACGCAGCAGACGGCCGCCACCGTCGCGGCGATCTCGAAGGCCTTCGACCTCGCGGCGGAGCTGGAGCAGGCGGTGGCCGCGCTCGCCAACCCGGCGACGGCGTTCGGCGACAGCGCCGCGCGGACGGCCGAGGCGGGCCTCGTCGCGGCCGCGCTCCAGATCCAGGGATCGGTCGGGCTGATCGCCGGGCAGGCGGCGAAGGCGGTCGGCGGCGGCCAGGCCAGGGCGCTCGCGGCCTTCGGCGAGGAGGCGCGCCGGCTGCGCGAGGCCGCCGCCGCGGCCGAGGCCCACCCGGCGGCGACGAACCGCCTGCGCAAGCTGGCGGGAGCCCTCGCCGAGTCCCTGACGACGACGAGCCAGGCCGTGGCCCGCTACCAGGCCGCCCTCGAGGCGCGGGAGGTCGCCATCAAGGCCCTGGACGCGCAGCTCGCCCGCGTCGCGGCCTCGGCCGCGGCGGCCGCCGGCGCGGCGGACGCGCACTTCGCCGCCGAATTGCAGGCCACGGATGCGGCCGCGGACCAGCTGCTCTACACCCTGCTGGCGAGCGCCCTCGGCACCTGCGCGGCGGGCCTCGCCCTCGCCTCCCTGCTGGGCGCCTCCATCGCCCGGCCGATCCTGCGGCTGACCGGTACGATCGGGGACCTCGCCCGCGGGGACCTCGCCGTGGAGGTGGGCGGCACGGCGCGGCGCGACGAGATCGGCCAGATCGCCCGCGCGGTGGCGGTGCTGCGGGAGGGGGCCGCGGAGCGGGTCAGGCTCGAGGAGGAGAACCGGGCGGAGCAATCCGGCCGCCAGCGCCGGGCCGACCTCGTCGACCGCCTGGTGCGCCAGTTCGAGGAGCGGATGACGGGCTCGCTCACCGTGGTCACGGCCGCCGCCGAGGAGCTCGACGCCACCGCCCAGGCGATGACGAACGTCGCCTCCAGCACCAACCAGCAGGCCGTGGCCTCGAGCGCGGCGGCCGAGCAGACCTCCGCCAACGTCCAGACCGTGGCGGCGGCGGCCGAGCAGATGGTCGCCTCGCTCAAGGAGATCGAGCGCCAGGTCCAGCACTCGCGCGCGGTGGCGGGGGACGCCGCCCGGGAGGCGCAGGCGACCGACGCCGCCATGGAGAGCCTGATGCGGGCCGCGGACCGGATCGGGCACGCCGTCACGCTGATCAGCTCGGTGGCGGGCCAGACGAACTTGCTCGCGCTCAACGCCACCATCGAGGCGGCCCGCGCCGGCGAGGCGGGGCGCGGCTTCGCGGTCGTCGCCGCCGAGGTCAAGCAGCTCGCCGGGCAGACCGCCCGGGCGACCGAGGAGATCTCGGGCCAGATCGCGGCCATCCAGGAGGCCACCGGCCAGGCCGCGGCCGCGATGCAGCAGATCGGCCGCACGATCGTCGCCGTCAACGACATCACGGGCACGATCGCCACGACGGTGGTGGAGCAGACGACGGCCACGCACGAGATCGCCCGCAACGCCGGCGAGGCCGCGCGCGGCACGCGGGACGTCTCCGCCAACGTCGCGCACGTCCTCGCCTCCGCGACCGAGACGGGGGGCGCCGCCGAGCAGGTCCTGGCGGCGGCCGGCGACCTCAGCGTGCAGGCCCTGACGGTGAAGCGGGACGTCGACGACTTCCTGGGGGCGATCCGCGCCGCCTGAGGGGCGGTTTCCGGGGAGCGCGAACGCCGGCGCGGCCGTCCGGCGATGGAACACCAGGGCGGTCGCTCCCCGGCGATCGCCCTTCCCTGCGCGCGGGCTGATTGCGACCGGCCCGCCGGCCCTTTAGGGTTCGGCGGGAGTATCCGCGTGGAGGTGAGCATGACCGCAGCGGTGGACGATGCGCTGCGCCGCCTCGAAGCGTCGGTCGTCCTGCTCGAGGCCGCCGTGGCGCGCCGGCTCGACGCCGAGCACAGCCAGGGCGACCTGGAGACCGAGCTCGCGCTCATGCGGGACGACCGCGCCAGGCTGGCGGCGGAGCTCGACGGGGCGACGGCGCGCCTCGCCGACGTGCAGTCGGCCGCCGACGAGGTCGAGCACCGGCTCGGCCGCGCCATCGGGACCGTCGAGGGCGTGCTGAGCCGCGCCGGCGACCCCGCCGAGGGCTGAGGCCTGAGCGGACGCGTCGAGGAGTACCATCATGCCCCAGGTGACCGTCAGCATCGCCGGCAAGACCTACCGCATGGCCTGCGGCGAGGGCGAGGAGAGTCACCTGGAGGGGCTGGCGCAGGGCTTCGACGCCCGCATCGCCGAGATGCGCAAGGCCTTCGGGGAGATCGGCGACATGCGCCTCCACGTCATGGCGGCGCTGACCCTCGCGGACGACCTCGCGGAATCGAAGCGCCGCGCCGAGGCCCTGGCGGGCGAGGCCGCCTCCCTGAAGGCCTCGATCGAGGCCGGGGCGGCCGAGCGCCAGGCCTCCGAGACCCGCCTCGCCGAGAGCGTCCAGCGCACGGCCGAGCGCATCGAGAAGCTCGCGCGCCGGCTCGGCCCGCAGCCGCCGGGCGGCGCACCCGGCTGAGGCGGGCTCCGCCGGAGCGGGTGGGGAACGGTCCCAGCACGGGGCGGGCCCTGCCCAATGCCGGCATCCGCGTCTCCCGCCGGGCGGCGGGCGCGATCACGGTCAGCAAGGTCTGACACGCCTGTCCGGACCGATCTTCCCGACGCGTCGTACCAACGGTCCGTGTAGCGGTCGAGACGGGTCCGTCGCGACGCGATCCATCGGAATACCTTGTGGGCGGCACTCTTTTCGCTTGCGCTGCAAGCTGACATAGTTAGTCCATGCTGCCCCCCAGAATTCCTCGTCCCAGCTCTGGAGATGCCGAGAAGCCGGAGCTGGAGCCCATCGATCCGTTCCTGGACGAATTCACGAACCCGGCCCTCAACCGCAGCCGCCTGCCGTTCTCGTCGTGCGTCTTCCTGCGCCTGATCGAGAACCAAGGACTGACCGGCACCTGGGGCTGGACCTTCGGCACGAACGAGCAGGTCTGGTCGGCCGGCCTGTTCCGGCTGCTCGGGTTGCAGGCCGCCGACGTGCGCCCGAGCTACGACCTGCTCCTCAGCCTCGTGCATCCGGAGGACAGGCAGAGCGTCGAGACGGCCGCCGAGATCAGGCAGTACGGGATCCTGAGCGACCACGTCTTCCGGGTGATCCGGCCGGACGGCTCGATCCGCGTCCTGTCGAGCCGGGGCGAGATCTACGTCACGGCCGAGGGGCAGCCGCACGCGGCTGCCGGCATCCTCCTCGACGTGACCGAGCACCAGCGGCTCGCCAGGATCAGCGCCATCGAAAAGCGGCGCCAGCAGGTGCTCGCGCGGACGGCACGCATCTTCACCTGCACGAACAGGGTGGTGCCCTTCGTCGAGTATCCGCCCGAGTTCGTCGACCTCGCCGGATTGCGGCGGGAGGACCTCCGGGACAACTGGCTGGCGCATGTCGCGCGCGAGGAATGGGCGTACTGGGCGGAGGAGTCCATGCGCCTCCTGGCGACGGGCAAGCCCTTCATCGAGATCCCGACCCTGAAGCTCGCCGGCAACGAGCGCGCGCGCTTCCGCTACACCATGGTCCCGGTCTACGAGGCGGATGCCTCGATCGGGTGCTGGTCGGCGGTCATCTCCCCCGTCGAGACGCCGATCGCGACGTTCAGCAGCGAGATCCGGAAGGGCCTGGAGCAGGGCCTGCAGGGCCGGCACCTGCGGGCGGCGCGCGGGCTTCTCAACTGGTCGATGATGGACCTGGCACGGGCGAGCCGCCTGTCCCTCTCGACGGTCCGCCGCCTGGAGGACGACGGGGAGGCCGCGGTGTCGCGCTCGCGTCACGCAGCCGTCGCGGCGCTGCGGGCCGCCGGCATTCAGTTCTCGCTGCTCGACGACAACACGATCGCCGTCGGCCAGTGCAACGCGCCCTAATCCGGGACGGTCTCACGAACGGTCGCGACCTCGGCGGTCCTGCGTCGGAGCAGGAGGCTGAACGCGACGAGGCCGTGACCGGCCGCCGCCGTCGCCGCGCACTCGCCCGGACGAGCGCACGATGCAGCCCGGACGGTGCGATGCCTCCCGCGATACGTGCTCCCGCTGGGCCGGAGGTCTCGGGCCGCGGCGTCGGGCCAGGGGCGGCCGTCCCTCATCGCCCGCACCGGACGGGCGGGCGCGGCGGGCGCGCCGGCCCCTGGAACCGGCGCGCCCGCAGGGTCCGCGGCGGCCCCTAGGCCCGGCTCGGGTAGTTCGGGCTCTCGCGGGTGATCGTCACGTCGTGGACGTGGCTCTCGCGCAGGCCCGCGTTGGTGATGCGGATGAACTGCGCCCGCTCCTGCATCTCCGGGATGTCGGGGGCGCCGACGTAGCCCATGGCGGCGCGCAGGCCCCCGGCGAGCTGGTGCAGCACCGCCGCGACCGGGCCCTTGTAGGGCACCTGCCCCTCGATGCCCTCCGGCACGAGCTTGTGGGTGTCGCTGACCTCGGCCTGGAAGTAGCGGTCGGCCGAGCCGCGCGCCATGGCGCCGACCGAGCCCATGCCGCGATAGCTCTTGTAGGAGCGGCCCTGGTAGAGGAAGACCTCGCCCGGCGCCTCGTCGGTGCCGGCGAGGAGCGAGCCCAGCATCGCCACCGAGGCGCCGGCCGCGATGGCCTTGGCGAGGTCGCCCGAGTACTTGATGCCGCCGTCGGCGATCACCGGCACGTCGGCGTCCGCCGCGGCCTCGACGGCCTCCATGAGGGCCGTGAGCTGGGGCACGCCGACGCCCGCCACGATGCGGGTGGTGCAGATCGAGCCCGGGCCGATCCCGACCTTGATGGCGTCGGCGCCCGCGTCGATGAGCGCCTTGGCGCCCTCACGGGTGGCGACGTTGCCGGCCACGACCTGCACGGCGTTCGACAGGGTCTTCACCCGGCGCACGCTCTCGAGCACCTTGGCGGAGTGGCCGTGGGCGGTGTCGACCACGATCACGTCGCAGCCCGCGTCGATCAGGCGCTCGGCCCGCTCGAAGCCGCCGTCGCCCGTCGTGGTGGCGGCCGCCACCCGCAGGCGGCCCTGCTCGTCCTTCACGGCGCCCGGGTAGGCGACCTGCTTCTCGATGTCCTTGACCGTGATGAGGCCGATGCAGCGGTAGTGGTCGTCGACGACGAGCAGCTTCTCGATCCGGAACTGGTGCAGCAGGCGCTTGGCCTCGTCCTGCGTCACGCCCTCCCGCACGGTGATCAGGCGGTCGCGGGTCATCAGCTCGCTGACCGGCTGGCCGAGGTCGGTGGCGAAGCGCGTGTCGCGGTTCGTCAGGATGCCGGCGAGCTTGCCGCGCGAGCCGTTCGGGCCCCGCTCCACCACGGGAATGCCCGAGATGCCGTGCTGGCGCATCAGCCCGTAGGCGTCGGCCAGCGTCTCGTCGGGGTGGATGGTGATCGGGTTGAGCACCATGCCGGACTCGTACTTCTTGACGAGCCGCACCTGCTCGGCCTGCTCCGGCGGCTCAAGGTTGCGGTGGATCACCCCGAGCCCGCCGTTCTGCGCCATGGCGATGGCCATGCGGGCTTCCGTGACGGTGTCCATCGCCGAGGCGATGATCGGGAGGTTGAGCCGGATCGTGCGGGTCAGCCGCGAGGCGAGGCTGACCTCGGCCGGCATCACCGAGGAGGCGGCGGGCCGGAGCAGGACATCGTCGAAGGTCAGTCCCTCGATGATGGTGTCGGCGCTGATGCGGGCCATGAACCAACTCCTCGTGCGTGTGGTCCGGCGGGCCCATCGGGCAATCCCGCAGGATTGAGTTGGCACCGGCCGTTAGCACGCACGCGGGACGCTCGCAAAGCGGTATCGCCGCAGTGCAGCGATGCGATCCACCGCCCTTGTGTCGCGCCCCCCCGGCCGACGGGGCCGCGCGCGGGCCCCGAGGGCCTGCCCGGCGGGGCCTCCCCATCTGCCCGGCGGGGCCTCCCGATCTGCCCGGCGGGGCTTCCCCATCTGCCCGGCGGGGCCTCGCGGGGCCCTGCGTCGAGGCGCGCGGGCGGGGCTGGTCGTCCGCCGCTCCCGCGCACGGGAGAAGTCCGCTCCTGCAGGCGGGGCGGAGCCCGGCGCCCGCTCACCCCGCCGGTCGCGCCGGCTCGGCCGCCCCGTCCCCGTAGGCGGCCGCGATCACGGCCTTCTTGCCGCGGATATGCGCGCGCACCACCCGGGCGAGGCCCTCGCCGTCGCGGGCGCGCAGCAGGGCCAGCATCTGCACGTGCTCGTCGACGGCCCGCCGCCACTGCTCGGGCGTCTTGTGGGCCGCGTAGCGGGCACGCTGGATGCGGCCCGACAGGCTGGCGTAGATCGCCCCGAGGGTCGCGTTGCGGCTCGCCGCCATGACGGCCTCGTGGATCTGGCGGTTGAGGGTGAAGTAGGCGGGGTCATCCTCGCGCCGCCAGGCCGCGATCATCGCCTCGTGCGCGGCCGCGATGGCGGCGATCTCCGGCTCGGTGATGTGGCGGCAGGCGAGGTCGGCCGCCGTGGCCTCGAGCCCGGCCACCACCTCCAGCATCTCGTCGATCTCGGCGAGCGAGATGCTGGCGACCCGCGCGCCGCGGTTCGGCAGCAGGTCGAGAAGCCCCTCCGTCGCCAGGATCTTGATCGCCTCCCTGAGGGGCGTGCGGGAGATGCCGAAGCGCTCGGTCAGGGCGATCTCGTTGATGCGCGCCCGCGGCTCGAGCTCGCCCGAGCGGATCAGGGCGCGCAGCCGCTCGGCCACCTCGTCGTGGAGGTAGCGGCGGCTGATGCCGATCCCGGGCTCGATCCTGTTCATCGCGGCGCCACGCGGGTCCCGTTCCGCCCAGTGGTATTCACCCGGGCGCGCCCTGTCGAGGTTGCGCGGCCGGCGCCGGCACGAGGGCGGCCGAGAGCACCCGGGCGACGTGCAGGGCCTCGCGCCCGAGCCCGTCGCGGATCTGGTGGCGGCAGCTCGTGCCGTCCGCCACCACGAGGTCGCCGGCCCCGGCCCGGCGCAGGGCCGGGAACAGCGACAGCTCCGCCATGGCCAGGGAGAGGTCGTGTGTGGCGGCCGCGTACCCGAAGGCGCCCGCCATGCCGCAGCAGCTCGACTCGATGGTGCGCACGGCGAGGCCCGGGACGTGGCGCAGCACGGTCTCGACCGCCCCCATGACCCCGAACGCCTTCTGGTGGCAATGGCCGTGCAGGTGGGCCACGCGCCCGCCCTGGTCGCGCAGCGGCAGGGCGATCCGGCCGGCCGCGAGGTCGGCGGCCAGGAGCTCCTCGAACAGCAGGCTCGCGCCCGCGAGCGCCGCCGCCTCGTCCCCCGGCAGCAGGGCCGCGAACTCGTCGCGCAGGGTCAGGAGGCAGGAGGGCTCGAGCCCCACCACCCGGGCGCCGGCGCGCACGAAGGGCATCAGCGCCTCGAGGGTCCGGCGCGCCTCCCGGCGCGCCCGCGGCACGTCGCCGACCGACAGGTAGGTGCGGCCGCAGCAGAGCGGGCGGGTGCCGCGGCCGGGCGCCACCACCCGGTGGAGCCGGTAGCCGGCCGCCCGCAGCACGGCCTCTGCCGCCTCCAGGTTCTCGCGCTCGAAGGCCCGGTTGAAGGTGTCGCCGAACAGCACGAGATCGCGAAAGCTCCCCTGCACGTCGCCCGGGTGGGCGACCTCGCCCCCCTGGCGCCAGGGCCGGCGCCAGCGCGGCAGGGTGCGGCGGGCCGAGAGGCCGAGGTGGCGCTCGGACGCGCGCGCCAGCGCCGGCACCCGGTCGCGCAGGTTGAGGAGCGGCGCCAGGGCCGCCGCGACCCCGGCGTAGCGCGGCAGGTGCGCCACCAGCCGCTCGCGCCAGGGCAGGCCGTGCCGGGCGTGGTAGTGGTGCAGCACCTCGATCTTCATCTTCGCCATGTCGACGCCGGTCGGGCATTCCCGCCGGCAGCCCTTGCAGGAGACGCAGAGGTCGAGGGTCTCCTTCATGGCCGGCGACGCGAGGGCGTCCGGCCCGAGCTGCCCCGAGACGGCGAGCCGCAGCGTGTTGGCGCGGCCGCGGGTCAGGTGCTGCTCGGCGCGCGTCACCCGGTAGGACGGGCACATCGTGCCGCCGGCGAGCTTCCGGCAGGTGCCGTTGTTGTTGCACATCTCGACGGCGCCGCCGAAGCCGCCCCATTCCGACCAGTCGAGGGCGGGCCGCGCCGGCTCGGGCGTCCCGTAGCCCTCGGGGAAGCGCATCAGGGTGCGGTCGTCCATCCGCAGCGGGCGCACGATCTTGCCGGGGTTGAGCCGGTTGCCGGGATCGAAGGCGTCCTTCACCGCCTCGAAGGCGCGCCCGAGGCGGTCGCCGAACAGGGGCGCGATGAACTCCGAGCGGGAGATGCCGTCGCCGTGCTCGCCCGAGTAGGAGCCCTTGAACCGCCGCACCAGGGCGCAGGCCTCCTCGGCGATGGCCCGCATCCGGGCGACGTCGCGGCCCTGCTTCATGTCGAGGATCGGGCGCACGTGCAGGCAGCCCACGGAGGCGTGGGCGTACCAGGTGCCCCGGGTGCCGTGCCGCTCGAAGCAGTCCGTGACCGCGTCGGTGTAGTCCGCCAGGTGCTCGAGCGGCACCGCGCAATCCTCGATGAACGAGACCGGCTTCGCGTCGCCGCGCATGGACATCATGATGTTGAGGCAGGCCTCGCGCACCTCCCAGACCGGGCGCTGGCGGGCGGGCTCGACCACCTCCACCACGGCGCCGGGATGGCCGTGATCGGCCATGCAGGCGTCGAGGCGCGCGAGGTCGCGGCGCAGGTCCGCGAGGTCGTCGCCGGCGAATTCCACGAGCAGCAGGCAGTCGGGCCGGCCCCGGGTGATGTCGGCGAGCGTCGCGCGAAAGAGCGGGATGTCGGCGCCGAGCACCAGCACGTTGCGGTCGACGAGCTCCACCGCCGCCGGCGCCAGGGCGACGATGTGGCGGGTCGTCTCCATGGCGGCGCGGAAGGACGGGAAGTGGCACACGCCCATCACCCGGTGGGCGGGCAGGCGCGACAGGCGCAGCGTCACCGCGGTCGTCGCGGCGAGCGTGCCCTCCGAGCCGACGAGCAGGTGGGCGAGGTTCGGGCGGGCCCCGAGCAGGGCGTCGAGGTTGTAGCCGCCGACCCGGCGCTGCACCTTCGGGAACATCCGGGCGATCTCGTCGGCCTCGGCCCGCGCCAGGGCGAGCATGCGGTCGCCGAGGCCGCGGGCGGCGCCCCTCGCCCCCTCGGGCCCGACCCCGAAGGCGGCGCCGTCGTGCAGGAGGCCCTCGAGCCCGAGCACGTTGTCGACCATCTTGCCGTAGCGCAGGGAGCGGGCGCCGCAGGAATTGTTGCCCGCCATGCCGCCGAGCGTGCAGCGGCTCGCCGTCGAGGGCTCGACCGGGAAGAACCAGCCGTCGGCCCGGCAGCGCGCGTTCAGGGTCTCCAGCACCATCCCGGGCTCGACCGTGCAGGTGCCGCGCCCCGGGTCGTAGGCCGTCAGGGCGTTGAAGTGGCGCGAGCAATCGACCACCAGGCCGGCGCCGATCGGCTGGCCGTTCTGCGAGGTGCCGGCGCCCCGCATCACCACCGGGACGCCGTGCTCGGCCGCGACCTGGAGCGTCGCCGCGACGTCGGCGGCGCCCCGCGGCAGCACCACGCCGGCCGGCACGATCTGGTAGATCGAGGCGTCCGTGGCGTAGCGCCCGCGCGAGAAGGCGTCGAACAGGACCTCGCCCGCGACCGCGCTGCGCAGGGACCGCTCCAGGTCCGCGGCCGGCGGGGCCGCGCCGACGCGCTCGAGAGACCCGTGCATCGCTTCCCTCCCGGTCCGCCCGGACGCCACCGTCCGCCCGGACACCTGCCCTTGCTTCAAGAGCATTCATAATACAAAATTCAGAACGCCACAAAGCCGCAGGCGGCAGCCGGGAGGATCCGATGACCCACGCGCCGGGGCGCCACTTTCTCCAGATACCGGGGCCCACCAACACGCCGCTGCCGGTGCTGGCGGCGATCGCCAGGCCGACCATCGACCATCGCGGGCCCGAGTTCGGCCGCCTCGGCCGCGCGGTGCTGGAGGAGATCCGGCCGGTCTTCGGGACCACCCGGCCCGTGGTGATCTACCCGGCCTCCGGCACGGGCGCCTGGGAGGCGGCCCTCGTCAACACCCTGTCGCCGGGCGACCGGGTCCTGATGTTCGAGACCGGGTGGTTCGCCACCCTGTGGAGCCGGCTCGCCGGGCGCCTCGGCCTCGAGGCGGAGTTCCTGAAGGGCGACTGGCGCTCGGGCGTCGACGCCGCGGCGATCGAGGCGCGCCTGCGCGAGGACGGGGGCCACGCCGTCAAGGCGGTCTGCGTCGTGCACAACGAGACCTCGACGGGCGTGACCTCGGACATCGCGGCGGTGCGCCGCGCCCTCGACGCCGCCGGCCACCCCGCGCTCCTCCTCGTCGACACGATCTCGTCCCTCGGCTCGGTCGAGTACCGCCACGACGAGTGGGGCGTCGACGTCACGGTGGCGGGCTCGCAGAAGGGGCTGATGCTGCCGCCGGGCCTGTCCTTCAACGCCGTCTCCGACAAGGCGCGCGCCGCCGCGGCCTCCGCCCGGTTGCCGAACGCCTACTGGAACTGGGAGGAGATGCTGGCGGCCAACGCGAACGGCTACTTCCCCTACACGCCCTCCACCAACCTGCTCCAGGGCCTCGCCGTGGCGCTGGGGATGCTGCGGGACGAGGGATTGCCGGCGGTCTTCGCCCGCCACCACCGCGCCGCGGCGGCGACGCGGGCCTGCGTGGCGCACTGGGGCTTCGAGACCCAGTGCCGCAACCCGGCCGAGCACTCCCCGGCCCTCACGGCCGTGCGCCTGCCGGAGGGGCACTCCGCGGACGCGCTCCGGGCCGAGATCCTGGCGCGGAGCAACATGTCCCTCGGCAACGGCCTCGGGCCCCTGGCCGACCGGGTCTTCCGCATCGGGCACCTCGGCGACTTCCACGACCTGATGGTCACCGGCACGCTCGCGGGCGTCGAGATGGGCCTCAAGGTCCGGGGCATCCCGCACCGCTCCGGCGGCGTCGAGGCCGCCATGCAGGTGCTGGCCGGCAATGCCGGCCCGGCGGCCCTCGCGGCCGAGTAGGCCCGCCGGACGCGCGCCGGATTCCGGCGCGCCTCGCCCCGGAACAGGCCCAGGCGCAGCCCGTTGGTCCGGCATCGCGGCCCCTTCGAGGAGCCCGCCAGCGACGCCGGAGACCCCGTGATGCGCCCCCGCGCCCTTGCCCTCGCGTTCCTGCTGCTCGCGGCCGCGCCCGTGCTCACGGCGGCGCCGGCCGGGGCGCAGCGCCTTCCCGGCTACGATCCGGACGTGACCGGAACCGTCGAGGGCTGGCCGCGCGGCTACCCCGACGACCCGCCGCGGACGGGCCCGCAGCTCTGCCAGCGCTGGTGCGAGGCCGATCACGTCCCGTGCGATCCGCCGCACTTCAAGATCGCCGACGGCCGCTGCCGGCCCTGGGGCGGCGGCCGTCGCTGACGTCCGCTCCCCCGCGACCCCTCACCGCTCCCGCCCGTCACGCGTCCGGAGACCCGAGCCGTATCATGACCGATTTCCCCAAGCCCCCGTTCGAGCGCCAGAAACCGATCCCCATGCCGGGCCGCGACGCCGAGATGGACCCGCGGCCCGATTACGGCGAGACGCGCTACCGCGGCTCGGGCCGCCTCGCCGACCGCAAGGCGATCATCACCGGTGGCGACAGCGGGATCGGCAAGGCCGTGGCGATCGCCTTCGCGCGCGAGGGGGCCGACGTCCTGATCTCCTACTACGACGAGCACGACGACGCCCGCGACGCCGCCCGCCTGGTCGAGGAGGCCGGGCGCAAGGCGGTGCTGGTCCCGGGCGACATCAAGGACCCGGCCCATTGCCGCGCCATCATCGAGAAGGCGGTGGCGGCCTTCGGGCGGGTCGACGTCCTCGTCAACAACGCCGCCCACCAGTCGACCGTGCAGTCGATCGACGAGATGAGCGACGAGGAGTGGGAGGTCACGTTCCAGACCAACATCCACGCCATGTTCTACCTGACGAAGGCCGCGGTGCCGCACATGCGTCCGGGCAGCGCCATCATCAACACGAGCTCGATCAACGCCGACACGCCGAGCCCGCAGCTCCTGGCCTACGCCACCACCAAGGGGGCGATCCAGAACTTTACCGGCGGCCTGGCGCAGCTGCTCGCCGAGAAGGAGATCCGGGTCAACTGCGTGGCGCCGGGGCCAATCTGGACGCCGCTGATCCCCTCCACGATGCCGGAGGAGAAGTTCCGCCAGTTCGGCATGCAGGTTCCCATGAAGCGGCCGGGCCAGCCGGTGGAGCTCGCGCCGGTCTACGTGATGCTGGCGAGCCCGGAATCGAGCTACGTCTCGGGTGCCACCATCGCGGTCACGGGCGGCAAGCCGCTGATCTGAGGGCGGGGCTCCCGGCGCCGGGAGGTCGACGGGGCGCCGGCCCCGCCGGTCACCCCTGCATCGGCCGGCCGCCGCCGCGCGCCGCCACGGCCGCCCGGGCGGCCGACAGCGAGATCCGCAGCACCGTCTGGCCGGTCTCGTCCCTGACCGTCATGGCGAGGTCCGGGCCGGCACCGAGGGGCAGCGTGGCGCCGGCGCAGGAATGCAACCCCTGGATCGCTTCGGCGTGGGCGGCCCCGGCATCGGCCAGCACGACGCCGACGTCGTCGCGCGCATCCCAGGGCCCCGCCTCGAGGTCGAAGAAGTAGCGATGCACGGCGTTCCCTCCATGGTTGCACGGGCTATGCCGGACGCGCGGATCCGCGGCTTTCACACAGGATAAACGCCGGAGCGGAACGCAAGTGCCGTTCCGACAGCCTCGCGGTGCGGAATGCTCGGAGAGGCCGGGCGCCCGGGCGCTGGCCCCGGCCCGGACGGGGCGGGCGCCGGGGCCGGACGGCGCGGGTTTTGCGTCGGGTTCCGCTGCATTCGAGCGGAAGGGCCGAAGACGCGTGCGCTACACCCTGGGCTGCCACCTGGCCTACAAGGTCAGGTCCGAGACGCTGTTCATCTTCAATCTCGAGGTGGCGCAGCTGCAGCGCCATCGAGATCTCAAGGAATCCTTGCGGCTCGGGCCCGACCTCCCGGTGCGCCGCTACGTCACGCCCGACGTCGCCAACCGGTACGCAGCCGTGCTGGTGCCGCCGGGGACGTTCAGCCTCGACTACGAGGCAGAGGTCACGCTCGCGGTGCACCGGGCCGATCCGGCCGGCATCGGCGAGACCGCGGTCAAGGACCTGCCCCTCGACATCCTGCCGTTCCTGCTCCCGAGCCGCTTCGTCTCCTCCGACCGGCTCGCACCCTTCGCGCTGGCCGAGTTCGCCGACGCCCCGAAGGGTTTCGAGCGCGTGAACCGGATCTGCAACTGGATCCACGACCACATCGCCTACGTCCGCGGCGCCAGCGACGGGGAGACGACGGCGGACGAGACGCTGCTGAAGCGGGCAGGCGTCTGCCGCGATTTCGCGCATCTCGGCACCGCCTTCTGCCGGGCGCTCGGCATCCCGGCCCGGTTCGTGAGCTGCTACGCCTACGGCCTCGTGCCCTGCGACTTCCACGCCGTGTTCGAGGCCTACCTCGACGGGCGCTGGTGGCTGTTCGACGCCACGCGCCAGGCCAACCTCGACGGGCTCGTGCGCATCGGCGTCGGGCGGGACGCGGCCGAGATCGCCTTTGCGACCCCCTACGGCGAGATGGAGCCGACCGGGATGGAGATCCGCATCGACCGAACGGACGGCGCCGACGAGGCGGGCGCCCGCACCACGGACGCGATCTCCACCGAGGAGCCCGCGCCCCACGCCGGCGCCGCCTAGAACGCCCCCGGCCGGAGCGGATACCGGATCGGCGCGGGGGCGCGCGTCGGGCGGAGACCTGTCGAGGCAAAGACTTGTCGAGGCAAAGACTTGTCGAGGCAAAGACTTGGAGCGGCACCCGATGGCGACGCGGTCGGGTGCCGCTCCGGACGGCCTCGCGCTCGCGGGCCGATCCCGTATGCTGGCGGAAAGGCGCGCCCGGGAGGCCCCCTCGCCCCGGCTCGCGCCCGCGCCGAGGCGTGTCCTCGGCGAAGCCTGTCCGCCGGAAACAACCTCCGAGGAACGCGCATGACCTACCGCCACGTCGTCGGCCCCCGGTCCTGGGTCTTCGCCGATCTCGCCGAGCTCATGGCGAAGGCGAGCCCGCCCCGCTCCGGCGACCGCCTCGCCGGCATCGCGGCTGGCAGCGCCGAGGAGACGGTGGCGGCCCGCTGGTGCCTGGCGGACCTGCCCCTCGCCGACCTCCTGGCCCGCCCGCTGATCCCCTACGAGTCCGACGACGTCACCCGGCTGATCCTCGACCATCACGACGCCGCCGCGTTCGCGGCCGTCGCCGGCCTGACGGTCGGGGATTTTCGCGAGTTCCTGCTCACGGCGTCCTCCGCCACCCTCGCGGCCATCGCGCCCGGCATCACGCCCGAGATCGCGGCGGCGGTCTCGAAGATCATGCGCAACCAGGACCTGATCGCGGTCGCCCGCAAGGCCCGGGTGGTCACGCGGTTCCGCAACACCATCGGGCTTCCCGGCACCCTCGCGGTGCGGCTCCAGCCCAACCACCCGAGCGACGACCCCGCCGGCATCACGGCGGCGATCCTCGACGGCCTCGCCTACGGCTGCGGGGACGCCTGCATCGGCATCAACCCGGTCTCGGACTCGGTGCAGGGGCTCACCGGCCTGCTCCACCTCCTCGCCGAGGTGATCGACCGCTTCGCGATCCCGACGCAGGCCTGCGTCCTCACCCACGTCACCACGACCCTCGCGGCGATGAACCGGGGCGTGCCCGTCGACCTCGTGTTCCAGTCCATCGCCGGCACGCAGGCCGCCAACGCCTCGTTCGGGGTGACGCTGCCGATCCTCAGGGAGGCGCACGAGGCGGCGCTCGCGCTCCGGCGCGGCCCGCTCGGCGACAACGTGATGTACTTCGAGACCGGGCAGGGCTCGGCCCTGTCGGCGGAGGCGCACCACGGCATCGACCAGCAGACGCTCGAGGCCCGGGCCTACGCGGTCGCCCGCGCCTTCCGGCCGCTCCTCGTCAACACGGTCGTGGGCTTCATCGGGCCCGAATACCTCTACGACGGCAAGGAGATCATCCGGGCCGGACTCGAGGATCACTTCTGCGGCAAGCTGATGGGCGTGCCGCTCGGGGTCGACGTCTGCTACACCAACCACGCCGAGGCCGACCAGGACGACATGGACACGCTGCTGACGCTGCTCGGCGCGGCGGGCGTGACCTACGTCATGGGGGTGCCCGGGGCCGACGACGTGATGCTCAACTACCAGTCGACGTCCTTCCACGACCAGCTCTACCTGCGCGAGGTTATGGGCCTGAAGCGGGCGCCGGAATTCGCCGCCTGGCTCGCCGCGATGGGGCTCGCGGACGCGGACGGCGCGCTCCTGCCCGGCGGCGGGGCCCCGCTGCTCGCCGCCGCGCCGGACCTCGCCGCGTGAGCGCCGAGGAGCGCTGGCGGCGGCTCGCCGCCCTCACCCCGGCCCGGATCGCCCTGGGGCGGGCCGGCGCCGGCCTGCCGACCCGCGAGGTGCTGCGCTTCGGCCTCGCCCACGCCCAGGCCCGCGACGCGGTGCACGCCCCCCTCGACGTCGCGGCCGTGCGGGCGGGCATCGCCGGGCTCGGCCTCGCGACCCTGGCGGCGGCCTCGGCCGCTCCCGACCGCGCCACCTACCTGCGCCGGCCCGACCTCGGCCGCCGCCTGGACGAGGCCTCGGCCGCGGCCCTGGCGCGGGAGGCCGGCGGCCCGGTTGACCTCGCCCTCGTCGTGGCGGACGGGCTCTCGGCCCGGGCGGTGCACGAGGGTGCGGTGCCGCTCCTCGCCGCCCTGGTGCCCGCCGCGCGCGCGTCCGGCTGGAGCCTCGCCCCGGTGACGGTGGCGGTGCAGGCGCGGGTCGCCCTCGGCGACGCCGTCGGGGCCGCCCTGCGGGCCCGGGCCGTGGCGGTGCTGATCGGCGAGCGGCCGGGCCTGTCCTCGCCCGACAGCCTCGGGATCTACCTGACCTTCGCGCCCCGCCCGGGGCGGACGGACGCGGAGCGCAACTGCCTGTCGAACGTGCGGGAGGCCGGGCTCAAGCCGGACCTCGCGGCCTTCAAGCTGCACTGGCTGATCGCGCAGGCGCTCACCCGGCAGCTCACCGGCGTCGCGCTGAAGGACGAGAGCGACGCGGTCCTGGAGGGCCCGGCGCCCCGCCCCGCCCTCGGCGCGGCGCCCGGCCCGGGCTGAGGCCCTCAGAGCCCGAGCGCGCTCAGGCCCGGGTGGTCGTCCGGGCGGGCGCCCAGGGGCCAGTGGAACTTCCGCTCGCGCTCGGCGATCGGCACGTCGTTGATGGAGGCCTCGCGCCGGCGCATCAGCCCGGCGGCGTCGAACTCCCACAGCTCGTTGCCGTGCGAGCGGAACCAGTGCCCGGAATCGTCGCGCCACTCGTAGGCGAAGCGAACGGCGATCCGGTCCTGGTGGTGGGACCAGACCTCCTTGATCAGCCGGTAATCGAGCTCGCGCGCCCACTTGCGGGCGAGGAAGGCCACGATCGCCTCGCGCCCGGAGAAGAACTCGGCGCGGTTGCGCCAGCGGCTGTCGGGCGTGTAGGCGAGGGACACCCGGACCGGGTCGCGGCTGTTCCAGGCATCCTCCGCCGCGCGGGCCTTCCGGGCCGCGCTCTCGGCGTCGTAGGGCGGGAAGGGCGGACGGCTCTCGGACATGGCGGGGGGCTCCGGGGGTGCCGCATCGGGGCTCCGGCGGGGTGCGGGCCCCGCGCCGGAACGCGCCCCGCGGCGGCGCGGGCACCGCGCCGGGAGCGCGCGCCCTCGCGGGATGCCCCGTGGCGGGGTTCTCAGTCGAGGTCGAGCATCAGGCGCAGGTTCTGCACCGCGGCGCCGGAGGCGCCCTTGCCGAGGTTGTCGAGGCGCGCCACCAGCACGGCCTGGCGGTGGCTGTCCGAGCCGAACACCCGCAGCTCGAGCGTGTCGGTGTCGTTCAGGGCCTCGGGCTCCAGGCGCTCGCGGTGCGCGCCGCCTTCCGCCCCCGGCACCACCCGCACCAGGCGCTGCCCGGCGTAGCGGGCCGCGAGGGCCGCCTCGAGATCCGCCGGGGCGGGGCGGCCGGGCAGCGCCTCGAGGTGCAGCGGGATCGACACCAGCATGCCCTGCCGGAAGTTGCCGACCGAGGGCACGAAGATCGGGCGCCGGGTGAGGCCGCCATAGGCCTGCGTCTCGGCCAGGTGCTTGTGGGCGAAGCCGAGCCCGTAGAGCTCGAAGGCCGGCGCGGCGCCGGCCTCGTAGGCCTCGATCATCTTGCGGCCGCCGCCGCTGTAGCCGCTGACCGCGTTGATGCTGATCGGGAAATCGGCCGGGATCAGCCCGGCATCGACCAGGGGCCGCAGGAGCGCGATGGCGCCCGTCGGGTAGCAGCCCGGGTTCGAGACCCGGCGCGAGGCCCGGATGGCGGCGGGCTGCTCGGGCGTCAGCTCGGCGAAGCCGTAGGCCCAGCCGGGCGCGACCCGGTGGGCGGTGCTGGCGTCGAGGAGCCGCGGGCCGCCGCCCGGCAGGGCGTCCGCCATGGCGGCGGTCTCGCGCGAGGCCTCGTCGGGCAGGCAGAGCACCACCAGGTCCACCTCGGCGAGGAGCGCGCGCTTGGCGCCCGGGTCCTTGCGGCGCTCGTGCGGGATCGACACCAGGGCGATGTCGTCGAAGGCGCCCAGGCGCTCGCGGATGCCGAGACCGGTCGTGCCGGCCTCGCCGTCGATGAAGACGCTCGGGCTGTGCTTGCGGGTCATGGGCGTAGGCTCCGGAGGCGCGGCACCGGCCGAGGGCTCCGCCGCACGCCCGCTGATTGGCGTCGCGCGCGCGCCAAGTCAATCACCCGCGCGGCGGGCGGCGCCTGCCGGCCGCGATGGAACCCGCCCGCGCACGCCCCGGTTGATCGCCGAGACCGCACCCGAGGCCCCATCATGGCAGGCACCGCCAAGAAGACCGACCCGAAGCTCTGGGACAAGGTCAAGACCGACGTCACCCGCTCCGCGAAGGGCGGCAAGCCCGGCCAGTGGTCGGCCCGCAAGGCCCAGATGGCCGTGCAGGAGTACAAGCAGGAGGGCGGCGGCTACGAGGGACGCAAGTCCTCCGACAACCACCTGACGCAGTGGACCGAGGAGGAGTGGGGCACGAAGTCCGGGCGCAAGAGCGGCGAGACCGGCGAGCGCTACCTGCCGAAGAAGGCCCGCGCGGCCCTGAGCGACGGCGAGTACGCGCGCTCGACGCGAAAGAAGCGCGCCGACACCGCGAAGGGCAAGCAGCACTCCGCCCAGCCCCGGGACGTTGCCGAGAAGGCGGCCTCGGCCCGCAAGGGCGCGTCCGCCGGCCCGACCAAGGCCGAGCTGCTGACGCGGGCGCGGGCGAAAAACCTCCCGGGCCGCTCGACCATGTCGAAGGACGAGCTCGCGCGCGCCCTCGGGGCCTGAGCGCACGGCGCTCTCCTCGGCGCGTCCAACGAGACAGGGCGGACCCTCGCGGGTCCGCCCTGTCTCGTTCGTTCGTCGAAGACGGGCCCCCGGGGCCCCGAGGCTCAGCGCTTCGAGAACTGGAAGCTGCGGCGGGCCTTCTTGCGGCCGTACTTCTTGCGCTCGACGACGCGGGGGTCGCGGGTCAGGAAGCCCTCGCGCTTGAGCGGCGAGCGCAGCTCGGGCTCGAAGTGCGTCAGCGCCTTGGCCAGGCCGTGGCGCACGGCGCCGGCCTGTCCCGAGAGCCCGCCGCCCACCACCGTCACGGTGATGTCGTACTGGTCCACGCGGTTGGCGACCTGGAGCGGCTGCTGCAGGATCATGCGCAGCACCGGCCGGGCGAAGTAGGTGTCGACCGGGCGGTCGTTCACCACGATCCTGCCGGCGCCGGGCTTGATCCAGACGCGGGCGACCGCGTCCTTGCGCTTGCCGGTGGCGTAGGCGCGGCCCTGGGCGTCCAGCTTCTGGACGTGGACGGGAGCCTCGTTCTCGCCCTGCGACAGGGAGGCCTTGTTGGCTTGGCCGAGGTCGGCCAGGGACTGAAGGGTCGCCATCTTACGCGCTCACGTTCTTGCGGTTGAGAGCGGCGACGTCGAGCGTCTCCGGCTGCTGGGCGATGTGAGGATGCTCGCTGCCCTTGTAGACCCGCAGGTTGCCGAGGATCTTCCGGAACAGCGGGCCGCGGGGCAGCATGCGCTCCACGGCCTTCTCGACGACGCGCTCGGGGAAGCGGCCCTCGAGGATGAACTTGGCCGAGCGCTCCTTGATGCCGCCCGGGTAGCCGGTGTGGTGGTAGTACACCTTCTGGTCGTACTTGCGGCCGGTGAACTTCACCTTCTCCGCATTGATGACGATGACGTTGTCGCCGCAATCGACGTGGGGCGTGTACTGGGGCTTGTGCTTGCCCCGCAGACGCATCGCGACGATCGACGCCAGGCGGCCCACCACGAGGCCCTGCGCGTCGATGATCACCCACTTCTTGTCGACGTCGGCGGGCTTCAGCGAAAAAGTCTTCATCGCGCGAGAGTCCCGAGAGTCGTGACGGAAAACAGGACGCCGCCGCGGTCCGTGACGCGCGGCGGCGATGGCGGGCTGATTAGTCCAGGGCGGCGTCGCCGTCAACCCGCGGCGGACGATGCCGGCGCGAAAAACGCCAGTTCCGCGAGCGGCTTCGCCATTGCGGTGCTCTGATACCGTGCGATCAGTCCCGGCGCGGTGGCAGCGCGTAGGTGCCGGTCGCGTGGCAGACGAGGTCGTCGTAGCCCTCGCTGCGGATCAGGATCTCGCCGACCGCGAGGCTCCGCCCGAGCTTGAGCAGGCGGGCCTCGCCGATCAGGTCCCGTGGCTCGGGCTTGCGCATGAAGTTGAACGACAGGTTGGTGGTGACCGCGAGGGCGACCGGGCCGACATTCGCCAGGATCGCGGCGTAGAGCGCGACGTCGGCGAGCGCCATTATGGCCGGGCCCGAGATCGTGCCCCCGGGCCGCAGGTGGCGCTCGTGGTAGGGCAGCCGCATCGTGGCGGCGAGAGGCCCGACGGACACGAGCACCGGGCCCGGTCCGGCGTGATGAAGCTGGGGGAACACGTCGTCGAGGAAGGCCGCGAGCGCGTCGCGGCTCATCACGGGTTCGGAGGGCATCGGCTTCATCGGCACCGTCGGGACAGGGGCCCGCCTTGCAGCACGGTCCCGGCCGTCCGACAATAGGAGACCCGTCCCGCGAGCCTAGCACGCCCCATGCCCGACACCGCCCCCCTCCTCCTGCGGCAGGACCGCGACGGCGTCGCGACCGTGACGCTCAACCGCCCGCGGGCCCGCAACGCGCTCTCGCACGGCCTCCTGACGGCCCTGCGGGAGGAGTTCGCGCAACTCGCCCGGCAGGAGGGCGACGTCCGCGCCGTGGTGCTGGCCGCCGAGGGGCCGGCCTTCTGCGCCGGGCACGACCTCAAGGAGATGACCGGCTACCGGGCCGATGCGGACCGGGGCGCGGCGCGCTTCGCGGAGCTGTTCGACCTCTGCTCGGCGGTAATGATGGCGATCCCCGCCCTGCCCCAGCCGGTGATCGCCGCGGTGGAGGGCGTGGCCACCGCCGCCGGGTGCCAGCTCGTCGCCTCCTGCGACCTCGCGGTCGCCGGCGAGGAGGCGCGCTTCGCCACGCCCGGCGTGCAGATCGGCCTCTTCTGCTCGACCCCGATGGTGGCCCTCTCGCGCAACCTGTCGCGCAAGGCCGCTATGGCGATGCTCCTCACCGCCGAACTCGTCGGGGCCGAGGAGGCGCGGGCCCTCGGCCTCGTCAACCGGGTGGTGGGGGCGGGCACCGCCGTCGCGGCCGCGCAGGCGCTCGCCGCCGGCATCGCGGCCCGCAGCGCCTCCACGGTGCGGGTCGGCAAGCGCGCCTTCTACGAGCAGCTCGAGATGCCCCTGGCGGAGGCCTACGCCCATGCGGGCCGGGTCATGACCGAGAACATGCTGGCCCGCTCGGCCGAGGACGGGATCGCGGCGTTCCTCGACCGGAAGTCCGGCTGAGGGTAGTGCGCCGCCGCGCCGCCGCGGCTAGGAATGCGCGATGACCGATGCCTTCGACCCCGCACGCCACGACCGCTACGCCGACGAGGCCATCCGCGCCCTCATGCGGTCGGTCCGCACCATCGCCCTCGTGGGAGCCTCCGCCAACCCGGCCCGGCCGAGCTGGATCGTCACGAAGTACCTCCTGGAGCGCGGCTACGCGGTGACGCCCGTCAATCCGGGCCTCGCCGGGACCGAGCTCCTGGGCCGCCCGGTGATGGCGCGCCTCGCCGACCTGCCCCACCCGGTCGACATGGTGGAGATCTTCCGCAACTCCGAGGCCGCGGGCCCGCTGGTGGACGAGGCCCTGGCCCTCGATCCCCTGCCGCGGGTGATCTGGATGCAGCTCGGCGTGCGCAACGACGCGGCCGCCGCCCGGGCGGAGGCGCGCGGCATCACGGTGGTGATGAACCGCTGCCCGAAGATCGAGTACGGCCGCCTCTCGGGCGAGATCGGCTGGACGGGCGTGAACTCCCGCATCCTCAGCGCCAAGCGGCCGAAGCTCGCCGCCAAGGGATTCCAGAAGCTCACGATCGAGGAGCGCTGAGTCGGGGAGCGCCGGATCCGGGCCTTCCCCCGCCCGCGGTGCGCCGGGTCCTCGTCCGGGCGCCCTCGTCGTCGGACTGTTCCTAGAGCAGCGTTCCCCTGAGGATCAGCAGCGCCACCGAGAAGTAGATCACGAGCCCCGACACGTCGACGAGGGTCGCGACGAACGGGGCGGAGGCGGTGGCGGGGTCGAAGCCGACGCGCTGGAGGATGAAGGGCAGCATCGAGCCGGTGAGCGAGCCGAACAGCACGATGCCGACGAGCGCCGTCCCGACCGTCGCGGCGACGAGGAACCAGTGCTCGCCGTAATCGTAGAAGCCGAGCTTCTGCCAGACGACGATCCGCACCACGCCGATGGTGCCGAGGATCGCCCCGAGGGTCAGCCCGGCCGGGATCTCCCGCAGCGCCACCCGCCACCAATCCCCCAGGCGCACCTGGTGCAGGGCCAGCGCCCGGATCAGCAGGGAGGTCGCCTGCGAGCCCGAATTGCCCCCCGAGCTCATGATCAGGGGGATGAACAGGGTCAGGACGATGGCCTTCTCGAGCTCGCCCTCGAAGCCCTGCATGGCGCTCGCGGTGAGCATCTCCGACAGGAACAGCACGCAGAGCCAGCCCGCCCGCTTGCGGATCATGGTCAGGAAGTCGATCGCCATGTAGGGCTCGTCGAGCGCCTCCATGCCGCCGAAGCGCTGCACGTCCTCGGTCTGCTTCTGGATCATCGCGTCGATGACGTCGTCGACCGTGACGATGCCGACGACGTGGTTCGACTCGTCCACCACCGGGATCGCCAGGAGGTCGTACTTCGAGATCAGGCGCGCGGCCTCGTCGCGGCTCGCATGCGCCGAGACCACCACCGGGCGGCGGTTGGGCGCCACCGACAGGATGTTGTCGTCCGGGTTGCCGGAGATCAGCCGGCGCAGGGGCACCGCCTTGGCGAGGGCCCGGGTCCGGGGATCGAGCACGAAGATCGAGTAGACGGTCTCGCGGGTGCGCTCGACCTGGCGGATGTGGTCGAGGGTGCGCCGCACCGTCCAGGTCGTCGGCACCGAGACGAACTCGGTCGTCATGATCGAGCCGACGCTCTCCTCCGGGTAGGCGATGAGGCGGTCGACGGCGCCCCGCGTCTCGGCGTCGAGGCGGTCGCGCAGGTCCGAGCGGCCCGGCTCCTCGATCTCCTTGAACACGTCGGTGACCCGGTCGGCCGACATGCCCGTGAGGTAGGAGGCGACGCGGTCGCGCGGCAGCATCTCGATGATGTCGGGGGCGCAGTCGAGCTCCGGCTGGTCCAGCACCTCGACGGCCCGGTCGTGCGGCAGGCCGAGCAGGATCGCGGCGGCGACCTCCGGGGCCTCCCGGTTCAGGGCCTCGACGATGTCGGGCGCGCTCTCCTCGGCGAGGTGGGCGGCCAGGGCCGCCGGCTCGACGGGCGCGTCGAGGTTCACGCTCTCGTTCATGGCTCACCTTCCTGTCGACCCGCCGTCGTCGGCCGGTCGCGGTGAGCCGCGCGGGGGCGCAGCGCGCAGGACCTCAAGCCGAGGACGGCACTCGCGGTCGACTGTGACTGTCGCTCGGCATGGGGAGGGGCTGTCCGGGTATGCTGCGGCGCGAAAAAACCGGCGCCGCGGGCGGACCGTCACTGCGCCCCGCCGTGCGCGCCGTCAAGAGGGGAACCGTCCGCGCCGCGAACCGATTCGTTATCGCCCGGCGCGGGCGGCGCCGTGTGGTTGCGCTGCATCAACCGGGCGCGGTGTCGGGCGCGGCGGCCGCGGGTCGCGGACGGGGAGCATCGTGGATGGCAGGAGCCCGCACTTTCTCGGATTTCGCCGCGGGCGTGGCGCGCGCCGCCGGCAAGCCGGTCACGTTCGCGGTGAGCCTCGTGGTGATCGCGGCCTGGGCGGTGAGCGGCCCGCTCTTCCACTACTCCGACACCTGGCAGCTGATCATCAACACCGGCACCACGATCGTGACGTTCCTGATGGTCTTCCTGATCCAGAACACCCAGAACCGCGACGGGGCGGCGATCCAGGCCAAGCTCGACGAGTTGATCCGGGCGAGCGCGGCCCAGAACGCCTATATCGGCATCGAGAACCTGACCGAGGAGGAGCTCGATTCCCTGCGGGCGCGCTGCGAGGCCCGCGCCCGCAGCTTCCGGCTGAGCGAGGCCGACGCGGCGGCCGACGCGGCCGAGGATGCCGCCAACGCCAAGGCGGACGCCGCGGCCCGGGCGGCGGGCCTCTGAGGGGCCGCGGCGGGCCTCCTCGGAGGCCCGGCGCCGGGGCCCCTCGCAGGCTCGGCGCCCGGGCCGAGCGGGTCCGGCGCCGGGGCCGAGCGGGTCCGGCCCGCTCAGAGGCGGTAGCGGATCTGGTCGGTCCAGAACCGCTCCAGGCGGGCGAGCGCCTGGTTGAGGCGGCCGAAATCGTCCTCCGAGATGCCGCCGATCGGCTGGATGGTCTTGGCGTGCTTGTCGTAGAGCCCGCGCACGATCTCGTGCACCTCGCGGCCCTTGTCGGTCAGGCTGATGCGGACCGAGCGCCGGTCGGTCTTCGAGCGGGCGTGGTGGAGGTAGCCCGTCTCGACGAGCTTCTTGACGTTGTACGAGACGTTCGAGCCGAGGTAGTAGCCGCGGGTGCGCAATTCGCTCGCGGTCAGTTCCTTGTCGCCGATGTTGTAGAGCAGGAGCGCCTGTACGCTGTTGACGTCCTCGCGGCCGCGGCGCTCGAACTCGTCCTTGATCACGTCGAGCAGGCGGCGGTGCAGGCGCTCGACGAGGTGGAGGGCTTCGAGGTAGTGGGGACGGACCGTCGGCTCGGCCTCGGGAGCGCCGGCCTGCTGAGCCACCTTCATCGCCTGGGTCTTCATGGGAACGCCTCGCTGTCCGGGGTTGCTCGGCGGTCTCTCCCGCTCCGCTTATGGGTTCAAATTAGGCGGACCCCGTGAATGTGAGTTTAAACGACAGGATAAATTCTCGATTTACCTCTGTCGGTAAATTGAAGATGAAGCCGGCCGGCCGGCCGCTCGGAGCACCTCCCGTCAGCGTACTTCCCGGGCCGCGAGCCAGGATACGGCGAAGTACAGGACGATGATCATCCCGTCGAATGCGAGGTTCGGCAGAGTCATCGGCAGGAGTTGCGGCGTCAGCAGCGCCAGCACGACGGCCGAGGTGGCGGCGAGCAGCCAGACCACGCCGCCCCAGGCGGTGGCGAGCCAGAGGCCCACCGCCGCCAGCAGGTTGATGACCCCGAAATAGATGATCACCGCCTGGCGGCCGACCGGCGCCGCCTCGAACGGCGCCGAGCCCGGCCGGGCGCCCAGGATCTCGGCCCAGGCGCTCAGGCCCTTGACCATCCAGATCACCGCGACGACCCGCATCAGCCAGACCAGGACCACGTCCCAGCGGGTCTCGGGTCCGGGCGCGCGGCGCTCGATGCGGTCGCCCGCGTCCTCGGCGCCAGGGGCCCGCCGCGCCGGGCCCTTGACCTTGCTCAGGGAGCGCATCAGGCGAAGGCCGGCTCGTCGGGCAGCGGCGCGAAGTAGGCTGCCACCGCCTCCGGGGTCACGGCGCCGATGGCGGCGGGCTGCCAGCGCGGCCGCCCGTCCTTGTCGATGATCACGGCGCGCACCCCTTCGAAGAAGTCGTGGCCCTGCATGATCCGGGTGACGATGCGGTACTCGGTCAGCATCGCCTCCGGGAACGAGAGCCCTGCGCCCCGCCGCATCTGCGCGAGGGCGACCGCGAGGCTCGTCGGGGAGCGGGTGCGGAGGGTCGCGGCGGCGGCCCCGGCGAAGGCCGAGCCCTGCCCGGCGGCGGCGTCGAGCCGGGCGAGCACCTCCGCGACGCCGTCGGCCGAGAAGCAGGCGTCGACCGTCTCCCGGGCCGCGTGGACCGGGCCGGGCGGCGGCGGCGCGGCGGCGTGGCGGGCGAGGACGTCCGCGACCGGCCCGCCCGCCGCCAGCGCCTCCGTGATGGCGTCGAAATCCGCGGCCCGGGCCGCGTGGGTGGCGAGGCCGAAGGCGAGGGCGTCCCCCTGCCCGACCCGCTCGCCCGTCAGCGCCAGGTAGGTGCCGAACGCGCCGGGCAGGCGCGGCAGGGCGTAGGTCGCCCCGACGTCGGGAAAGAAGCCGATGGCGACCTCCGGCATGGCGAAGCTGTAGCGCTCCGCGGCGACCCGGTAGGCGCCGTGCAGCGAGATGCCGACGCCGCCGCCCATGACGATCCCGTCGATGAGGGAGACGTACGGCTTGCCGTAGCGGTGCACCAGGGCGTCGAGGGCGTATTCCCGGCGCCAGAACGCGTCGACCTCGGGCCAGCGCCCGGCCCGGCCGTCGTCGTGGATGCGGCGGATGTCGCCGCCGGCGCAGAACGCGCGGCCCCCCGCCCCGCGCACCACCACCCGGGTGACCGCGGGATCGTCGGCCCAGTCCGAGAGCGCGGCGTGCATCCGGTCCACCATGCCGAGGGTGAGGGCGTTCAGCGCCTTCGGCCGGTTCAGCGTGAGGAGGCCCGCCTCGCCCCGCCGCTCGCACAAGACCTCGTCCTCGCCCACGCCCGTCATGCGGTTCTCCTGAGCATCCTCCGGCGGAGCGTCGCGCGGTCCGGCGGGAGCCTGTGATGCGGCCTCTATGAGAATTGCGGCCCGCAAGCCCGCCCGAGGGCGGTTAACCGTCCGCGGCCGGAGGCGTCAACGCCGCCGGTCGTCACGACCGGTGGGCGGGCCCGGCGGGGGCGGGCCGGCCGGCGCCGCGAGCCCTCGCTGCCTGCGCCTGCCCGCCTTCGCCTGCCCCCGACCTCGCCCGGGCCTCGCCCCGCCGTGCCTCCCTGCCATGCGGGGACGCGCGGCCGCAATGGGTTCAGGCCTCCGCCGGGTTGTGCTACCTCCACCCTGGAAGTCGTCGAATGAAGGGAGCGGCCCCGCCCGGGGCGGCTGCACGAGGCCCGGTCCGATGCCGCAGATCCAGCCCATTCCCCGCCCCCTGGCCCGCGAGAGCGCGCGCACCGACGCGGCCGCGACGGCCCTCGGGCTGACGCAGCGCCCGCGCCGCAACCGCAAGGCCGAGTGGTCGCGCCGCCTCGTGCGCGAGACCACCCTGACGGTGGACGACCTGATCTGGCCGATCTTCCTGATCGAGGGCGAGGGCCGGCGCGAGCCGGTGGCCTCGATGCCGGGGGTCGACCGGCTCTCGGTGGACGAGGCGGTGCGGGCGGCCGAGCGGGCCGCCACCCTGGCGATCCCGGCGATCTCGTTCTTCCCCTACGTCGACCCGTCCCTGCGCGACGCCACCGGGTCGGAGGCGCTCAACCGCGGCAACCTGGTCTGCCGGGCGGTGCGGGCCGTGAAGGCGGCGGTGCCGCAGATCGGGATCATCACGGACGTCGCCCTCGACCCCTACACCAGCCACGGCCACGACGGGCTCCTCGACGACGGCGTGATCGTCAACGACGAGACGGTGGCGCTCCTCGTCGAGCAGAGCCTGATCCAGGCCGAGGCCGGCACCGACGTGATCGCCCCCTCCGACATGATGGACGGCCGCGTCGGCGCCATCCGGGCCGGCCTCGACGGGGCGGGCTTTCGCGACGTGCAGATCATGGCCTACGCGGCGAAGTACGCCAGCGCCTTCTACGGCCCCTTCCGGGACGCGATCGGCACCAGCGCCACGCTGGTGGGCGACAAGCGCACCTACCAGATGGACCCGGGCAACACCGACGAGGCCCTGCGGGAGGTCGCCCTCGACCTCGACGAGGGCGCCGATTCGGTGATGGTGAAGCCCGGCATGCCCTACCTCGACGTGATCCGGCGGGTGAAGGACACGTTCGCGGTGCCGACCTTCGCCTACCAGGTCTCGGGCGAGTACGCGATGATCGCGGCGGCGGCGCAGAACGGCTGGCTCGACGGCGAGCGGGCGATGGTGGAGAGCCTGATGGCCTTCAAGCGCGCCGGGGCCGACGGGATGTTCACCTACTTCGCGCCCCGGGTGGCCGAGCGGCTGCGGGCGGGGTGAACCCCCGGCTCCTCGCCCTCGCCGGCCTCGTCTCCCTCACGGCCTGCGCGGCCGCCGTCGACCCGGAGCAGGCCCGGACCTGCCGCCGGGTGCTGCCGACCCTCGTCCCGGCCGGCGAGCGGGTGCAGGTGCTGCGCACCGCGCCCGCCGCCCAGCCCCGCAGCGTCCGCATCGACTTCGCGCAGGAGCGCGACGGGCGCGCAACGACGCCGCGCTTCGCGGTCTGCCGCTTCTCGGAGTTCGGCCGGGCCGACCTCGCCGAGGTGACGAGCGACCGCGGCGCGATCGGGGGCGCGGCCCTCTACCTGCTCAAGCACTACTACCTCGACACGCCCGACGCCGCCCGGGCGGAGCCGGGCGCGGGCTGAGGCGCGGCCCGGCGCCGCGGCCTGGGCGCGGTGCCGCGAGGTTCGCCGCGACGGCCCGCGCCGGACCGCGTAGACTGGCGCAGCGGCAGGCCCGGGAGCACCCGTTTGAGCGAGCGCTACGCCATCACCCCGGACGACGTCGCCCGGGCGGCCGGGACCATCCGGGGCCACGTCCTGCGCACGCCGCTCGTCCCGGCGCCCCGCCTCTCGGAGCTCACCGGCGCCCGCGTGCTCGTGAAGCACGAGAACATGCAGGCCACCGGCGCCTTCAAGGAGCGCGGCGCCGTCAACCGCCTGAGCGCCCTCGATCCCGACGAGCGCCGGCGCGGCGTGGTGGCGATGTCGGCGGGCAACCACGCCCAGGCGGTGGCCTACCACGCGCGCCGCATGGGCATCCCGGCCACCATCGTGATGCCGGCGACGACGCCGCTCGTGAAGGTGGAGAACACCCGCGCGCACGGCGCCACCGTGGTGCTCGAGGGCGAGACGCTGGTGGAGGCGGCGGCCCGGGCCCGGGCGCTCGTCGAGAGCCGGGGCCTGGTCCTGGTCCATCCCTACGACGACCCCGCCGTGATGGCGGGCCAGGGCACGATCGCCCGCGAGATGCTGGAGGATGCCCCGGACCTCGACTGCCTGGTGGTCCCGATCGGCGGCGGCGGGCTCATGGCCGGCATCGCGGTCGCGGCGAGCCACCGTCCCGACGTCGCGCTCTACGGCGTCGAGGCGGCGCTCTACCCCTCGTTCCTCAACGCCATCGACGGCGGCGCCCGGCCCATCGGCGGCCCGACCCTCGCCGAGGGCATCGCCGTCAAGGCCGTGGGCCAGCTCACCCTGCCGATCATCCGCGACCGGGTGGCGGAGATCGTGCTGGTCGACGAGCCCCAGATCGAGCGGGCGGTCCACGACTACGCCACCCTCCAGCGCAGCCTGGCCGAGGGCGCGGGCGCCGCCGGCCTCGCCGCCCTGCTGGCCCGGCCGGAGCTGTTCGCGCGCCGCACCGTCGGGCTCGTGCTCTGCGGCGGCAACATCGACGCCCGGCTGCTCGCCTCCGTGATGGTGCGGGAGCTCGAGCGGGAGGACCGCATCGTCTCCTTCCGGATGACGGCGAGCGACCGGCCCGGCGTGCTCGGCCGCGTCGCCGGGCGCCTCGGCGAGCTCGGCGCCAACATCCTGGAGGTCTCCCACGGCCGCCTCCACCTCGACGTGCCGGCCAAGAGCGTGTCCATCGACGTCACCATCGAGACCCGCGGCCCCCACCACACCGGCGAGATCCTCGCGCGGCTGTCGGACGAGGGCCTGAACCCGCGCCGCATCGGCCCCCACGGCACCGCCGTCACGGGAAGTTGACGGCCGCCCTTGAGCGCCGCACCGGCCGGGCCCACCTTAGGCGAGAGCCGATGCGAGGCGGAGCGGGACCATGGCGAATTCGTCGCAGGGCGATTCTTGGCAGGGCAATTCTTGGCAGGGCGGCCCCGGGCCGGGCGACGGCTGGCGGCAGGATGTCCCGCCGCTGGGCTGGCAGGCGCCGCCGCCGGTGCGCGTCGAGTACGGCTCGCTGAGCCGGCGCTTCTTCGCCTACCTGCTCGACATCGTGTTCATCTTCGGCTTCACCTGCGTGCTCTGGATCGCCATCGCGCTCCTCGGCGTCGTCACGTTCGGGTTCGGGTGGGCCCTCTACGCGATCCTGCCGGCGAGCGGCATCCTGTACAGCGCCATCACGGTCGGCGGCGCCCGGCAGAGCACGCTCGGCATGCGGATGCTGGGCCTGCGGGCGGTGCGGGCGGATGGCGGCCCGGTCGACTGGATCACCGCGGCGGTCCACGCCCTCCTGTTCTACGTCGCGCTCTCGACCTTCCTGCTCTGGCTCGTCGATGTCGGCCTGGGCATCCTGCGCGCCGACCGGCGCATGGGCCACGACCTCCTGATCGGCCTCGGCGTGGTGCGGGCGGCATGACGCGCCGCCCGGGCGGTCGGGGGCGCCGTCAGGGATATCCCCGCGGGGATTTCACCCCGGCGTCAAACTCTCACGGTTGAGACGCCGGGCGCAGATGCTATCTTATTCCCAAGCGGTGCCTGTGACAGCCGCGGCCTGCGAGCGATTCGAAGCGTGACCAGCCACCCGCGCGACGCACCCCAGTTCTACCTCACCGCGCCCTCGGCCTGCCCCTACCTGCCGGGGCAGCAGGAGCGGAAGGTGTTCACCCACCTCGTCGGCCGCCGGGCGCGGGATCTCAACGAGATCCTGACCCAGGGCGGCTTCCGCCGTTCCCAGACCATCGCCTACCGGCCCGCCTGCGAGACCTGCCGGGCCTGCGTCTCCGTCCGCGTGGTGGTGGGCGACTTCCGGCCGAGCGACAGCCAGCGCCGGGTCCTGCGGCGCAACCGCGACCTCGTCGGCCAGCCCCAGCCGAACCGCCCCGCCTCCGAGCAGTACGCCCTGTTCCGCCGCTACCTCGACGCCCGCCACGGCGACGGCGGCATGGTCGACATGACGGTGCTCGACTACGCCATGATGGTCGAGGACAGCCACGTCGAGACCCACCTCGTGGTCTACCGCCGGCGCGGCCCCGACACCGCCATCAATGGCCGCGGGATCGGCGCGCCCCTGGCCGTCTGCCTCACCGACGTGCTCTCGGACGGGCTCTCGATGGTCTACTCGTTCTACGACCCCGCCGAGGCCGACCGGTCGCTGGGCACCCACATGATCCTCGACCACATCGAGCGCGCGCGGAGCCTCGGCCTGCCCTACCTCTACCTCGGCTACTGGGTCGAGGGCTCGCGCAAGATGGACTACAAGGCGAAGTTCGCCCCCCAGGAGCGGCTGCTGCCGCAGGGCTGGGCCCGGGTGGAGTGAGGGACCGCCCCCGGGCGGCGGCGCCCGGGACCCTCGATCCGGGGCGGCCGGGGAGGCCCTCAGGACCCGGTCCGGGGGCGTCCCGACACGGCCTGCCCGGCCGCGGCGGCGAGGCGCAGGTGGTTGAGGGCCGCCGCGAGCGTGAGGGCGGCGAGGGCCGCGAAGGCGAGGTGGAAATCCTCCAGCACCGGCGCGTCGGCCGTGCCGCGCGCGAGGCTGCCGGTGCGCAGCAACAGGGCGCCGAGGGCGACGCCGAGGCCGAGGCTCGCCTGGAACGCGATGCTGAACAGGGTGTTGGCCGTCGCCATGCTGCGCGCGGGCACGTCCGCGAAGGCGAGCGAGTTGAGCGCCGTGAATTGCAGCGAGCGCGAGGCGCCCGAGACCACGAGCAGCGCCACGATGGCGGGCATCGGCGTCGCCGGGCCGACCAGGGCGCAGCCGAGCATCGTGGCGGCCTGAAAGGCGCCGTTCGCCCCCAGCACCGTCCGGAAGCCGAGCCGCCGCAGGATCGGCGTGGTGAGCGGCTTGATGCCGATGTTGCCGGCAAACAGCGCCAGCACCAGGAGACCGGCGTGGAAGGCGTCGAGGCCGAGGCCGAGCTGGAACATCAGCGGCAGCAGGAACGGCACGGCGCTGATCAGCACCCGGATCGCGGTCCCGCCCAGGAAGGCGGCCCGGAAGGTGTCGACCGCCAGGGGGGCGCGGTCCAAGATCGGCCGCGGGTGGCGGCGCAGGTGGCGGGCGAGGAGCGCCCCGCAGGCGAGCGCGACGAGGCCCGGCGGCAGCGCCTCGCGGACGCTCCGCCCGGCCTCGCCCACGAGGTCGAGGGCGTAGAGGCCGAACCCGCTGGCCGCCGCTGCCAGGAGGAAGCCGCGCCAGTCGAACGCGCCTTGCGGGCCCGCCTCCCCGGCGCCGGCGCTCGCCGGGACGAGGCGCAGCGCCAGGGCGGCGCCGGCGAGCCCGACCGGCAGGTTGACGAAGAAGATCAGGCGCCACGACAAGTGCTCGGCCATGAAGCCGCCGAGCGGCGGGCCGATCAGCGGGGCGGTGAGCGCCGGCCAGGTCAGGAGCGCGATGGCCCGCAGGAGGTCGGGCTTGGCCGTCGTGCGCAGGACGACGAGGCGGCCGACCGGGACCATCATGGCCCCGCCGACCCCCTGGAGCGCCCGCGCGGCCACGAAGGCCGGGGCTGAGCCGGCGAGCCCGCACAGCACGGAGGCGCCCGTGAACAGCAGCACCGCCCCGGTGAAGACGCGCCGCGGGCCGTAGCGCTCGGCCATCCACCCGCTCGGCAGGATGAAGATCGCGACCGTGAGCAGGTAGGCGGTGATGCCGGCGTGCAGATCGACGGCACGCGCACCGAGGTCGGGCGCCATTGTCGGCAGGGCGGTGACGATGATGGTGGCGTCGAGGAACTCCATGAAGAAGGCCCCGGCCACCAGGAGCGCGAGCCGGCTCATGCCGGATCCCGCCCCGCGCCCGCGTCCCGGCTCTCGGTCATGACGGTCCGCACCGCGAGGGCGATCTGCGCCAGGGTGGAGGGCCTCGTGATGAGGTGCGTGCCGGGGTCGAGCGTGCCGGGGTCGAGCGTGCCGGGGTCGAGCGTGCCGGGGTCGAGCACGGCGTTGCGCGCGGAGCCGGTCATGAACACTCCCTTCAGGTCAGGTCGCCGCCGGAGCGCCGCGTCGGCGAGCTTGCGGCCGCTCGCCTCCGGTCTCACCGAGTCGTTCAGCAGGAGCGCGATCTCCGGATGGGCCGAGAGCAGCGCCAGGGCCGCGGCGGCTCCGTCCGCGGCGACGACCCGGTAGCCGACCTCCTGAAGCGCCTCGCCGGTGAGCGGGCGCGCGCCCGCCTCGTCCGCGACCACCAGCACCGTCGTGCTCGTGACGGCGAGGAGCGGCACCGTCGGCTCGGGCGCGGCGCGCCGGTGCCCGGGGCCGGTCCCGTCCGGCAGGTGGAGCCTCACCGTCGTGCCGCTGGCGATCTCCGAGCAAGGCTTCGCGTGGCCGCCCGACGGTCTGATGAAGCCGTAGACCTGCGCGAGCCCCGAGCGCGGTGGCCTTGCCCTGGTCCCTGGTGGTGACGAACGGCTCGAAGGCCCGCCGCATCAGCTCCCGCGCCATGCCGGCGCCATGGTCGGTCACGGCCACCAGGACGTGTTCCCCCGCCTCCCCGTCGCGCTGGGGGCCGGCGCGAGAATCGTCGAGGACGGCGCCGGCGGTCTCGATCGTCAGCCGGCCGCCCTCCTCCGGCAGGGCGTCGCGGGCGCGGATCTGCCCGTCGTCGAGGCCGACGAGCATCGGGTTGCCCTGCCGGGCGACGAGGTGGTGCGTCTCGGAGACCTCGATCGCGTGCTCGCGCACCCCGTCGCGCGCGAGGCGGCCCCGCGCCTCGCGCCAGCGGCAGGACAGGGCCGAGGCGGTGGCGAACACCGGGACGGGCAGGACCAGGGTCGCCGCAACGACGAGGCGCAGGGCGCGCCCGGCCGAGATCTCGGCTCCGTGCCGGTCCGCGGCGAGCGGCGCATCCATGCGCGGTGGCGGCACGATCCCGGGCTCTGTCGTTCCTGGAATACTCCAGCTTCGCCTGGTAGCAGACCGGCCGGTCTCGCGCCAGGGTCCGGGCCGCCCGCGGCGGCGGGGGGCCGGCGGGCCGCGTCCTTGCCATCGGGGCGCCCTTCCAATAGCCATCGGGCACCGCCCCGTCCCCCGGCCGTGCACCGTTCCACCCGTCTTTCCAAGCGGTTGCGCGAACGCCGGAAAGTCCAGGAGCCCCCGATGGTCCCCCGCTACAGCCGGCCCGAGATGACGGCGATCTGGTCGCCCGAGACGCGCTTCCGCATCTGGTTCGAGATCGAGGCGCACGCCACCACGGCCCTGGCGGAGCTCGGCGTCGTCCCCAGGGAGGCCGCGGAGACGATCTGGGCGAAGGGCCGGGAGGCCGTGTTCGACGTCGCCCGCATCGACGAGATCGAGCGGGTCACGAAGCACGACGTGATCGCGTTCCTGACCCACCTCGCGGAGATCGTCGGGCCCGAGGCGCGCTTCGTGCACCAGGGCATGACCTCGTCGGACGTCCTCGACACCTGCCTCGCGGTGCAGCTCGCCCGGGCGAGCGACCTCCTGATCGCCGACGTCGACGCGCTCCTCGCCGCCCTCAAGCGGCGGGCCTTCGAGCACAAGCTCACCCCCACCATCGGCCGCTCGCACGGCATCCACGCCGAGCCGGTGACGTTCGGGCTCAAGCTGGCGCAGGCCTACGCCGAGTTCGCCCGCGCCCGCGCCCGCCTCGTCGCCGCCCGGGCCGAGATCGCCACCTGCGCCATCTCGGGCGCCGTCGGCACCTTCGCCAACATCGACCCCCGGGTCGAGGCGTACGTGGCGGAGAAGATGGGGCTCGCGGCCGAGCCCGTCTCGACGCAGGTGATCCCGCGCGACCGGCACGCCATGTTCTTCGCGACGCTCGGCGTCGTCGCCTCGTCCATCGAGCGCCTCGCGACCGAGGTGCGCCACCTCCAGCGCACCGAGGTCCTGGAGGCCGAGGAGTACTTCTCCGAGGGGCAGAAGGGCTCCTCCGCCATGCCCCACAAGCGCAACCCCGTGCTCACCGAGAACCTCACCGGGCTCGCCCGCATGGTGCGCTCCTACGCGCTGCCGGCGATGGAGAACGTGGCGCTCTGGCACGAGCGCGACATCTCGCACTCCTCGGTCGAGCGCATGATCGGGCCGGACGCCACCATCACGCTGGACTTCGCCCTGGCGCGCCTCACGGGCGTCGTCGACAAGCTGCTCGTCTACCCCGAGCAGATGCAGCGCAACCTCGACCGCCTCGGCGGCCTCGTCCACTCGCAGCGGGTGCTGCTGGCCCTCACCCAGGCCGGCATCTCCCGCGAGGACGCCTACCGGCTGGTGCAGCGCAACGCGATGCCGGTCTGGCGCGGCGAGGGCGAGTTCCTGGCCCTGCTCCAGGCCGACCCCGAGGTCACCGCCGCGCTCCCGCCCGCGGCGATCGCGGAGTGCTTCGACCTCGGCTACCACCACAAGCACGTCGACACGATCTTCCGCCGGGTTTTCGGCGCGGGCGGGTGAGCGGCGCCCCCCCGGCGCCGCGGCCGGTGTCCGCCTCGGCGGGGGCGCGTCCTAGAGCCGCGCGCGCGGGTCGTGGCGGGCGAGGCGCGCGAGGAGGAAGTCGACCTCCGCCCGCGCGGCCGCCGAGAGGCCCGCGGCGGGCTTGCGCTGGGCGTCCGAGGCCAGGATGCCCCGGCGCATGAGCACGTACTTGCGCACCGCGAGGCCGATCCCGGGCTGCTGCTCGTAGCGCAGCAGCGGCAGGTGGGCGTCGAAGATGTCGTGGGCCTGCTCGCGCTCGCCGGCCACCGCGAGCCGCACCACGTCGACCAGCATCTCCGGGAAGGCGTAGCCGGTGTTGGCGCCGTCGGCGCCGCGCTCGCACTCGAAGTCGAGGAAGAGGCCGCCGTTGCCGCACAGGATCGAGATCGGCCGCAGGGAGCCGTCGCGCTGGAAGCCGCGCAGGGCCGAGATCTTCTCCAGGCCCGGCCAGTCCTCGTGCTTGAGCATGACGCAGGACGGGTTGTCGGCGACGATCCGCCGGATCACGCCCGGCGTCATCACGACGCTCAGGGTCAGCGGGTAGTCCTGGATCACGAAGGGCACGTCGGGCCCGATCACCTCGGCGGCCTGGGCGTAGTACGCGACGATCTGGTCGTCCGTCCTCAGGCTGGGCGGCGGCGCGATCATCACGGCGGCCGCGCCCGCATCCATCACCGCCCGGGTCAGCGACGCCATGGCGGCGAAGCCCGGGGCCGAGACGCCGATGATCACCGGGAGGGCCGTGCGCCGGATCACCCGGGCCGCCACCGCCACCGCCTCGGCGCCGTCGAGCTTGGGCGCCTCGCCCATGATGCCGAGCACCGTCAGGCCGGTGGCGCCGATGCTGCCGTAGAAGTCGGTCATCCGGTCGACCGAGGCCTCGTCGATGCGGCCGTCCGGGTGGAACGGGGTCGGGGCGATGGGAAAGACGCCCTTCGCGTCGCAGGTGAGCCGCATGGAGAGGTCCTCGAGGTGAGCGGGCGGACGATAGGGCGCGGGGCGCCGGGCGCGCAACCGCCGCGCGCGGCGTCCCGCGCACGATTCCTGCAACCCCGCCGCGCGATCCGCCCTTGCGGGCCCGCGCCGCCTGGTGCTTGAAGGGCCGGCCCCGGCGACGCCCCGGAGAGGAACACCGCATGTCCCGCATCGTCTACGTCAACGGCCGCTTCGTCCCGTTCGAGGAGGCCACGATCCCGATCATGGACCGCGGGTTCCTGTTCGCCGACGGGATCTACGAGGTCAGCGCGGTCCTGGGCGGCCGGCTCGTCGACAATGCCGCGCACCTCGCGCGGCTCGACCGCTCGCTCGGCGAGATCGGGATCCGCAATCCCTACGACGCGGCCGAGTGGACGCGGCTGGAGGAGGAACTCGTCGCCCGCAACGGCCTCGCCGAGGGCCTCGTCTACATGGAGGTCACGCGCGGGGTGGCCGAGCGCGACTTCGCCTTCCCGCCCGAGGGCACGCCGCCCACCGTGGTGATGTTCACGCAGGCCAAGACCGTGGCGGCGAACCCCCTGGCGGAGCGCGGCGCCAAGGTCATCACGGTCGAGGACCTGCGCTGGAAGCGGCGCGACATCAAGTCGGTGGCGCTGCTGGCGCAGGTGCTGGCCAAGCAGCAGGCCGCCGCCGCCGGCGTCGCCGAGGCCTGGATGCACGAGGACGGCCTCGTGACCGAGGGCGGCTCCTCGACGGCCTTCATCATCACGCAGGACGGGCGCGTCGTCACCCGCCCCCTCTCGACGGCGCTCCTGCCCGGGATCACCCGGCGGGCCGTGATGCGGCTCGCCGAGGAGCACGGCCTCACGGTCGAGGAGCGGGCCTTCACGGTGGAGGAGGCGCTCGGCGCGGCCGAGGCGTTCTTCACCAGCGCCTCCGCGTTCGTGATGCCGGTGATCGAGATCGACGGGTCCCGGGTCGGCGGCGGCCAGCCCGGGCCGATGACGCGGCGCCTGCGCGGGCTCTACCTGGAGATGGCCGCCGCGGCGGGCTGATCTGCCCGCCGCCGCGGCGGAACCTCGGACCGGCCGCCCCCAAGCGCGGCCGGAACCGGACCGGGCCCGGGCCGGTTTCCCCAGGGAACCCTCCTGGGAGACAACGATGTCCAAGCTGATGCGCGGCGGAATGCTGGCGCTGGCGGGGCTCCTCAGCACCGCCGCCCTCGCCCAATCGCCCGACGTGCCCCTCAAGGGGCGCGACCGCGACCCGAACCTGCCGCCCCTGAACCAGACCATCCCCGAGAAGGTCCGGCCGGGCGACGCGACCTCGAATGCCGACCGCTCCGACACGACGGGCTCGACCCTGAGCGACCGCCTCCAGAAGTCGGACGGCGTGATCGCGCCGCCCGCGACGGGCGCCCCCGACATGGCTGTGCGCCCGCCCGAGCCGAGCCCGAACACGACGCCGGTGATCAGGCCCGGCCAGCTTCCGGGCCAGGCGCCCGGGACCGAGGCCAAGTAGCGCCCCGCGGGCACCCCGGGGCGGCCCGGGCGGCGCCCGGGGCCTTGCTTGCTTTCCCGCCCCGGATCGCCCAAGACCGCACCCGCGGCATCGCCGTCACGCAGCAGAACCCCGCGCCCGCGCGCCGGGGCTTTTCGTGCGCGATGGAACCAGTGACAGGTTGGACCGAATGACGAACGTCGTCATCGTGGGCGCCCAGTGGGGCGACGAGGGCAAGGGCAAGATCGTCGACTGGCTCTCCGAGCAGGCCGACGTCGTGGTCCGGTTCCAGGGCGGGCACAATGCCGGCCACACCCTCGTGATCGACGGCACCACCTACAAGCTGTCCCTGCTGCCCTCCGGGGTGGTGCGGGGCGGCACCCTGTCGGTGATCGGGAACGGCGTCGTGGTCGATCCCTGGCACCTCGTCGACGAGATCGCCCGCCTCGGCCAGCAGGGCGTGGCGATCACGCCGGAGAACCTGCGGGTCGCCGACAACGCCACCCTGATCCTGCCCCTGCACCGGGAGCTCGACCACTTCCGCGAGACCTCGAACGCGGTCCTGAAGATCGGCACCACCAAGCGGGGCATCGGGCCGGCCTACGAGGACAAGGTCGGCCGCCGGGCGATCCGGGTCGTGGACCTCGCCGACGCCGACATGCTGGCCGCCAAGATCGCGCGGCTCCTCGCCCACCACAATGCGCTCCGCCGCGGGCTCGGGATCGAGGAGATCGACGCCGACGCCCTGAAGGCCGAGCTCCTGGCCATCGCCCCCAAGATCCTGCCCTTCGCCGACACGGTCTGGTCGCTCCTCGACGAGGCCCGCCGCGCCGGCAAGCGCATCCTGTTCGAGGGCGCCCAGGGCGCGCTCCTCGACGTCGACCACGGCACCTACCCGTACGTGACCTCGTCCAACATCGTGGCGGCCCAGGCGGCGACGGGCTCGGGCCTCGGCCCCTCGGCGATCGGCTACGTCCTGGGCATCGTCAAGGCCTACACCACGCGGGTCGGCGAGGGCCCGTTCCCGACCGAGCTGACCGACGCCGTCGGCGAGCGGATCGGCGAGCGCGGCCGCGAGTTCGGCGTCGTCACCGGGCGCAAGCGCCGCTGCGGCTGGTTCGACGCCGCCCTGGTGCGCCAGACCGTGCGGACCTCCGGCATCGACGGCATCGCGCTGACGAAGCTCGACATCCTCGACGGGTTCGCGTCGATCAGGATCTGCACCGGCTACCGCCTCGACGGCCGCGAGATCGACCACCTGCCGGCGAGCCAGGCTGCCCAGGCCCGGGTGGAGCCGGTCTACGAGACCATCGAGGGCTGGAGCGAGACCACGGCGGGCGGCCGCTCCTGGGCGGAGCTGCCGGCCCAGGCGATCAAGTACGTGCGCCGGATCGAGGAGCTGATCGGTGCCCCGGTGGCGCTGCTCTCGACCTCGCCGGAGCGCGACGATACGATCCTGGTGCATAACCCTTTCGAGGATTGAGGCCCGTCCCCGAACCCGGTCGCAAGTCGGGCGCCGCGGGATTAACTGGTCGGCGAAGCTTGACGCGCGACGCTGGGCGCGACATGGCAGGCGCGGATCATGGCCGATTACTATCCCCTGCTCGCCCGCGCGCTCGACGCGCTGCCCGACCCGTCGCCCGAGATGCGGCACACGGTCTACGAGCGCGCCCGCGCGGCGCTGATCGGACAGCTCCGCTCCCTCGACCCGCCCCTGTCCGAGGCCGACATCGAGGCGGAGCGCGTCTCGCTCGACGACGCGATCGGCCGCCTCGAGGCCGAGCACGGGGGCGTGCTCCCGGCCCCGGCCGGGGCCGAGCCGACCGGGGCCGAGCCGACCGGGGCCGAGCCGGCCGGGGCGGCCGTCATGGAACCGGCCCGGTTCGAGCCCTCGCCCTCCGAGCCGGTCCGGGTCGAGGCGGAAGCCCTCGCGCCCGCCCGCCGCGGCGACGCGCCGGAGGCGGCGTACGCCGAGCCCGACAGTGCCGAGCCCGTCCATGCCGAACCCGCCCTGGGCGGACCCGCCCTGGGCGGACTCGCCCACAGGGCGGCGGCGTTCGCGGAGTTGCCGGAGCGGTCGTTCCGGCCGCCCGAGCCGCCCCCCGGCCCCGAGCCCCTGCCCGAGGCGCATCCGGCGGACGGGCTGCCCGAGCCCGGGCCGCCGGTCGAGCTCAAGGTCCCGGTCGCCCCGCGCCCCAAGGCGATGCCCGAGCCCGGCGAGGCCGAGGGAGAGCCGGCCGAGGACGGCGTCGCGGCGCCCCGGCGCCCGCGCATCGACGTGGTGAAGCCGAAGCGCGACCGCTCCCGCCTCCTGCGCAACGGCATCGTGGCGGCGGTGCTGGCCGCGGTCGTCGGGGCGATCGCGGTCGCGGCCTGGTCCCTGCGCGACAACCCGGCCGCCCTGCCGGGCAGCCTCGCCGAGACCGGCCCGAACCGGCCCGCCGAGAGCCAGGATTCGAAGTTCGCCGACCGGGTCGGCGGCGAGCGCGCGCCGCCCGCGCCGGCGTCCTCCACCCCGGCCGCGTCGGGGCGCGGCGCGCCGACCCCCGATATCGCGGTCGCCCAGCGCGCCACGCTCTACGAGGAGGGCGGCGGGCCGAACAACGCCCCGAAGGCGACGCAGGGGCGGGTGGTGTGGCGGCTCGACGCCGTCAATGCCGGGCAGGGCCAGCCGCTCCAGACCGTGGTGCGGGCCGCCGTGGAGGCGCCGGAGGCCGGGCTGACCCTCAACCTGGTCCTGCGGCGCAACACCGACGCCACGCTGCCGGCCTCGCACATCGTGGAGCTCGCCTTCGTCACCACGGACCCCAACCGGACGGTGCGGGACGTCGGCCTGATCCAGTTCAAGGACGACGAATCGAGCCGCGGCTCGCCCGTCTCCGGCCTGCCCGTTCCGGTGCGCGACAACCTCTTCCTGATCGGGCTCTCGAACCTGAAGTCCGACATCGACCGCAACACCGACCTGATCCTGAAGCGCAACTGGATCGACCTGCCGATCCGCTACGCCGCGGGAGGCCGCGCGATCCTCACGTTCGAGAAGGGCAGCGCCGGCGAGAAGGTGCTGCGCGAGGCCTTCGAGCAGTGGCAGCCGTGAGGGCCAGCCGCGGCCGCCCTCAGGCCGGGGGATAGCTGTGAGGGCGGGGCCCGGCGCCTTCAGGTCGGGACAGCCGTGAGGGCGGTCGGAGACGCTCTCAGGCCGGGACCCCGGCCTTGGGCGCCTCGCGGGTGGCGAGGTTGCGCTTGACGGCGTCCTGAACCTTCTCGAAGGCGCGCACCTCGATCTGGCGCACCCGCTCGCGGGAGACGCCGAACTCGCTCGAGAGATCCTCGAGGGTGATGGGATCGTCGGCGAGCCGGCGCGCCTCGAAGATGCGGCGCTCGCGCGGGTTGAGCACGCCCAGGGCGTCCTTGAGGGCGGCGAGGCGGTTCTGCCCCTCCTGCTCGCGCGCCAGCACCGTCTCCTGGGTCGGGCTGTCGTCGACGAGCCAGTCCTGCCACTCGCCCTCGCCCTCCTCGCGCAAGGGCGCGTTGAGCGAGGCGTCGCCGCCGAGGCGGCGGTTCATCTCGATCACGTCCTGCTCGGGCACGCCGAGCCGCGTGGCGATCTGCTTGACCTGGTCGGGGCGCAGGTCGCCCTCGTCGAGGGCCGAGATCCGGCCCTTGGCCTTGCGCAGGTTGAAGAACAGCTTCTTCTGGTTCGCCGTCGTGCCCATCTTCACCAGGGACCACGACCGCAGGATGTATTCTTGAATTGCCGCCTTGATCCACCACATCGCGTAGGTGGCGAGGCGGAAGCCCTTGTCGGGGTCGAAGCGCTTCACGGCCTGCATCAGGCCGACGTTGCCCTCCGACACCACCTCGCCGATCGGCAGGCCGTAGCCGCGATAGCCCATGGCGATCTTGGCCACGAGCCGCAGGTGGGAGGTGACGAGCTTGTGGGCCGCATCCCGGTCGCCATGCTCGCGCCAGCTCTTGGCGAGCATGTACTCCTCCGTCGGCTCCAGCATCGGGAACCGGCGGATCTCGTCGAGATAGCGGGACAGACCCCCTTCGTTGGCGAGCACGGGAAGTGCAGCAGCCATTCCAACCTCCTAGAAGCTCCCCTGTCCGGGCGAGCGCGAATGGCCTCCCCGCGGGCCGGCCGTTCGATCCGCCACCTTAGCAGAGAACGGCACGGCCGGGTAGCGACGCATGTCGCCGGTAACGCGCGAACGGCGATTTGGTGCGTGCGTAACCGTTCGCCCCGGCCCGTGTCACTCGGCCACGAGCCGTCGTGTCGCGGGCGATCCGGCGGCCGGGGCGGGCCCGAGCGCCGCGATCAGCCGGGCGAGGTCGGGGGGCGGCGGGCTCTCGAAGCGCAGGGTCTCCCCCGTTCTCGGGTGGGCAAAGCCGAGCAGGCTTGCGTGCAGCGCCTGCCTGCCCAGCGCGTCGAGTGCCGCCCGCGCGGCCGCGTCGAGGCGGTGGGCCTTGGTCCGGAACGCGCCGCCGTAGACCGCGTCCCCGAGCAGGGGGTGGCCGCGATGGGCGAGGTGCACGCGGATCTGGTGCGTGCGCCCGGTCTCGAGCCGGCACCGCACCAGCCCGACCGGCTCCCCGCTCCCGAGCACCGCCTCCGTCCGGTAGTGGGTGATGGCGTGGCGGCCCCGGCCCTCGCGCACCACGGCGATCTTCTCGCGGTTGCGCTCCGAGCGCGCGAGCGCCGCCGCGATGGTCCCGGCCCGCGGCTCCGGCACGCCCCAGACCAGCGCCAGGTAGGCCCGCTCGAGGGGGCCGGAGCGCCCGTGATCGGCGAACTGCGCCGAGAGGCCCTGATGCGCGAGGTCCGTCTTGGCCACCACGAGGAGGCCGCTCGTGTCCTTGTCGAGGCGGTGGACGATGCCGGGCCGGGCCACGCCGCCGATGCCCGAGAGGCTTTCGCCGCAATGCGCCACGAGCGCGTTCACCAGGGTCCCGGTCTCGTTGCCGGGCCCGGGATGCACGACGAGCCCGGCCGGCTTGTCGACCACGACGAGGTCGTCGTCCTCGTGCACGATGGCGAGCGCGCGCGCCTCCCCCGCGGGCTCGGCCGGGCGCGGGGCCGGCACGGCGACCGCGACGCGCTGCCCGGGCGCGACCCTGACGCTGGGATCAGCCGCCGCCGCGTCGTCCAGGCGCACGCACCCCTCCCGGATGAGGGCCTGCAACCGGCTGCGCGACAGGTCCGGCCAGAGCCGCGCCAACGCCCGGTCGAGCCGGTCCGTCCCCTCGCCCGCCGGGATCACCGCCTCCCGCAGCCCACCCTCGCCCGCCACCCGCTTCACCTCTCCGGAAAATCCGCCGCGACCGCCGCGATTCAGGCTTGTGCCCATCCGGCCCCGTCGCTATACCCCCCGCCATCCGCCGGGCAAGCTCCCATCGTCTAGCGGTCTAGGACGTCGCCCTCTCACGGCGAAAACAGGGGTTCGAGTCCCCTTGGGAGCGCCAGCGATCTCAGTGACTTAGGTTGAGATCGCAGCCATCGTGTCCAACGGATGTCCCATATATAGGCATGGACAGGGGTGGATTTTACCCACCCCTAGCCCGTGTGGACAGTTACCTAAGCCATA
>NZ_QOWC01000040.1 GCF_003574465.1 Methylobacterium crusticola
GCCGCCTCGCCCGCGGCGGCGGCGGCCGCGAACCGCGCGGCGGTCTCCTCGCGCCGCCTGCGAAGGTCGGCGCCGGCGGCGCGGGCGGCCGCCAGCACGGAGGCCGGCGCGGTGTCCGGCGTGCCGCTGTCGAAGGGCGGCTCGGGCGCGTAGGCGATGTCGAGCTGGATGCGCTGGGCGGCCTGCGCGCCGCAGAGTTCGGCCGCGAGCGCGAGGGCGCCGTCGATCCCGGCGGTGACGCCGGCCGCGAAGACGAAGTCGCCGTCGACCACCACGCGGGCGTCCACCGCGGTCGCGCCGTAGAGGGGCAGCAGATCGTGCGAGGCCCAGTGCGTCGTCGCCCGGCGGCCGCGCAGGAGGCCCGCCGCGCCGAGCAGCAGCGCGCCCGTGCAGACCGAGAAGACCTTTCGCGCCCCCGCGGCCTGGGCCCGCAGCCAGCTCAGGACCGCCTCGTCCCGCATCAGGTCCTCCTGTCCCGGGCCCCCGGGCACGTGCAGCACGTCGAGGCGGGGCGCCTCGGCGAGGGTCGCGTCCGGCACGAGGCGCAGACCCATGATGTCGCGCACCGGCTCCATCGTCCGGGCGTAGATCCGGTGCCGCGCGCCCGGCAGCCGGGAGAGCACTTCGAACGGGCCGGTCAGGTCGATCTGATCGAGCCGGTCGATCAGCAGCGATCCGATTTCGATGACGGGGTGCTCGGCCATGCCTGTCGCCTTCCACTCTCGTGAGGATCCTGGGTGCCGCTCAACCGAAGGAGATCGGCCCGACGGCGCCGTACCAGTGCCGGACCTTGCTCGGGTCGCGCTCGTCCATGTGGAAGAAGTGCGTCATGGTCGGGTGCACGGCCGGGCCGCCCGTGTCCGGCACCATCGTCACCGTGCCGCGGAAGACCTTCAGCGCGCCGCCGTCCCAGTACTCCTTCACGTCGTGCCGCGCCGTGAACCCGGTGTCGATGAAGGCTCTCAGGTTCGCGCGGATCGTCTCGCGGCCGTGCCAGTCCGCGACGCCGAGATTGCAGACCGCGTCCTCGGCGAAGCAGTCGAAGCCCGCGCCGAAGGTCTTGTCGTCGATCGACTGCCACAGGGCGAGCAGCCAGTCGGGAGCAGGAACGTTCTCGAAAGTTCGGGCCGTCATGGTCGATCTCCGGGGGCGAGCCGGCAGGGTGCCGCTCGACGGGACCGGGATAGCGGTGCAGGGTATGGCGATGTCGCCAAAGACCCCTCCGATCCCGCCAAACGCACCGCGGCGGGTCGAGATCCTGGCATTCCCGGCGGTGCAGCTCCTCGACGTCGCCGGCCCGCTTCAGGTCTTCACCGCCGCGAACGAGCAGCTCGCGGCGCGGGGAGCGCCGGGCGCCTACGACGTCCACCTCGTCGCGGCGTCCACCGGGATCGTCGCGACGGCGGGTCTGCGCTTCGCCACGGAGGCCCTGCCGCCGGCCGGCACCGGGGTCGACACGCTCGTCGTCGCGGGCGGTCAGGGCGTCCTGCGCGCCGCCGCGGATGCCGGCCTCGCGGAGTGGGTCCGGGACAGGTCCGCGCAGGCGCGGCGCACCGCCTCGGTCTGCACGGGCGCGTTCATGCTCGGGTCCGCCGGCCTCCTCGACGGGCGGCGCGCCGTCACGCACTGGGAGTATTGCGGCGAGCTCCAGCGCCGCTTCCCCCTCGTCGCCGTGGATCCGGATCCCATCTTCGTGCGCGACGGCCCGATCTGGACCTCGGCGGGCGTCACCGCCGGCATCGACCTCGCGTTGGCGCTGGTCGAGGAGGATCTCGGCCGCTCCCTCGCGCTCGCGGTCGCGCGCCACCTCGTGGTGTTCCTCAAGCGCTCGGGCGGACAGACGCAGTTCAGCGCCGTGCTGACGCTCCAGGCGTCGGACGAGCGCTTCGCCGAGCTCCATGCCTGGATCGAGGACCACCTCGCCGACGACCTGTCGCTCGCGCGTCTCGCGGCGCAGGTCGGCATGAGCGAGCGCAGCTTCGGCCGCCGCTACCGCGAGCACACCGGCCTGACGCCCTCCCGTGCGGTCGAGCGGCTGCGCGTGGAGGCCGCCCGGCAGCTCCTCGTCGACACGCAGCTGCCCGTCAAGCGTGTGGCCGCGCGGTGCGGGTTCGGCAGCGAGGAGACGATGCGGCGCGCCTTCGTTCGCGCGCAGAGCGTCGGACCCAAGGAGTTCCGCGACCGGTTCGCGTGAGGCGCCCGGATGCCGGGAGGCGCTCCCGCCCCGAGCGCCGCCGGCCCGATGCGACGAGGCGTCCTGGCGGCCGGGTGCCTTGAAAAACCGCGAGGGCCCCTGCCATGAAGGGCGCGGCCCTCTTCAGGGGAGTTGACCGCATGACCCGACCCATCGCTGCGCGCAGGACCTGGATGTTCGTGGCGGGCGCCGACGAGGCGGCCCTGCGCGCGGCGGCCCGGTCGGGCGCCGACGTGCTCATCCAGGACCTGGAGGACTTCACGCCCGCCCATCTCAAGCGCGAGGGGCGGGGCCTCTGCGGGCCGGTCGCCGAGGCCTGGCGCGCGGCCGGTGCGGTCCCGGCCGTCCGCATCAACCCGCTCGAGCATGTCGGCTACGAGGATCTCGCCGCGGCCATGCAGGCCGGGGCTCGGGCAATCCTCCTCGCCAAGACCGCGAGCCCCGACCAGATCCTCGCCCTCGATCGTCAGATCACGCGGCACGAGCGCGACCATGGCATCCCGATCGGCGCGACCGAGATCGTCCCGAACATCGAGACCGCGGCGGCTCTGATCCGCGTCGTCGCCCTGGCGGAGGCCAGTTCGCGCGTGACGGCGATGCTCATGGCGAGCGAGGACATGGCGGCCGACATCGGTGTCGCGCGCACCCCCGGTTCGGACGAGCTCGCCTACGCGCGCTCCCGGTTCCTCCTGGAATGCGTCGCCGCCCAGGTCCTGGCGATCGATTGCCCCTTCACCTTCTCCCGCCGCGAGGACGCCGAGCGGGACCTGGACTTCGCCGTGGCGCGAGGCTTCAAGGCGAAGGCCCTGGTCGATCCCGGCCAGGTCGACCTCGTCAACGCGCGGCTGACGCCCTCGGCGCAGCAGATCGAGGAGGCCCACCGCCTGATCGAGGTCTTCGAGCGGGCCCGCGCCGCGGGTGCGCGCCAGCCCGAGCTCGACGGCCACCGCATCGAGGTGCCGAGCTACAAGGCGGCTCAGCGCCTCCTGGACCGCGCCAGGCTGCTGGGTCTGGACGTGTCCGGCCCCGCGCCGTAGCCCGCGACGGGCGGGGATGCCGGCCGAGCACCCCGGACGCCGGGAGAATGCGGACCGCCCCCGGCGGCAACGATCGGCCGCTCGGCCTCTGCGGGGCGGGGCCGTCGATCCCCCGAACCCCGCGCCCCCGGGGATCGCCGCGCCGGCGACGCCCGGCGTCTGCGAGATGCGGGCGGCCGCCGAGGAGGCGGACGGCGGGGATGCCGGGACCATGGCGGCGGTCTCCATCGCCATCGAGACCGCGCGGGCGGTCGTGCTGGATTGCCGCAGCGCCGCATCGGGCCGCCCATCGGCCGCGCCCTGAGGCCGTGTCCGGCACCCGCCGCCCCGGATCCCGGCGTCCCGACCAGCGCCCTCCAGGCGGCGCGGCGCTCCACCCAGGGCCGCTCGCCCGCGGCCAGCCGGGGGGAGCGGCCCCACCTGAGGAATCCGCCGGCATCGCCGTCACGGCAGGATCGCGAACCCGCTCGCCTCGGGGTTGGCCTCGCACATGGCGCCGTCCGCCGTCCGACGCGCGCGACAGCGCAACCGGGCGCCGGGCCGGACCCCGCCCAGCAACGCCGACCGCACGGCGACCTGCATCTCCTTACCGAGCTGGTTCGAGATCAGGTCGGCCTTGCCCTCCACCGGCCGCGTCTCCTCGAGGCGCAGCGTCACCATGCCGTAGCCCGGCAGGCTCGGGTGGCTCGCGAGCCCCAGGATGGTGCCCACGATGGTCGTCAGGTTCTCGATGGCCTGGATCATGTCCGCTGAGCCTTCCCACGGGGGAGCGGCGCATCAGCAGCCGGGCGAGGGCGTCGCTGATCGGTGCGCCGGTCTCCTCCTCATAATAGCTGAAGGCCGGCATCGGGTTCGCCTCGAAGCAGACCCAGCCGCCGTCGGGCCTGCGCCTCAGGTCGATGCCGCAGAGCGGCAGCGACAGCGCTTCGGCGAGCGCGACGCAGCGGTCGCGCAGCGCCGGCTCCACCTCCACGGGATGCAGCTTCGCCGCACGCCCGCTGCGTGCCGCGTACCGGTAATCCGTCGCCTGGCTCTCGATCTCCGTGGCGAACACCTCCCGGCCCACGACGTGGACCCGGACGTCGACGCCCGGCACCCGGGCCTGGAACTGGGTGGGCAGGTCGCGGAGATATCCCAGCCGCGGGGCATGCCCGTCACCGAGTTCCTCCACGATGGAGCGCACCCCGCTGGCGGACTTGAACACCACGCGGGCGTGGCGGCGGCGGAAGGCCGCGAGGGCCTCGAGGTCGTCGGTCACGACGGTGTCCGGCGTCGCGAAGCCGGCGCGCGCGATCAGCTGCGCCTGGAACGGCTTCGACGCGTTGGACGCCATCGCCCGGGGCCGGCTGACGACCAGCGCCGGCGTGAGATCGAGCCACTCCATGAAGATCTCCTGGAAGGCCCGGGCCCGCATCGCCGCGCAAGGGTCGCCGGCGGGCGGCAGCCCGAGGATCCGGGCGTAGACGCCGCCGACGGAGCCGAGCGGGATCTCGCGACCTGCCGAGACGAGCAGCCCGTCGAGCCCGCCGGGCCCCAGCGTGGTGACGATGTCCTCGCGGTCGAGGTGGCGGTCGTCGACGAAGGCGTACTCGGCCCCGTGCGATTGCAGCGCCGCGACCACCAGCGCGATGGGCGGATCGTCGCGTCGGCCGAAGACGAGGATCACGGGCCGCCCCCGGCGCCCGCGGCGACGTCGGCCAGCAGCCGCGCCACGGCCTCGACCTCCGCCTCGTCGGCCAGCGCCGGCACCGTGTCGACGTCCGACAGCACCAGGCGGCCGCCGATCCGCGAGAACGCGAACCCGGCCAGCCGGTAGCCGGCGCCCCCGGCCAGATGCCGGCATGCCTCGCCGAAGGCGCCGGCGAGCGAACCGCCCACGAAGTCCCCGGCGATCAGCACCCGCCCCGCCGGTGCGCCGCGGGCGGCCTCGTCGCCGCGACAGGCCGGCAGCGCGTCCGGCAATCCCGGCAGGGCGGCGTTCGTGCGACCGGCCCGGGAGGGCGGACCCGCGTCCGCCGGGAGCAGCCGACCCGCGGTCGCGCGGGCGTCCCGGGGGACCGGGAGGCCGCGGGACGCCGCGTCCAGCATCCAGGCGCGCCGCGGCCGCCGGCCGCCGACCAATGTCCAGGGCCCGGCCGGGTTGATCAGCCGCGGCCCGAAACCCGCCAGCCAGCTCGCCAGCAGGGCGTGGAACTCGGCCGCCGCGTAGTCGCGGTCCTTCGGGTGCGAGCGGGCGAAGCGCGGCAGCGTGGGCGGGGCGAGCATCCGGTCGAGGACGCAGCGCACGTGGGCGCAGTCGAGCGCCGCGCCGTCGGGCCGCCTCAGCCGAGTGCGCGCCGCACCGTCTGGCGCCACGCGGTGCGTCCAGCGGCACCGCGCGAGCTGCCCGGTCGGGAGCTGCGCGACCCGTCCCGCGCCGTGGCGCCTCGTCAGCGCGGCCGCGACCGCGCCGGCGGAGGCGTCGCCCGCCGGGGCGATGACGAGGAAGTCGGGCGTCACGATTGCGGTGCGTCGAGGGTGAGCTTGGCGGTCCGGTCGCCCCGGGCCAGGCCCGACGACGCGCGCTCCTGCATCGCGTAGTCGGCGCCGCCCGGGAGGTCGGGGCGCTGATCCGCGCCGATGAAGGGCTCGGCTCCGCCGGCCACGCCGAGGCCCGCCTCGAGCACCTCGAGCCGCCTCTCGATCGCCAGCAGGGCCGCGAGCAGCGGATCGTCCCCGCCGCCCGGCGCCATGTCCGAGACCGGCGGGACGCCGCGGGCCGAGACCGCACCGTCGCGGGCGTCCTTGCCGTCCTTGACGTCCTTGACGGCCTCCTTGGATTCCTTGGCCGTATCCTTGCGGTCCTTGGCGTCCTTCACGGGGGTCTTGTCGCGGGCGTCCTTGATCTCCTTCACGCCCTCCTTCGCCTCCTTGACCGTGTCCTTGCGGTCCTTGACGTCCTTGACGGGAGTCTTGTCGCGGGCGTCCTTGATCTCCTTGAAGACCTCCTTGTTGTCCTTGATCGTCTCCTTGAGGACGCCCTTGCTGCTGACCCGCACGACCGCGGACATCGTCGGGGCGGAGGCCGAGATGCTCGTCACCGACACCAGCGTCGGCTGGCCCGCGTACGCGTTGGAATTCGGCGTGCTGCTGCCCGTGAAGGCGGTGTTGCTCGCCCCGCCCGGGTAGGGGTCGCCCGCGTCGCCGCGGTTGGAGCTGAGCTCGAGGTGGCGCGCTCCGTCCGCCTGGACCAGGCCGACCTTGTAGTGCGTCTCGTCGGTGTTGCCCGACTGGCTCTCGTCGACGTGCCAGATCAGCAACCCGTCTCCCGGCAGACCCTGGTCGTACCCGGTCCGCTGGCGATTCTCGAGCAGGAAGTACTCCGGGCCGCCGCCGCCGTCCTTCCACAATCGGTGGACGGCGCGGCTGGTCTTCACGTCCGGGATGGTGATCGTGCCGGCAGTCGTGACGTTGGTGGTGGCGGCCCACCCCTGCTGAACCTTGCACCAGGCCGAGGGGTGGGCGGGAATGTCGCCGCCGCCGTTCCAGGACCCGCCGCCCATGAGGCACCAGTTCCCCACCCCCTCGGAGGTGTCGTCGGTGTCGTACAGGTCCGGGAAGCCGAAGAGCAGGTGGCCGAGCTCGTGGGCACACACGCCGATGCGGCAATCCTCCGGGATCGTGAGGTAGGCGAAGATCTGCTTGCCGTCGGCCGCGCGGGCGCTCGGGAGCGTCCACTTGTGGGACCAGATGTCTCCCGGATCGCCCGTCTGCTCGCCCCCGCCACCGGCGTGGACCACCACGAAGGCGTCGACGAACCCGTTGCCGTCGTTGTCGTAGAGGCCGAAGTTCACGGCCCCGTCGGCGGCCGCCGCGGCGTCGTTCGCCATCGTGTTGGCGCGCGCCTGGCCGGTGGGCCGGCCGATGCCGAAGTTGTTGTTCGCGTACCAGGCCAGCGTCTGCGGCAGCCGCAACGGCCCCACCACCTCGCCGGTGAGGTCGACGAGCCCGCCCGTGACCTCGCGGTAGTATTCCTTGACGCTGCCGTGCGGCAGGGACCCGGTCGAGAAGAACAGGTCGCGGAAATGCTCGGCCGACTGGGTCATCGCCCTGTCGGCGTAGTCGACGAGCACGACGATCACGCGGACGGCGCCGCGCAGCGGCGCGCGCTCCATCGCCGCGGCCGCGATCGCACGCTGCGAGGTTCCCAGGGGAAACTGCTCGGGCGGGATGATCACGCCGTCGTTGAACCCGAGCCTGCGCGGCTGGCGGCTGAGGGCGAGGATCGCGGCGAGCGGTGTCCCGCTGGAGCGGAGCTGCACCAGTTCCGACTTGAGGCGGTCCCTCAACTCGGGGCTCGGCGGGACCGCGCAGAAATCGGACCAGACCGCGACGGCGGCCCGGCGCGTGTCGGGCTTGCACCTGCAGAACGTCCTGTGCATCTCGTCCCCTCCGTCTCGGGTTCAGCAAAGCCCGTCCCAGCTCAGGTTCCGACGACGCGATACGGTTGAGCCTTGAGCGAACCCCGGCGGCCCGACGTGGCGGGCGCACGGCCGCGGCACGGTCGGATCAGGGGGGGATCAGGCTACTTGCGCTGGCAGGATTGGCATGTGAGCAAGAAGCCGGTTGACGGGTTTTCGCCGCCTACACGCGGCTCAGCACGCGTTCGATCGTGACGATTGAGATAAAATACCGCGATGACTTGAGTGCCGTACGATTCCCGGCACTCCATCGCCGCCGACGTCGACGTGCTCACCGAGCCTGACCGCACCATCCGGAAGATGCGAACGACGCGTCCCGTCAATTCCCAACACGAACTTGCTCAAATACTGGTTCGAATATACCGCACGATACTGCGATCTGCAATCGTTCCTCGTGCAATCGAGGCTGCGCAGCAGTGATGTTGCGGTTAATTCATAGCATCTACCTCATACAGGGGATGCATCGGGACGGACTCGTCGCACGAAGCGCTGGGCGGCGGGCTCGGGCCATTGGCCGAGGCCCGTCCCGCCAACCCTGGAGCCCGTGCTGACGGGCGGCCACCTGGATGGTCGCGAGAACGTCCTCATCCCGCTCGGCGGCAGCCGGCGCGACGGCATGATCGCGGGCAGGCCGCACGACGAGGTCGGCACCTCGGACGGTCGCGGCGCCAGGGATGGGCGCGACCGGACGGGCCCGGGGGAAGTGCCCGATCCCGGCCGCAGCCGGCGTCCTGGCGCGCGGCGCCCCGAAGGTGCTCATGGGACAGGAAGCCGGGGCGTGGAGGCGATCCGGTCAGGCCGGCGGGGATCTCCCGCGCCGCCGGGCAGACCGCAATTCGCCGAGAGGGGAGGTGGTGGGGGAAGTAGGACTCGAACCTACGAAGGCATAGCCAGCGGATTTACAGTCCGCCCCCTTTGCCGCTCGGGACATTCCCCCGCGCCGCCGCACCCCGGGGGGCTGGCCGCTGCCGCCGGTCGGGCGACGCGGGTCTTATGGTGAGGCGTCCCGCGGGTGTCAAGCTGCGATCGGCCGGGACGTCAGGGCGCCTCGGCGACGTCGCAGAGGCGCAGCTCGACGCGGTCGCCGCCGCGCCAGCGGTCGCGGGCGAGGGAGCCGGCGGCGTGGATGTCGCGGCCGATGCCGGCGAGGAGCATCCGCCCGACCGGGCCCTCGGCGGCCCGGAACGCGATCGCCCCGACGGCGACGCCGTCCCGGCCGCGCAGCTGCGCCTTGACGTGGCCGGTGCCGACCACCCGGGCGTCGGCGACCCGGTGGCGGGCGAGGGCGAAGACGGGCTCGGGCGAGCCTTGGCCGAAGGGCCCGGCGCGCTCCACCGCGTCGGCGAGATCCGCCTGCACGCCGCCGGCCGAGACGAGGCCGTCGACCAGGAGCGCCTCGCCGAGGCGCGCCTGCGCGACGGAGGCGGCGAGTTCGGCGGCGAGGACCTCCCGGAAGCGGTCGAGGTCGGGCGCCGCCAGGGTGACGCCCGCCGCCATGGCGTGGCCGCCGCCCTTGGCGGCGAGGCCCGCCTCGACGGTGCCGCGCACCGCCCGCCCGAGATCGGCCCCGGGGATCGAGCGGCCGGACCCGGTGGCGGTGCCGTCGGCCCGGAGCGCGAACGCGAAGGCCGGGCGGCCGAAGCGCTCCTTCAGCCGGGCCGCGATCAGCCCGACGACGCCCGGGTGCCAGTCCGGGCTCGAGGCGACGAGGACCGGCTGGTCGGGGTCGCGCTCCAGGCGCAGCGCCATGGCGGCCTCGGCCTCGGCCACCGCGGCGGCCTCGATCGCCTGGCGCTCGCGGTTGAGGACGTCGAGCTGCGCGGCGATGCCGGCGGCCTCGATCGGGTCCTCGCACAGGAGGAGCCGGGCCCCCAGCATGGCGTCGCCGATGCGGCCGCCCGCGTTGATGCGCGGCCCGAGCAGGAAGCCGAGATGCCAGGCCTGCGGGGCCTCGGCGAGGCCGGCGGCGTCGAGGAGGGCCGAGAGGCCGAGGCGGCCGCGGCCCCGCATCACCGAGAGGCCCTGGCGCACGAAGGCCCGGTTGAGCCCCCGCAGCGGCACCACGTCCGCCACCGTGGCGAGCGCCACGAGGTCGAGGCCCGCCATCAGGTCGGGGATCCCCGCGCCCGTCCGGCGCAGGCGCCGGTTGAGCGCCACGAGGGTCAGGAACACGACGCCGGCCGCGCAGAGGTGGCCGAGGCCCGAGAGGTCGTCGAGGCGGTTCGGGTTGACGATGGCGTGCGCCGCCGGCAGGGCTTCGGGCGCGCCGTGGTGGTCGAGCACCACCACGTCGAGGCCGAGGCGGGCGGCCTCCGCCAGGGGCTCGTGCCCGGCGGTGCCGCAATCGACGGTGACGAGGAGGCGCGCGCCCTCCCGCGCCAGCATGCGCACCGCCTCGACGTTGGGGCCGTACCCCTCGGTGATGCGGTCGGGAATGTGCAGCCGGTAGGGCACGCCGAGGTCGCGCAGGGCGCCGGCGAGCAGGGCGGCGCTCGCGGCGCCGTCGACGTCGTAGTCGCCGAAGATCGCCACCCGCTCGCGGCGCGCCACCGCGGCCGCGAGGCGCTCGGCCGCCGCCTCCATGTCGACCATCACGGCGGGGTCCGGCAGGAGGTCGCGCAGGCGCGGCTGGAGGAAGCCCGGCACCTCGCCGGGCTCGACGCCGCGCCCGGCGAGCACCCGGGCCAGCACCTCGGGCAGGCCGTGCGCCTGCGCGATCGCCGCCGCGGCCGCCTCCTGCCGGGGCTCGCCGCAGCGCTGACGCCAGGGCCGCCCGAGGGCCGAGCGGTGGACGTCGAGGAGGGGGCGCGGGGGAGCGAGGAGCACGGTCACGGGCGGCACTGTAGCGGGATTCGCCGGGCGGCGCTGCCGCAGCCGGGCGACACCCGGGGCCGGACGACGCCCCCCGGGCGGGGGCCCCCGCCGCAGGGCGGGACAGCGGGGCTGCCGCGAGGCCCCGCGATCCCGGCGTCCGCCAAGGGGCCCCGCCGGCGCGCCGGGGCCCCGCGGGCGCCTCAGAAGTTCTTCACGATCTCGTCGACGACCTTCTTGGCGTCGCCGAACAGCATCATGGTGTTGTCGCGGAAGAACACCTCGTTCTCGACCCCGGCGTAGCCCGAGCCCATGCCGCGCTTGATGAACAGCACGGTCTTGGCCTTCTCCACGTCGAGGATCGGCATGCCGTAGATCGGCGACTGAGGGTCGGTCTTGGCAGCCGGGTTGGTGACGTCGTTGGCGCCGATCACGAAGGCCACGTCGGCCTGCGGGAACTCGCCGTTGATGTCCTCGAGCTCGTGCACCTCGTCGTAGGGCACGTTGGCCTCAGCCAACAGCACGTTCATGTGGCCCGGCATGCGCCCCGCCACCGGGTGGATGGCGTACTTGACGTCGACGCCCGCCTTCTTGAGCTGGTCGGCCATCTCGCGCAGGCTGTGCTGGGCCTGCGCCACCGCCATGCCGTAGCCCGGCACGATGATGATCTTCTCGGCGTTCTTCATGATGAATGCCGCGTCGTCGGCCGAGCCCTGCTTCACCGGCCGGGTCTCGACCTTGCCGCCCCCGGCCGCCGCCGCGGCGTCGCCGCCGAAGCCGCCCAGGATGACCGAGATGAACGAGCGGTTCATCGCGCGGCACATGATGTAGGACAGGATCGCGCCCGAGGAGCCGACGAGCGCCCCGGTGATGATCAGCGCCAGGTTGCCGAGCGTGAAGCCGATACCCGCCGCCGCCCAGCCCGAGTAGGAGTTGAGCATCGAGACCACGACCGGCATGTCGGCGCCGCCGATCGGGATGATCAGGAGCCCGCCCAGCGCGAAGGACAGGAGCACGATCAGCCAGAACACCACCTTGCTCTCGCCGCCGATGAAGGCGGCCAGGAGCGCGAGCAGCACGAGGCCGAGGGCGATGTTGATGGCGTGGCGCTGGGGCAGCATGATCGGCTTGCCCGACATGCGGCCGTCGAGCTTCAGGAAGGCGATCACCGAGCCCGTGAAGGTGACGGCGCCGATGGCGACACCGAGCGCCATCTCGAACAGCGACTGCTTGTGGATGTGGCCGCCCTCGAGGATGCCGAAGGCCTGCGGCGCGTAGAGCGCGCCAGCCGCCACCGCCACCGCGGCCAGGCCGACGAGCGAGTGGAAGGCCGCGACGAGCTGCGGCATCGCCGTCATGGGCACGCGCCGGGCGATCACCGCGCCGGCGCCGCCGCCGATGCCGAGGCCGAGCAGCACCAGGAACCAGGCGCCGATTCCGGCCGGCGGATGGCCGATCAGGGTGGTCAGGATGGCGATACCCATGCCGATCATCCCGTACAGGTTGCCCTGCCGGGAGGTGGTCGGGTGGGACAGGCCCCGCAGCGCCAGGATGAACAGGACGCCGGAGACGAGGTAGAGGAGCGAGGAGACGTTCTCCGACATCGCCTCAGGCCTTCTTCTTGTACATGCTGAGCATGCGCTGGGTGACGAGGAAGCCGCCGAAGATGTTCACGCTGGCGAAGACGAGGCCGATGAAGCCGAAGAACCGGGCCCAGCCGGTGCCCCGCTCCATCAGCGGCACGCCGACGGCGAGGATCGCCCCGACGACGATCACCGACGAGATCGCGTTGGTGACGGACATCAGCGGGGTGTGGAGGGCCGGGGTCACGGACCAGACCACGTAGTAGCCGACGAAGATCGCGAGCACGAAGATCGCCAGACGGAAGACGGTCGGGTCGACGGCGCCGTGGGTCACGGCGGCGACGCCGTGGCCGACGCTGTCGGCGATGATCTGCGCCTGGTCGGCGGCGCGGGCGGCGATGTCGGCGGCGGTGCGGGCCGCGGCGGCGGCGGCCCGCGCCTGGTCGGCCGCCTGGTCTGGGGGAAGCGTGGCCATGGGTCTCCTCCGGCGGTCTCGCGCGCTAGGCCTTGGGCTGGAAGTTCGGGTGGACGACGGCGCCGTCGCGGGTCAGGCAGGTGGCCTTGACGAGCTCGTCGTCCCACTTCACCGCCAGCGTCTTCGCGGCCTTGTCGACCAGGGTCTCGACGAACGCGTAGAGGTTGCGGGCGTAGAGGCTCGAGGCCGTGGCGGCGAGGCGGCCCGGGACGTTGGCGTAGCCGACGATCTTGACGCCGTTCCCGGTCTCCACGACCTCGTCCGCCTTGACGCCCTCGACGTTGCCGCCCCGCTCCACCGCGAGGTCGACCAGCACGGAGCCCGGGCGCATCGCCGCCACCATGTCGCCGGAGACGAGCCGCGGCGCCGGCCGGCCCGGGATCAGCGCGGTGGTGATGACGATGTCCTGCTTGGCGATGTGGGTCGCCACCAGCTCGGCCTGCTTCTTCTTGTACTCGGCCGACATCTCCTTGGCGTAGCCGCCCGCGGTCTCGGCCTGCTTGAACTCGTCGTCCTCGACCGCGACGAACTTGGCGCCGAGGGACTCGACCTGCTCCTTGGCGGCGGGCCGCACGTCGGTGGCGGTCACGACCGCCCCCAGGCGCCGGGCCGTCGCGATGGCCTGGAGGCCGGCGACGCCCGCGCCCATCACGAAGATGCGGGCCGCCGGCACCGTGCCGGCCGCGGTCATCATCATCGGCAGGGCCCGGCCGTAGGTGGCGGCGCCGTCGACCACCGCCCGGTAGCCCGCGAGGTTGGCCTGGCTCGAGAGCACGTCCATCACCTGCGCGCGGGTGATGCGCGGCATCAGCTCCATGGCGAAGGCCGAGACGCCCGCCTCCGCCATGGCCCGCACCTCGGCCTCGTGGCCGTAGGGATCCATGATCGCCACCACGGCGGCGCCGCGCTTGAGCGCCGGCAGTTCCTCGGCCGAGGGGCGGCGGACCTTGAGGACGATGTCGGCGCCGTCGGCCGCGGCCCGCGCGTCGGGCGCGATGGCGGCCCCGGCGGCCTCGTACTCGGCGTCGGGCACGCCCGCCGTCCGGCCGGCGCCGGACTGCACCGTCACGTCGGCCCCGAGAGCCTTGTACTTCTTCACCGTCTCCGGGACCGCCGCGACCCGCGGCTCCGCCGGATCGGTCTCGGTAAGGACCGCGATCCGCATACCCTGTTCCTTCGGCCAGACGAGTGAGGGGGCGGTGCGTGCGCCAGCACCGCTTGGGGAAGACCTGTCGCGACTGTAGGGCCGTTTCCCCCCGCGAGGGAACGGCCCCGGTATCATTTTCTACAATTCGGTCACGGACGGCCGATCGGGCCGGGCGCCCGCGTGCGCCGGCGCCGCGCCGGTCGACGCCCCGTCAGTAGAAGGCGAGCAGCAATCCGAGCAGCACCACCACGGCCGCCGGCGCGCGCCAGCCGATCGCCGGCGAGAGGGCGCCGATGGCGCCGGCGACGGCCGACAGCACCACGCCCACGATGGCGGTGATCCAGGCCTCGCGGACGCCTCCGACCGCCAGCGACAGCACCCAGCAGATCACCACCATGGAGGCGATCTCGACGAAGCGCACGAAGCCCCGGTACGTCGCCTCGTGGGTCGGGCCGTCCATCTCGGGGCTGTAGGCGGCGTCGGACGCGTGATTGATGTCAGCCATGCTGCGGTAGGCCCCGTCTCGTGCTGGTTTCCCCGGGCTTTAGCGCAAGCGCAGGGCCCCCGCAATCAGCCGTGTTCCCGGCTCAAGGGGATGCCGCGCAGGAGCGCCCGCAGCCGGGTCCCCGGGGCGCCGCGAGGGCCCGCCCGGGCGCCCGAACCTCGGGTCCGGGACGAGCGGGAGGCGGGCGCGAGGGCGCGCCTCGCCCGGGTGGGGGGCCGGCGTCAGGCCGGCAGCGGCAGGCCGGCGGCCTCGAGGGCGGCCGTCTGCCGGGCGGCCAGATCGTCGAGGGAGAAGCGGTCGATCTGGGCCTCGAACAGGCGGTGGTAGTTCAGCTCGGAGCGCAGGTGCAGGAACACCGCGCCGAGCCCCACGGCGGCCCGGTCCATAAACACGAACTCCCGCGGCACCGTGACGGGCCCGCGCTCCTTGAGGGCGCGGTGGACCTCGAAGGCCTGCCGGCGGCCGTACTCGCCCGGCTTGACGCCGTCCGCCACCGTGCGGGTGCGGTCCTCCAGGAGCGGGCCGTAGATGAACCGCGCCCAGATGTTCAGGATGTCGATGAGCTCGCGGCTGAGCTTGCGGAAGCCCCAGCTCTCGTAGGCGTGGACGATGCGGGCCTGGTCGTCGTGCAGCAGCCCCTTGTAGAGGTCGACCACCCCGCCGACGAAGCGCGGATGAAAGATGCGGATGCAGCCGTAATCGAGCAGGTTGATGCCCCGGGGCTCGCCGTCCTCGGAGAACACCGTGTAGTTGCCGAGATGCGGGTCGCCGTGGATCACCGCGGCGCGGCTGAAGGGGTGCCACCAGGCCTGGAACATGGCGTGGGCCAGGCGGTTGCGCAGCTCCAGCGGCCCCTGCGTGAAGGCCAGGATCTTCTCGCCCTCGAGCCAGCCCTGGGTGAGGAGCCGCTTCGTCGAGAGGTCGGGAAACACGGTCGGGACGCGCACGTCCGGGACGTCCCGCAGGATGTCGGCGTAGAGGGCGGCGTGCTTGGCCTCGCGGGCGTAGTCGAGCTCCTCGCGCACCCGGTCGCCGATCTCCTTGGCGATCTCCCGGGTGTCGATGGCGACGCTCATCCGCCGGTGCAGCGCGAAGGCGATCTCGAGCTGCTTCAGGTCCGCCTCGACGGCCGATTGCATGTCCGGATATTGCAGCTTGCAGGCGAGCGCCACGCCGTCCTGCGTGGTCGCCCGGTGGACCTGCCCCAGGGAGGCGGCCGCCGAGGGCCTGAGGTCGAACTGGCCGAAGCGGCCCTGCCAGCCGGGGCCGAGCTCCGCGGCCATGCGGCGCTTGACGAAGGCCGCGCCCATGGGGGGCGCCTCGGATTGCAGCTTCTGCAACTCCTGGGCGTATTCGGGCGGCAGCAGGTCCGGCACGGTGGCGAGGAGCTGGGCCACCTTCATGATCGGCCCCTTGAGGCCTCCGAGCGCCTGCGAGAGGGCGGCGGCGTTGGACAGGTCCTCGCCCTTGAGGCCGAAGAGCCGCGCGCCGGCCATCCGGGCCGCGACCCCGCCGACATTGGCGCCGACCCGGGCGTAGCGGGCGGCGCGGGCGGAGAAGCGATTGGCTTCGCGGTCGGAGACGGACATGCGGGAGGACTCGCGCGAGGGAACGCCTGCGGAACAGGTCTGCGCTAGATAAGCCCGCGGAACCGGACCGCCAGGGCGACCGGACAGCGCGGCCCCGGAGCGCCCGCCTCTCAGGTCTGGCGCAGCGCCGCCCGCAGCACGCGGACCATCTCGGCGACCGCGCCGTCGTGGTCCTGGCTGCGCACCGCGTAGTCGACCGAGGCGTCGAGATGGTTGCTGATCAGCTGGAGCGCCGCCTCGCGCACGGCCGCCGTGATGGCATTCATCTGCTGCACCTCGTCGAGGCAGTAGCGGTCCTCCTGCACCATCGCCTGCAGGCCTCGCACCTGTCCCTCGATGCGCTTCAGTCGCTGGAGGATCGGCTTCTTCTCGTCGTCGGTCCGCCGGATCTGAAGACGCCCGTCCGAGTACTGGTAATCCATCGCCTGCTTTCCCGACCGCTGTTCCGGCTCCGGTCGCTCGGGAGGGCGCGGGCGGCCCGGGCGATGTCGGGTGTCGGAGAAACGGTTGCCGTCCTGTCTCTGCGGAACACCAACCGTTCCTATATCGAAGCCTGGCCGGTCAAGAGCAATCTCGCATCGTGGTCGGGCGCGACCGACCGCCGGATGCGCCAGAACTTGGCGTCAGCCGCGCCGGCCCGCGGGTCCTCGCGCGCGAGAGGGAATTCGCGGGTCTCGCGGGAGCCGAGATCCGCTTCGCGCAAGGCGGGGCGGCCTCCGGCAGGCCGAGGGCGTTCACGCCTTGCGGCCGCCGAGGGAGCGGTAGACGCCCAGGCGCGCCTTCACGCGTTCCCGCGCGTCCTGCCCGCCGCGCTCGACGCTGCGCCGGTCCTGCGCCTGCACCGCCTCCGCGGCCTTGAGCGGCACGATCGCCAGCCCGGCGGCCGCGAGGGCATCGCCGTAGGCGTCGATGGCCGCGCGGGCGAGTTCCTCGGCGTCGTGGCCGCCGAGATTGTAGGGGCGGCCGAGGGCGGCATCCCGGGCCTGGATGGCCTCGGCGACGAGCTTGGCGATGACGGTGCTCATTCCCGGCCCGCTCTCAATGCGCTCGCCGCGAGGCGGAGAGCCGATCCCGAAACCGGGCATGGGCTTGCGAGAGGAGCCTGCGCTGGCGCGCGCCGACCCCGTCCCGGCCCGCGCCCGCGAACGACAGGACGCTCCGGTACAGGTCGTCCGCGGCCGCATCGAGGCCGGGGTTGCGCCCGACGAGGTCGCGCACGTCCCGCAGGGACGCGCCGATGTCCCGCAGGAACGCATCGACGTCCAGGGGGGACGCATCGACGTCCAGGGGGCGCGCGCCGGCCTCCGCGTCCCCCGGCTCCGGGCCGGGCCCGGCGATGCGCGCGAGAGCTTGGGCGATCGCGCTCAGCCGGCCTTCGAGCATCTCGTCGAGGAGGGCAGGGGTCATCGATCGGGCTCGCTCATCCAGAGGCGCCGCTCAGGCCCGGGGCGGCGCACCGCACGGCGCCCCGGGCGGCCGGCCGCCCGACCCGCGTCGCGACCGCTTGCATACCCGTTCACTGTGTCTGGAGAATTGCGGCCCCGCCGCGCCTCCCGAACCGGTCACCAACCCCCTCGGATCGTTGAGGAAGGGTGGTGGAGCTGAGGGGATTCGAACCCCTGACCTCCGCAGTGCGATTGCGGCGCTCTCCCATCTGAGCTACAGCCCCGGCGAGGCGGGGGCCTTGTAGGCCGGCCCTCCTCAGCCTGTCAATTCCCTTGGAAGCCCCGACGCCGCGCATGCGACCGCGCGCGGGGGCTCAAGGCTCTCACGGACCGCGCATGCGCTCGATTCTCTGGCTCATCGACAACATCATCACGATCTACGTGTACCTGCTGATCGCCAGCGCGGTCCTGAGCTGGCTCGTGGCCTTCAACGTCGTCAACGTCCGCAACCCGATCGTGTCGCAGATCGGCGACTTCCTGTTCCGGGTGACCGAGCCGGCCCTGCGCCCGATCCGCCGGATCCTGCCGAACCTCGGCGGCATCGACATCTCGCCGATCATCCTGGTCCTCGGCCTGTTCTTCCTGCGCAACCTGATGTTCGAGATCTTCGCCAGCCTTGCCTGAGGACGCCGCGCCCCTGCCGTGGCGGCCCGTCCCGGACGGGATCGAGGTCCGGGTCCGGGCGACGCCGCGGGGCGGGCGCAACGCCATCGACGGGATCGAGACGCGGGCCGACGGCCTCGGCGTCCTGCGGGTCCGCGTGCGGGCCGCCCCGGAGGCGGGGGCCGCGAACGCGGCGCTCCGCGAGGTGCTGCGGCGGGCGCTCGGCCGCCCGGCCGCCGCGGTGACGCTGACGGCGGGCGCCCGCGCCCGCGACAAGCTCTTCCGCATCGCCGGCGACGCCGCCGTCCTGGCCCGCCGGCTCGCCGCCTGCACGGGCGCCTGATTGCCCGTTGTGCGCTGCCGCGAGGCGGGGCTTGACCCCCGGGCGCCCGTGCGCCTCATATCGCGCCGCCCCGGCGGGACCGCCGCCGGCCCCCGGGGCCCACCGTCAGGGACGACGATGAAGACCGATCCAGGCCGCTACTTCGAGGATTTCCGCCTCGGGGAGACCATCCGCCACGCGACCCCCCGCACCGTCACGGGCGGCGACGCGGCGCTCTACACCGCGCTCTACGGGCCGCGCTTCGCGGTGCAGTCCTCCGATGCCTTCGCGGGGGCGTTCGGCTACCCGCGGGCGCCGCTCGACGACCTCCTGGTCTTCCACGTGGTGTTCGGCAAGACGGTGCCCGACGTCTCGCTCAACGCGATCGCGAACCTCGGCTACGCGGAGGGCCGCTTCCTGCGGCCCGTCTATCCCGGCGAGACCCTGTCGTCGGTCTCCGAGGTGATCGGCCTCAAGGAGAGCTCGAACCGCCAGACCGGCGTCGTCTACGTGCGCTCGACCGGGTACGACGCGGCCGGCGGGGCGGTGCTGACCTACTGCCGCTGGGTGCTGGTGCGCAAGCGCGACCCCGCGGGCCCGGTCGGCCCCGAGGTGGTGCCCTCCCTCTCGGGCGCGGTGGCGCCCGCGGACCTGGCGCCCGCCCTCCCGGCCCTGGCCCCCGAGGCCTACGACGCCGGCCTCGCCGGCAGCCCGCACCGCCTCGGCGACTACGCGGCCGGCGAGCGCATCGACCACGTCGACGGCATGACGGTCGAGGAGGCGGAGCACCAGATCGCCACGCGGCTGTTCCAGAACACCGCCAAGGTGCATTTCGACGCCCACGCCGCGACGCAGACCCGCTTCGGCCGGCGCCTGATCTACGGCGGCCACGTGATCTCGCTCGCCCGGGCGCTGAGCTTCAACGGGCTCGCCAACGCCTTCGCGCTCGCGGGCATCAACGCCGGGCGCCACGTCGCGCCGCTGTTTGCCGGGGACACCGTCTACGCCTGGAGCGAGGTCAAGGCCGTGGCCGAGCTTCCCGGACGCCGCGACGTCGGGGCCCTGCGCCTGCGCACGGTGGCGACCAAGAACCAGCCCTGCGGCGCCTTCCCGGACAAGGTCGGCGACGCCTACGACCCGGCCGTGATCCTCGACCTCGACTACTGGGCACTGATGCCGCGCTGAGCCGTCAGGCGTCGGTGCGGGCGGCGGTGAAGCGGCGGAAGGCCTCCAGGGTCTCGCGGCTGACGTGGTGCTCGATGCCCTCCGCGTCGCAGCGGGCGACGTGGGGGCTGACGCCGAGGGCGATGAGGAACGACTCGACGATCCGGTGGCGCTCCCGCGCCTCGGCGGCGAGGGCCCGGCCGGCCTCCGTGAGGAACACCCCCCGGTAGGGCCGCTGCTGCACGAGGCCCTCCTCGGCGAGGCGCTTGAGCATCTTGGCGACCGTGGGCTGGGCGACGCCGAGACGGGCCGCGATGTCGACCTGCCGGGCCTCGCCGCCGTCGCCGATCAGGTCGGCGATCAGCTCGACGTAATCCTCCACGAGCTCGAGCCTGCGCGCCTCGCGCACCTGCCGGAAGCCGGCGGAGTGAGCCTCGGCATCGACGAGGACGGGGTCGGACGGGCTGTCGTGGTCCTGCATGGAGTTCGCTTCGTCCGCCGCGGAAGGGTGCCTGGGCCGTCGAGACTTCTTAGCCGAGGACGTGCCGGGTGGGCAGAGGGCTGCCCCCGCCGGGCGGGCCACCCCCGGCGGGCCGGGCGGCCCCCGGCGGGCCGGGCGGGGGTTCACGCGCCCTGCTCCCGCAGGTGCGCGACGAAGTCCTTGGCGAAGGGGGGCAGGGCGGCGAGGTCGCGCACGCAGATCGTCAGGTCGCGCACCGCCCAGGGATCCTCGAGGGCGACGATCGCGATCGCCATGGTGCGGGCGGCGCGCCGGGCCGTGGTCTCCGGCACGATCCCGAGGCCGGCCCGGCACTCCACGAGGCGGCAGACCGCGTCGAAGCCGCGCAGCTGCACCCGCAGCCGGAGCGGCCGGCCGATGCGGCCGGCCTTGCCGGCGAGGAACCGCGTCAGGGCGCTCGCCCGGTCGAGCCCGACGAGGTCGTGGCCGAGCACCTCGGCGAAGCTGACGGCGGCGCGCGCCGCCAGGGGGTGGTCGCTCGCCACCACCAGCACGAAGCGGTCGCGCCGGAACGGGAAGGTCTGGAGGCTTCCGGTCTCGACGGTGCCGGCGACGAGGCCGAGGTCGGCCGCGCCCTCGGCCACGAGGCCGACGATCTCGTCGGAGAGCCGCTCCTCGATGTCGACGCTGACCCCCGGATGCAGGGTCAGGTAGGCCGAGAGCGCCTCGGGCAGGAACTCGGTCAGCGCGTTGGTGTTCGACAGGACGCGGATCTGCCCGGCGGCGCCCCCCGCGTAGGCCGCGAGGTCCGCCTGAAGGCGCTCCACCCCGGACAGGATCGCGCGGGCATGCGCCAGCAGCGTGCGCCCGGCCGGGGTCGGGGTGACCCCCTGGCGGGCCCGCGTCAGGAGGGCCGCCCCGAGGGAGGCCTCCATGGCGCGGACGCGGTGGCTCGCCGCGGCGAGCGCGAGGTTGGCCCGCCCCGCCCCGTGGGTGATCGATCCCGCCTCGACGACGTGGCGGAAGAGGCTGAGATCGACGAGGTCGAAATGCATGGCCGCGCTCCCGGAAGACTCGGGATGATGCCCGATTCTTTCGCCGAACGCGAAGGCACCGCGCGCCCCGGGCCGAGGGCGCGTCCCGCCGCCGCCCCGGGCGTATCCTTCGCCGGACGCGAAGCCTGGGTCAACGAGAGCCGCATTGCGAACCGGACCAGTTCCAAGGAGGAATGGCGCGCCCGCGCTGCGCCGCCCCGGACGGCCGGTCGCGTTGCGCACCGGTGACGGAGCCGGTACGTGACCTAGTTTAGAGCCGGTACAGCTTCACGGACCCCCGAAGGATCGCAACGATGGCCGACACCGCAAGGCCCCCATCCCCCGGCAGGCCGGTCGTCCGGCCGCTCTCGCCGCACCTCCAGATCTACCGCTGGACCTGGACGATGGCGATGTCGGTGGTGCACCGCATCACGGGCGTCGCGCTCTACGGCGGCACCGCGCTGGTGGCGATCTGGCTCGTGTCCCTGGCGGCGGGCCCCGGCGCCTACGGGCCGGTGGCGTGGTTCTTCGGCTCGATCCTCGGGCGGCTGATCCTGTTCGTCTACACCTGGATCCTGATGCACCACATGCTCGGCGGCATCCGCCACCTGGTCTGGGATTTCGGCCACGGCATGGAGCCCGGCACGCGCATCGCGATGGCGAAGTACACCCTGGTGGGCTCGGCCGCGCTGACCCTGGTGATCTGGGTCGTCGGCCTTCTGGCCCGCTGAGAAGGAGCGTTCGCGATGGTCGACAACCGCCCCGAGATCCGTCCCTCGATCCGCACCCCGCTCGCCCGCACCAAAGGCCTCGGCCCGGCGCACCACGGCACCCGCGAGTGGTGGCTCCACCGCGTCACCGCGGTCTCGAACGTGCCCCTGATCCTCGCCTTCGTGGTGATCGTCGCCCTGATGGCCGGCCGGCCCTACCCGGAGGCGGTGCAACTCCTGTCCCAGCCCTTCGTGGCGATCCTGCTGATCCTCGGCGTGATCTCGGTCACCAACCACATGCGGATGGGCCTTCAGATCGTCATCGAGGACTACGTCCACGACAAGGGACTGAGGATCGCCGCCGTGATCGCCAACAACTTCTACTGCGTCGTCGTCGCGGTTGCCTGCCTGTACGCCATCGTGCGGGTGAGCCTGCGGGCCCTCGCGTGACCCTTCAGCCCTAGGAATCGACGCCATGGCCACCACCGCATCCCCCGCGCCGGCCCGGAACGGCACGGCGTACACCATCATCGACCACACCTTCGACGTGGTGATCGTCGGCGCCGGCGGCGCGGGCCTGCGGGCCACCGTCGGCTGCTCGCAGGCGGGGCTCCGCACCGCCTGCATCACCAAGGTGTTCCCGACCCGCTCGCACACCGTGGCGGCGCAGGGCGGCATCTCGGCCTCCCTCGGCAACATGGGGCCGGACGACTGGCGCTGGCACATGTACGACACCGTGAAGGGGTCGGACTGGCTCGGCGACCAGGACGCGATCGAGTACCTCGTGCGCAACGCCCCGGCGGCGGTCTACGAGCTCGAGCACTGGGGCGTGCCGTTCTCCCGCACCGCCGAGGGCAAGATCTACCAGCGCCCGTTCGGCGGCATGACCACCGAGTACGGCAAGGGCACGGCCCAGCGCACCTGCGCGGCGGCCGACCGCACCGGCCACGCCATGCTGCACACCCTCTACGGCCAGGCCGTGAAGGCGCAGACCAACTTCTTCATCGAGTACTTCGCCCTCGACCTGATCATGGACGAGGACGGCCGCTGCCGCGGCGTCATCGCCCTCGACCAGGCCACCGGCGAGATCCACCGCTTCCGCGCCGCCATGACGGTGCTGGCCACCGGCGGCTACGGCCGGGCCTACTTCTCGGCCACCTCGGCCCACACCTGCACGGGCGACGGCAACGCCATGGTGCTGCGCGCCGGCCTGCCGCTCGAGGACATGGAGTTCGTCCAATTCCACCCGACCGGCATCTACGGCGCCGGCTGCCTCATCACCGAGGGCTCGCGGGGCGAGGGCGGCTACCTGACGAACTCCGAGGGCGAGCGCTTCATGGAGCGCTACGCGCCCTCCGCCAAGGACCTCGCCTCCCGCGACGTGGTCTCGCGCTCCATGACCATGGAGATCCGGGCCGGCCGCGGCGTCGGCAAGAGCAAGGACCACATCTTCCTGCACCTCGACCACCTCGACCCGAAGATCCTGCACGAGCGCCTGCCCGGCATCTCGGAATCCGCCAAGATCTTCGCGGGCGTCGACGTGACCAAGGAGCCGATCCCGGTGATCCCGACCGTCCACTACAACATGGGCGGCATCCCGACGAACTATCACGGCGAGGTGCTGACCCTGAAGGACGGCAACCCCGACCACGTCGTGCCGGGCCTCATGGCCATCGGCGAGGCGGCCTGCGTGTCGGTCCACGGGGCGAACCGCCTCGGCTCGAACTCGCTCATCGACCTCGTGGTGTTCGGCCGGGCCGCCGGCCTGCGCTGCGCCGAGACCGTCGAGGTCAACGGGCGCCAGCCGGAGCTCGCCCGGGACTCGGCCGACAAGGCGCTCGCCCGCCTCGACCGCTTCCGCTACGCCAGCGGCGGCACGCCGACCGCGGAGCTGCGCCTCGAGATGCAGAAGACGATGCAGAACAACTGCGCGGTCTTCCGCACCGGCGAGGTGCTGGAGGAGGGCAAGGGCCTGATCCACAAGGTCTGGGCCGGGACCGAGAACATCCAGGTCACCGACCGCTCGCTCGTCTGGAACTCCGACCTCCTTGAGACGCTGGAGTTCGACAACCTGATCGGACAGGCGGTGGTGACGATGGAGGCGGCCGCCAACCGCACCGAGTCCCGCGGGGCCCATGCCCGCGAGGACTTCCCGGACCGCGACGACAAGCAGTGGATGAAGCACACCCTGACCTGGCTCGACCCGGACGCCCGCAAGGTCGCCATCGACTACCGCCCGGTGCACACCTACACGATGTCGAACGACATCGCGTACATCGAGCCCAAGGCGCGGGTGTACTGAGAGTCGACCAGCCATGCCTCAAGTCGGAACGATCGGCCACAACAGCCGCCGCGGGGGGCGAATGTACGCAATCGTTTTTGATTTCGACACGGAAACGCTCAAGCAACTCTACCCGAGTTCATCCTGGAACAATGCCTACGCAGACGTGAGGAATTATCTCACGTCCCGCGGCTTCGAGTGGAAGCAGGGTAGCGCCTATTTCGGTGACGAAACCGTGGATGCGGTGCGGTGCGTGCGCATCGTGCAGCGGCTGTCGCGTCGATATCCGTGGTTCAAGCCGTCCGTTCGCGACATCCGCATGCTGCGCATCGAAGAAAACAACGACCTCACGATTGCCCTCGATGACGAGGATGAAGATTAGCATGGCCCAGTTCAACCTTCCCAAGAACTCCCAGTACTCCGAGGGCAAGTCCTGGCCGCGTCCGGCCGGGGGCAACCTGCAGGAATTCCGGATCTACCGCTGGAACCAGGACGACGGCGCCAATCCGCGCATCGACACCTACTACGTCGATCGCGACGATTGCGGCCCGATGGTTCTCGACGCGCTGCTGTGGATCAAGAACAAGGTCGATCCGACCCTGACCTTCCGGCGCTCCTGCCGCGAGGGCATCTGCGGCTCCTGCGCCATGAACATCATGGGGCAGAACACCCTGGCCTGCACGCTCGGCATCGACGATTGCAAGTCCGGGCAGATCAAGATCTACCCGCTGCCGCACATGCCGGTGCTGAAGGACCTGGTCCCCGACCTCACGACCTTCTTCGCCCAGCACGCCGCCATCGAGCCCTGGCTCCAGACCGAGACGCCCGCCCCCGAGGCCGAGTGGCGCCAGACCCCGGAGGACCGGGCGCGCCTCGACGGGCTCTACGAGTGCATCCTGTGCGCCTGCTGCACCACGTCGTGCCCGAGCTACTGGTGGAACGGCGACCGCTTCCTCGGGCCGGCGGCCCTGCTCCAGGCCTATCGCTGGCTGATCGACAGCCGCGACGAGAACACCGGCGAGCGGCTCGACACCCTGCACGACCCCTTCCGGCTCTACCGCTGCCACACGATCATGAACTGCGCCAACACCTGCCCGAAGGGCCTCAACCCGGCCAAGGCGATCGCCGAGATCAAGAAGATGATGATCGCCCGCGAGGTGTGAGCGGGACGCATCGCCACCATCGGGTGCGGCCGGCTGAGCTTTGCCGGCCACACCCTGCCGAAAAGGCGCCCTCGGGCGCCTTTGTCGTCCCGGGGACCCTGCCGCCGCCTTCGCGGGATCGTATTTCCCGCCGAGGACGGCCCGCAACGGCCGCTCGGCCCGGCGGGGCGAGCGGCCTCGACGGGCCGCAGATCCCAGGACCCCACGATGTCGCGCCAGCTCCTCCGCAACCTCGCCGCCCTGGCCCTCGCCGCGGGCATCGGCGCCTGCTCGTCCTCGCGCTTAGACACCGGGGGGCTCGGGGCGTCGCGGCCGGTCGGCCGGCAGGCGGCCCGCCAGCTCCCGCCCGAGCCGGAGGCGGATTTCGGCGCGCCCGGCCTGTCCTCGGGTCCCGTCACCTCGGCCCCCCTGGCGCCGCCCCCGGGGCTGAGCGCCGCGCCCCCCGGCCCGGTCGTCGCCGGCCCGGGCCCGATCATGGCCGAGCCGGGCCCGTCCCCGGTGCAGCAGCAGGCCGCGGTGGCCCCGCCCCCGACGCCCGTCGTGGGCGGGGGCGGGCGCTCGGCGGTCGTCGGCGGCTGGACCGCCAAGGACGCCACAGGGGCGAGCTGCCGGGTCAACCTCGCGAGCACGCCGGCCCTCGACCTCTACAAGGCCTCGTCGACCGGCTGCGCCAACAAGGACCTCGCCAAGGTCTCGGCGTGGGATTTCCGCGAGGGCGAGGTCTACCTCTACCAGCCCGGCGGCACCGTCGCGGCGCGGCTGCGCCCGGCCGGCGGCGCCATGGACGGGGCGCTCTCGAAGTCCGGCGCGCCCCTCGCCCTCGTGCGCTGATCCGGCCCGGCGGGGGAGCCGCGCCTCAGGTCCGGGCGGCGAGCCGCAGGGTCGGGTCCCGGCGCGGGGGCGCGGCCTCGCCGGAGAGGCGCCGGCAATCCGCGATCGTCGAGCGGGCGGTCTCGATCGCGATCACCACCGCCGCCATGGTGCGGGTGTCGGTCTCGCGCTCGCGGGTGTAGCGGACCACGTCGGCCGCGAGGGTGTCGACCTCGCCCGTGAGGACGTCGAGGCCGGCCGCGTCCGCCGTGCGGGCCTCGGCCAGGATCTCGAGCAGGCGGTCCATCACCACGTCGATGCGCTCGCGCCGCAGGCGCCGCAGGCGCTGGCGCGCCCAGGCGGTGGCCGAGCCGAGGCCGCCGCCGAGCACCGCGAGCAGGTAGATCCAGTCCCCGTAGCGCTCGAGGAAGCCCTGCTGCTCGCGCTCGTAGTAGTCGATCGCCCCGGGATGGATCGGCATCCGGGCGCTGGTCGCCGCGGCGGTGGTCTCGTAGGCGGGCGCCGCCACGTAGTCGGCCGCGGGCGTGGCGTCGGAGAGGCGCGAGCGCAGCTCGAACAGGTGCTGGGTGACGTCCGCCGCGAGGGTGCGGTTGAGGGACGCCCGCGCCATCAGCCGGTAGGAGGCCCCGATGGTCTTCACCTCCTCGGCCGGCACCTTCGGGCTGCCGCCGAAGAGGCCCGCCGGCACCGTCACGGACTGGAGCCGGGGCAGGCGCTCGATGATGGCGGCCCCGTCCGGCACGTCGACGAAGTCCACCTTGCGCTGCCGGCTCGCCGCCTGGACGATCCCGACGAGGCGCAGCGCCATGGGGGCGGCGGGCGCGATGATGGTCACGAGGGCGTCGATGCGCTTCTGCGCGAAGGCCGCCGGCAGGTCCGCCTCCGCCACCTGCACGAGGCGCACCTGCCCGGCCGGGACCGGCCCGCTGCCCTCGCTCTGGAGCGTGAGCCCGTAATAGCCGACGAGGCTCTTCAGGAGCCAGAAATCGGCGTCGCGGTGGGCCAGGATGCCGAGGCGCTTGCGGGCGAGGGCCGGGAAGGAGGTCAGGCCGGAGGGGGAGGGGGCGGCGATGATCATCGCCTGGTCGCGCAGGATCGCCAGGGTGAGGCCGTTCGACGGCAGGTCGACGTCGGGCCGCACCACCGCGAGGTCGGCCCGGCGCTGCTCCATGGCCTGGGCGCTCTCGCGCACGTCGTCGAAGGGCAGGATCTTGAGGCGGACGCTCCGGCGCGAGGCCGCGAGGGCCTCGGCGTAGGCCTGGATCAGGGCCGGCTCGGTGCCGTCCTTGGGCGCGACCGCGATCGTCAGCACCGTGGCCTGGGCGAAGTAGAGGGCGAGGCCGGCCGCCATCGCCAGCACCAGGGTGGTGACGAGGAAGATGCGCTCGGGCCTGAACGCGGTGCGCGACATGGGCGGCGGCGGCTCCTCCGGAGCCTGCCGCGGCGGCAGGCTCGGATGGAGTGGAACGGGCCGCGGGCGGGTCGGGTTGCATGCCCGATCGTCGCGCCGGGCGCCGGCGGTGGACAGGCGCGCGGTTCGGCGCCAGGGTCGGGCCTCGTCGCGTGCTGAAAGCGCGCCGCACGGGGCCGGAGAGACCGCATGACGACGTTGGCCGAGGAGGTGGCGCTGGCCTACGGCTCGCCCGCCGTGATGATCGACCTCGGGGTCGTGGAGCGCAACGTCGCGCGGGCGCAGGCGGCCTGCGACGCCGCCGGCCTCGGCAACCGGCCCCACATCAAGACCCACAAGAGCCCCGTCCTGGCGCGGCTCCAGCGGGAGGCCGGCGCCCTCGGCCTGACCTGCCAGACCCTCGGCGAGGCCGAGGTGATGCACGCGGCCGGCCTCGACGGCATCCTGATCAGCTACAACCTCCTCGGCCCCGACAAGCGCGGGCGCCTCGCCCGCCTCCTGCGCGAGACCGACCTCACGGTGAGCGCCGACCACCCGGCCGTGGTGGCGGGCTACGCCGAGGCCGCGGGCGCCGCCGGGCGCCCCCTCGACGTGGTGGTGGAGTGCGACACCGGCCGGGGCCGGGCCGGCGTCGCGACGCCGGCCGAGGCCGTGGCGCTCGCCCGCACCATCGCGGAGAGCCCGTCCCTGCGGTTCGCCGGCCTGCTGCTCTATCCCCCCGACGGGGCCGTGGCGCAGGCCCAGACCTTCCTCGACACGGTGCGGGCGGGCCTCGGCGAGGCCGGGCTCGAGGCCCGCATCGTCTCGACCGGCGGCACCCCGAACCTGCGCCACCTCGGGGCGCTCCGGGGCGCGACCGAGCACCGGGCCGGCACCGCGGTCTTCAACGACCGGATGATGATGGCCTGCGGGGCGGCGACCCTGGCGGATTGCGCCCTCGACGTCGTGGCGACGGTGGTGAGCCGGGCGGCGCCGGGCCGGGGCATCCTCGATGCCGGCTCGAAGACGCTGACGGCGGACCCGGGCGGCGGCCTCGACGGCTACGGCCTGATCCGCGAGTTCCCGCGGGCCCGCATCGCGAAGTTCGCCGAGGAGCACGGCTTCCTCGACCTCTCGGGCTGCCCGGAGAGCCCGGAGGTCGGGGCGGTGGTGCGCGTGGTGCCCAACCACGTCTGCGTCGTGGTGAACATGGCCGACCGCCTGGTCGCGACCCGGGACGGGCGCATCGTCGGGGAGATCCCGGTGGCGGCCCGGGGGATGAGCCGCTGAGGGTCCGGCGCGCCCGCCCCCGCGGCGTCCGGGCCGGGCGGCCCCGGGGCCGCCCTCACGGGTTGACCCGCACCCCCACCAGGTAGGTGTCGGAGTGGTAGCTCGACCCGACGGCGTTGCTGCGCAGCATCTCGTGGGCGTAGCTCGCCCGGATTCCGAGCCAGCGGTTGAGGCGGTAGTCGAGCTTGACGCCGGCGATGTAGCCCTCCTCCTTGATGTTCGCGCCCTGGTAGGTGTTGCTGTAGACCGTGCCGGAGAGCGTCAGGCGCAGGTTGCGGCGCAGGTCGTGGGTGACCTCGGCGAGCGCGCTGCGGGTCAGGATGCCGCTGGCGCCCAGCACCACCGTCTCGGTCACGCCGGTCGCGGCGCCGAGCCGCACCGCCGTGAGCGGGGTCACGGCCCAGAGCAGGGCCCCGTCGACCACCGGCCCGGAGAGGTCGCGCAGGCGGGTGTCGGCGTAGGTGCGCTTCAGGTAGCCGCCGGAGATCTCGCCGGTGACGAGCCGGCTCACCTCGAAGGTGGTGCCGCCCCTCGCCGTGATGCCGTCCGAGTCGCGGCGGTAGCCGTTGAAGTCGACCGCGAAGTCGTGGACGCGGGTATCGAGCAGGACGTCGACGAAGGGGGTGAAGCCGGGCCGGATCTCGTAGCCGGTGCGCAGGCGCAGGCCGTACTGGTTGGCGTTGCGGTCGCTCTGGCGCAGGATGGTGCCGTTGGTGAGCTCGGCGTCCTCGAAGGTCTGCCGGTCGACGAGGCCCGCCACCGTGACCTGGAGCCGGTTGAAGGTCTGCGTCGCCCCAACGGTGCCGCCGTAGGCCGCGACCACCGGGCGGTCGCGCACGGCGGCGCTGAGGTCCGGGCTGCCCGCCCGCTGGGTGGTGACGAGGTAGCGGCCCTCGACGTCGACCCGGGTGTCGCGGGCGACGTCGAGGCGCAGGCGCACGGCCCCGTCGCCGTCCGGGCGGTTGGCCGCCTTGTTGTCGGGGTACTCGCTGTAGCCGCCGCGCAGCTCGCCCGAGAGCTGGTGGGACGACCAGTCGCTCTGGAGGCGCAGCTCGCCGTCGGTGCGCAGGGCGAGCGAGGCGCGCCGCAGCGAGGCGCGGTCCGGGTTGGTGTCGTAGCCGATGCCCTGCTGGAGGGCCGGGTAGAGCGTCACGCCGCCGACCCGGATGCCGAGCGGCGAGTAGGGGTCGAGGGGATCGACCGGGCGCCGCCGCAGCAGGATCGGCACGAGGCCGATATCGGGCAGGCCCGAGACCGGGAACTGCACGGTCGGGCGCAGGCGCAGGTCCTCGGGCGGGACCTGGGTGATCTGCCGCACGAGGGCGGTGGTGGGGGGCCGCGAGCGGCGCCGGGGCGGCGTCCGGGGCCGGCTCCCGGCGCTCGCCGGCGCGGCCTGGGCGCGGAAGCCGGCGCCCCGCAGGGCGAAGGTGGCGGGATCCTGGGCGCCCGGCGCCCCGAAGGCCGGGGACGCGCCGCCCCCGAACGCGCCCGTCGCGCCAAAGGGCGCCGCGCCGGAGGGCGCCGCGCCGGACGATGCCGCGCCGGAGGCCCCCCCGCCGAGGGGCGCCGGGCCGGACGCGGTCTGGGCGAGGGCGGGCGGGGCCGCGAGGAGCAGGATCACGAGCGGCAGGGCGGCGCCCGCCGGGCCGGGCCTGCGGCGGCTGTTCCCGGATCTCGGCCGCTCCTGCACCACGGGCGCGCTGCTCCGCTCCTCCCGGAACCTGAGCGGCGCCGGACCATCATGGTTAAGAGCTCTACAACACGCGAGGTTAACCGCCCGTAACCGGGGCGTCGCCCGCGCCTGCCTCCGGCCGAAACGGCCGCGCCGCCAAGGCCTTGCCCGGCCCTGCCAGGACCTGCCCGCGCGCGAGAAGGGCGCGCCGCGCCGGGGCGGCGGGTGCGAGGCCGCGCCGCCCGGGTCAGGGCGCCTCGAGCGCGGCGAGGCCGGGCGCGCCGCGGCCGAAGCGGAGCCAGAGCAGGGCCGAGGCCACCACCACGAGGGCCGCGAGGCCGAGGGAGAGCGCGAGCGCCGCCGCGTCGCCGAGGCGCGCGATCACGACCGCGTAGGCGAGCGGCGCGGCCGCCGAGAGCAGGAAGCTCGGCGCCAGGAGCCGGCCGACCAGGGTGCCGTAGGCGGCGGGCTCGAACAGGACGAGCGGCACCGTGCCCCGCACGATGGTGAGGAGCCCGTTGCCGGCCCCGTACAGGAACGCGAAGGCGAGGCCCGCGGGGGTCGAGACGCCCGCCAGGAAGCCGAGCGCGAAGGCGACCGGCAGGACCAGCGCCGCCAGGAGCCCGAGGGCGAGCGGGCTCATGCGGCGCCCGAACAGGACCTCGCCGAGGCGCGCGCCGGTCTGCCCGACGCCCCGCACGCTGCCGATCCAGACCGCGAGGGCCGGCGCCACGCCGAGGCCGATCAGGATCGGGATCATGTGGGCCGAGAGCGCCGCGTTGAGCACGCTCGCGGCCGCGGCGGCGAGGGCGTAGAGCCGCGCCGCCAGGACCGCGTCGGCGGGCGCCTCGCCGACCGGCCAGAGCACGCTCGAGGCGAGGCCGCCGAACAGGGTGACCTGCGCGACGGGCCGGCGCGCCCCGGCCCCGCCGATCCGCGCCAGGGCCGCGAAGGCCGCCTCGTAGAGGGTCATCCGCATGCCGAGGCCGAGCACGGCCCAGGCGGCGTAGTAGCCGGCCGGGCCCGCCGCGGGCTGAGCCCGGCGAGGCCCGCCGCGAGGCTGAGCCCGGCGAGGCCCGCCGCGGTGACGACGGAGCCGGCGCTCATCACGGCCCGGCCGCCCAGGCGGTCGATCGCCCGCCCGACCGGGGCCGAGGCCAGCCCCATCACCAGGAGGCCGGCCGAGAAGCCCCCGTAGGTGAGCGCCGGCGAGAGGCCGAGATCGGCGCCGATGCGCGGCCCGAACACCCCCGACGAGGTAGTAGCTCACGCCCCACACCACGAGCTGCCCGAGGCCGAGCCGCAGGACGAGGCCGGCGCCAATCACCGCCCCGCCGCCGCGGCGGGCGCATCGGGGGGCGCTTCAAGGGGCGGCTCCGGGGGCGCCTCCGGGGGCTCGTCCGCGCCGGGCCCGAGCGCCCGCTGCATCAGCACCGTGTCGAGCCAGGTGCCGTGCTTCCAGCCGACGGCGCGCAGGACGCCGACGGACGCGAAGCCGAGGGCGGCGTGCAGGCCGATCGAGGCGGTGTTCGCCGAATCCCCGATCACCGCGACCATCTGGCGGAAGCCCGCCTGCGTCGCCGCGGCGACCAGCCCGGCGAGGAGCAGGCGCCCGAGGCCCTGCCCGGCATGGTCGGGATGCACGTAGACCGAGTTCTCGACGGTGGCGCGGTAGGCCGGCCGCGCCCGGTAGGGCCCCGCGTAGGCGTAGCCGAGGACCGCGCCGTCCCGGACCGCCACCAGGTAGGGGTGGCCGCCCGCGACGAGCCCGGCGCGGCGCCGGCGCATCTCGGCCTCGTCGGGCGGCTCGAGCTCGAACGAGGCCCGGCCGGTGCGCACCGCGTGGGCGTAGATCGCCGTCACCGCGGCGATGTCCCCGTCCAGGCATGGCCGCAGGGCCGCCCCGCCGTTCCCCCCGACCGTCATCGCCCCGCGCCCTCCAGCCCAGTCCCCGGCTTCTGGCACGGGACAGCCTCGCCCGCACCTTCTGGCCGCGGCCGCCAGCCCTTATATCCGGGATCATGCAGAGCCCATCCGAGAACCGCGCGGCCGTGCGCCGCCTCGACCCGGTGCTGGTCGACCGCATCGCCGCCGGCGAGGTGGTCGAGCGGCCGGCCTCGGCCGTGAAGGAGCTCGTCGAGAACGCCATCGACGCGGGCGCGGGCAGCGTCGCGGTGACGATCGCGGCCGGCGGGCGGCGGCTGATCCGGGTGGTGGACGACGGCCAGGGCATGAGCGCGGAGGACCTCGCCCTGGCGGTCGAGCGCCACGCCACCTCGAAGCTGCCCGACGGCGACCTCGACCGCATCGACACCCTGGGCTTCCGGGGCGAGGCGCTGCCCTCCATCGGCGCGGTGGCGCGCCTCACCATCACGTCGCGCGTGCCGGGCGCCGAGAGCGGCCACAGCATCGTGGTGGATGCCGGGCACAAGGGCCCGGTGCGCCCGGCCGCCGCGCAGGGCGGCACCCGCATCGAGGTCACGGACCTGTTCTCGGCCACGCCCGCGCGGCTGAAGTTCCTCAAGTCCGACCGGGCCGAGGCCGGAGCGGTGGCGGAGATCCTGCGCCGGCTCGCGGTGGCGCATCCCCAGATCCGCTTCTCCCTCGGCGGGGAGGGCGTCGGCGCCCTGACGTTTCCGGCCGAGACCGGGCCGGGCTCCTGGCTCCGGCGCCTCGTGGCGGTGCTCGGGCCGGAATTCGGCGCGAATTCCGCGCCCCTGAGCCTGGAGCGGGAGGCCTTCGCGCTCGACGGCCATGTCGGCCTGCCGACCTTCCACCGGGCCGCCGCCACCCACGCCCACTTCGTGGTCAACGGCCGCCCGGTGCGCGACCGGCTGCTGCTCTCCGCGGTGCGGGGCGCCTACGCCGACGTGATGGCCTCCGACCGGCACCCGGTTCTGGCGCTCGCCCTCACCTGCGACCCGGCCCTCGTCGACGTCAACGTGCATCCCGCCAAGACGGAGGTGCGCTTCCGCGACCCGGGCCTGGTGCGCGGCCTCATCGTCAGCGCCATCCACGAGGCCCTGCGCCGGGAGGGCGGGCGCAGCGCCGGCACGGTCGCGGCCCGCACCCTCGAGAGCCTGCGCCCGGCGCACGGATCCGCCCGCGCGAGCCTGTTCGCGCCGCGCGAGGCCGGGCCGGCGATCCTGTCCGGGTCCGGCCGCCCGGAGGAGTTCGCGCGCGATTTCGGGCGGCCCGCGCCCGAGCGGCCCGGCGGCCCCGGCCGGCCCGGATCCGGGGCGGACCCGGCCAGTCCCGGGGCGGACCCGGCCGGCGACACGGCGGGCTTCGGCGAGGAGGGCCAGGCCCGCTTCGACGGCGAGTTCGCCCTGCCGAGCGCGGACTTGCGCGCCCCCGCCCCGTCGCCGGCCGCCGAGGAGGCCCATCGCCTCGGCGCCGCCCGGGCGCAGCTGCACGAGACCTACATCGTCGCCCAGACCGCCGACGGGATCGTGATCGTCGACCAGCACGCCGCGCACGAGCGCCTCGTCTACGAGCGGTTGAAGCGCGAGCGGGCGGCGGGGGGCATCGGCCGCCAGCTCCTGCTGATCCCCGAGGTGGTGGAGCTCGATCCCGCCGAGGCCGACCGGCTGGCCGAGGCGGTTGACGCGCTCCGGGATCTCGGCCTCGTGCTCGAGGCCTTCGGCCACGGCGCCGTGCTGGTGCGCGAGGTGCCGGCCGCGCTCGCCGCCGGGGGCGCGCGCGCCCTCGTGACCGACGTGGCGGACGCCCTCGCGGAGGGCGGCGCCGACCCTCTCGCCCGCCGCCTCGACGCGGTCCTGTCGCGGATGAGCTGCCACGGCTCGATCCGGGCCGGGCGCCGCCTGCGGCCCGAGGAGATGAACGCCCTCCTGCGCGAGATGGAGGCGACACCGCTCTCGGGCCAGTGCAACCACGGCCGCCCCACCTACGTCGAGCTGAAGCTCGCGGACGTGGAGCGCCTGTTCGGGCGGCGCTGACGGGTTTCCCTTGTCCACGCGGGTTGAGCGGGCCTCCCGCGGGAGCATCGACTCCCGCCGCGGGGCGTCAGCTCCCGCCGCGGGGCGTCAGCTCCCGCCGGGTTCCCCCCGCCCAGTCCGGGATCCCGGGTCGCCGCCCGCCTCGCCGCGCCCGGCGGCGCGCTCGCGCCTGAGCTCGCGCTCGGCCAGGAGCCAGAACTCGACCTCGAAGCCCTCGGGCCGATGGTTGCGCTCCCAGAGCTCGTAGGCGCGCTCGCGGATCTGCTCGAAGGTGATCTCGACGGCCGGTTTCATCGCGGGATTCCCTCGCGTTGATGCGATCTGGGGTGGGCGCGGCCGCGTCGGCGGGCCGCGCGGGTCGGGTCCGGGCCCGTCCCGGGGCGCGGCTGCGCCGGGCGGTCCCGCGCTCATCGGGGCGCCGCGACGGCCGCACGGGCGGCCTCGATCAGCTCGGCGCCGAGCGCGTCGTCGTTGACCGCCCGCGCCAGGACTACGGCTCCGACCAGGGTCGACAGGGTGGCGCGCGCCCGCACGCGCCGGCGCTCCCGGGCGGCCCGGGGCAGCAGGGCGGCGATGGTCTCGGCGAAGCGCCGCACGCCCGCCGTGAAGGCGTTGCGGACGGGGCTGTCCGGCGCCTCGCGGGCGACGTCGTCGACGCGTGCCGCGAGGGGGCAGCCTCGCCCGGGCCAGCGCAGGTGGTCCCCCGAGAGGTAGAGCGCCACGAGGGCGTCGAGGGCGCCGCCGCGCTCCTGCTCCAGGGCGCAGGCGACGGCCTCGCCCGCCAGGGCGTCCCGGGACGCGAACTGGCCGTAGAAGCCGCCGTGGGTCAGGCCCGCCTGCGCCATGATGTCGGCCACCCCGACGCCGTGCAGGCCGCGCTCGCGGAACAGGGCCGCGGCGGCCTCGACGACCGTCTGCCGGTTCAGCTTCGCCTGCTCCCGGGACACCCTGGGCATCGCGATCCCTTCTCGCCGTCGGGCCGTGGGTCCGGACCATGACCAAGATGGAGGCGGATCGCCCGGCCGCCAGTCGTCGCCGCCGCCCGGGCGTCAGGACCCGGCGGCCGCGTGCCCGGCCGCGCCCGCGCGGGCGGCGTCCGCCGGCAGCGGAGCGCCAGGAGGCCGGGCGCCAGGAGGCCGGGCGCCAGGAGGCCGAGCGCAAGGAAACCGAGGGTCAGGGGGCTCTCAGGTCCATGGGCCGGGTCCTCGCAGGCCGGCACCAGGCGCCGGTTTTTATATGATGATCATCATTTCTTATCGGGGCAGTCGCCCGGGATTGGCGGCGGCGCGGCGGCGGGCCGGGCGTGTGCGGTGCCGCACATGCGGGACGGCGCGGGTGCGGATTCCCGGCGGGCGGGGCCCGGGAGACACTTGCATCATGAAAGTGACTCGCTATACGGAGGGCATGGAACGCAAGAGCTTCGGACCCATGCAGTGCCCCATCGCCCGCAGCCTCGAGCGCGTGGGTGAGTGGTGGAGCATCCTCATCCTGCGCGACGCCCATTACGGGCTGACGCGCTTCGACCAGTTCGCGGCGAGCCTCGGCATCGCGCCGAACATGCTGGCGCGCCGCCTCAAGGCGCTGGTCGAGGCCGGCCTCCTGGAGCGCCGGCGCTACAGCGAGCGCCCCCCGCGCGACGAGTACGTCCTGACCGAGCGCGGGCGCGACTTCCGGCCGGTGCTGCTGAGCCTGCTCGCCTGGGGCAACCGGCACTTCGCGCCCGAGGGCGCGAGCGTCGCCCTCGCCGACCCGGCGACGGGCCGCGCCATCGACCCGGTGCTCGTCGACCGCGAGACCGGCATCCCCCTGAGCCGGAGCGGCGTCCGCGTGGTCGCCGGGCCGGCCGCGAACGAGGCGATGCGCCGGCGCCTGACCGAACGCCCGACGCTCTGACCCGCCGGCACGGCGCAGCGAGGCCCCCGATGAGCAGCCAGGAACCCGAGCCGGATCGCCGCGCCGGGACGGGGGACGGCCCCCGGCCGCCCCGCCGCCGCGGCGCCCGCGCGCTCCTCCTCGCGCTCGCCCTCGCGGCGCTCGCGGGGGGCGGCCAGTACGGCCGGCACTGGTGGACGACCGGCCGCTTCCTCGAGACCACCGACGACGCCTACGTGGGCGGCGACGTGACGGTGATCGCCGCCAAGGTCCCGGGCTACATCGCGGCCCTGGCGGTGAGCGACAACCAGGCCGTCGCCGCGGGCGAGCTCCTGCTGCGGATCGACGACCGCGACTACCGCGCCCGCCTCGCCAAGGCCGAGGCCCAGGTGGCGAGCGCCGAGGCGACCCTCGAGAACCTCGACGCGACGCGGCGCCTGCAGGAGGCGACGATCGCGGGCGCCCGGGCCGAGATCGCCGCGACCGAGGCCGAGACCGCCCGCACCCGCTACGACTTCGTGCGCTACCGCCAGCTCTCCACGAGCCAGTACGCCTCCGAGCAGCGCTTCCAGCAGGCCGAGGCCGACCACCGCAAGGCCGATGCCGGGGAGGCCAAGGCCCGGGCCGCCCTCGAGGCGGCCGAGCGCCGCCTCGCCGTCATCGACACCCAGAAGGCGCAGGGACGCGCCGCCCTCGACCAGGCCCGGGCCGAGCGCGAGGTGGCGCGCCTGAACCTCGCCGACACGGAACTGCGCGCGCCCGTCGCCGGCGTGGTGGGCAACCGCAGCGCCCGCACCGGCGCCTACGCGGCGGCGGGCGCCGGCCTCGTCGCCCTGGTGCCGGCGCGGGGCCTCTGGGTCGACGCGAACTTCAAGGAGAGCCAGCTCGCCCGGATGCGCCCGGGCCAGCGCGCGACGATCGTCGCCGACGTGCTGCCGGACACCACCTTCACGGGCCGGGTCGCCAGCCTCGCGCCCGCCACGGGCGCCCAGTTCAGCGTGCTGCCGCCCGAGAACGCCACCGGCAACTTCACCAAGATCGTGCAGCGCGTGCCCGTGCGCATCCTGCTCGACGGCGACGGCGGGGCGCTCGGGCGCCTGCGCCCGGGCCTCTCGGTCACGGCCGCGATCGACCTGCGCGACCCGGGCGACCCGGGCCGGGACCGGGCCGGCCCGGCGGTGGCCCAGGCCGCGCCGTGAGCGCCGCCGCCCCGGCGGCGCGGCCGCCCCTGTCGGAGGCGCGCAAGGTCTTCGCCTTCGCGGTGATGTGCGTCGGCTTCTTCATCGCGCTCCTCGACATCCAGATCGTCTCGGCCTCGCTCAAGGACATCGGCGGCGGCCTCTCGGCGGGTCCCGACGAGGTCGCCTGGGTCCAGACGAGCTACCTCATCGCCGAGATCATCGTGATCCCGCTCTCGGGCTTCCTCGCCCGGGTGATGTCGACGCGCTGGCTGTTCTGCGCCTCGGCGGCCGGGTTCACGGCCACGAGCCTGCTCTGCGGCTGGGCCTGGGACATCGAGAGCATGATCGCGTTCCGGGCGCTCCAGGGCTTCCTCGGCGGCTCGATGATCCCGACCGTGTTCACCACCGCGTTCGCGTTCTTCCCGGGCAGGAGGATGGTGGTGGCCGCCGCCACCATCGGGGCCCTGTCGTCGCTCGCCCCGACCCTCGGGCCGACGGTCGGCGGCTGGATCACCGACCACTATTCCTGGCACTGGCTGTTCTTCGTCAACCTCGTGCCCGGGCTGTTCGTGGCGGTCGTGGTGCCCCTGATGGTGCGGGTCGACGCGCCCGAGCCGGCGCTCCTGCGGACCACCGACTGGCTCGGCATCGTCCTCATGGCGCTGTTCCTCGGCTGCCTCCAGTACACCCTCGAGGAGGGGCCGCGCTGGAACTGGACCGAGGACGCGACGATCCGGGCCACCGCCTGGATCTCGGGCGTCGCCGGCCTCGGCTTCGTCTGGCGCAGCCTCACCTACGCCCATCCGATCGTCGACCTGACGGCCCTGCGCAGCCGCAACTTCGCGCTCGGCTGCCTGTTCTCGTTCGTCACCGGCATCGGGATCTTCGCCACCATCTACCTGACGCCGCTGTTCCTCGGGCGCGTGCGCGGCTTCAGCGCCCTGCAGATCGGGCTCGCGGTGTTCTCCACCGGCGTGTTCCAGGTCATGGCGATCCCGGTCTACGCGGTCCTGGCGCGCCGGGTCGACCTGCGCTGGCTGATGATGTTCGGGCTCGGCCTGTTCGGCCTCAGCATGTGGTCGTTCACGCCGATCACCCACGAGTGGGGCTGGCGCGAGCTGCTGCTGCCGCAGGCGATGCGGGGCTTTGCCCAGCAATTCGCCGTGGCGCCGACCGTGACCCTGACCCTCGGGGGCCTCGCCCCGGCCCGGCTCAAGCTCGCCTCGGGCCTGTTCAACCTGATGCGCACCCTCGGCGGCGCGATCGGGATCGCGGCCTGCGCGACGATCCTGAACGACCGCACCAACCTGCACTTCCTGCGGCTCGCCGAGCACCTGACGCCGGCCAACGCCGCCATGCAGGCGCTGCTGCGGGGCGCGCAGGCGCGCAACGCCGTCCTGTTCGCCGGCGACCCGGCCCGCGGCGACGCCGCCGGCCTGCGGCAGCTCTGGGCGCTGACCTACCGCGAGGCCCAGACCCTCACCTTCGCGGACGCCTTCGCGGCCATCACGGCCTGCTTCGTCCTCGCGACCGCGCTGGTGCCGCTGATGCGCAAGGTCGCCCCCGCGGGAGCCGCCGCGCCGGATGCCCATTGAGGCGCCGGGCGCGGCGGCTCCCGCGGGCCGGGCACGAGATCGACGCCGTCCCGGTGCCTTCAGCGCAGCGCGACCCCCGCGAGGACGGTCCGGCGGGCACCCATCCGGGCTCCAGGCCGGGTTGCCTGCGCTCATCCCCGCCACATAACTGTTAGATCGTGCGGCATCTTTCCAGCGCACCCGAGAAGGTGTACCGTTACTATCCCAAGTTGAAACATCGCCCATAGTTCGGATCGAGAGGCAGAGCGCTGCTCCCCGCGATCTGTATTAGGCCATTTCCTTCCACACTGCCCGAGCATACGCGTCGGCCCAGACGTCTGTATTTACAATCTATTCTAATGGAATTTGTGAAATAATTCTTTTTCGCAAGATCTATTCAATACAGACCAAGATCTGTAATATCTTATATATTCAAATACACAGAAATTTTTCCAAATATAAGATCGCCAGCATATTGTAAGGTATGGATCGAATTTGGTCCACAGAATTAATTATTCTAGATATTATTCGAAATCTGGAGGAGATACACAATGAAAACCTGTCGCTGCTTAAACTGCATCACACCCCCACACCTGCTCAGAAAGCTGCTCGAGAGCGAGGACAAGGCCACCCGCGACGCCGCGCTCAACACGCTCGTGAGCTCGGCACGCCTGCGCGGCGAGCGCTCCATCCGGTCGACGTTCGGGGTCGGGGTGTCGACGGCTCCGGCGAGCGGTCGCCGCAGCATCTTCGACTGCCGCGGCGGGACGGACCTCGGCCAAGCCACTCTCGTGCGCACGGAACAGGGCGAGACGTCGTCGGATGCATCCGTCAACAAGGCGTTCGACGGCCTCGGCAGGACGCGGGACTTCTACCGGGAGGTCTTCGAGCGCGATTCGATCGACGGCAGGGGTATGCGCCTCGACGGCTACATTCACCGCGGCCGCAACTACAACAACGCGTTCTGGGACGGTCAGGAGATGGTGTTCGGCGACGGCGACGGGATCATCTTCACCGACTTCACGGGATCCCTCGACGTGATCGCCCACGAACTCACACACGGCGTCACCGAGAACACGGCTGCCCTCGAGTATCGCGGGCAGTCCGGGGCTCTGAACGAGTCCATGTCCGACGTGTTCGGCTCCCTGGTCAAGCAATGGTCCGGCAACGAGAGTGCCGAGCAGGCGGATTGGCTCATCGGCGCGGACATCTTCACGCCGGGCATCGGCGCGGACGCGCTGCGGTCGATGAAGGCACCGGGAACGGCCTACGACAACCGTCTCCTCGGCAAGGACCCGCAGCCCGACCACATGAATCGGTTCGCCAACCTTCCGGACAACGGCGAGAACGACTTCGGCGGCGTGCACATCAATTCCGGCATTCCCAACAGGGCCTTCTTCCTGACGGCGATGGAGATAGGCGGTTACGCCTGGGAGGCGCCCGGGCTGATCTGGTACGAGGCGTTGAAGGCCTCGGTCCAGACGACGCAGTTCCAGGATTTCGCCGACACCACGTTCGCCAAGGCCGGCCAGCTCTTCGGAATGGGCAGCCAGGAGCAGCGGGCCGTCCAGGATGCATGGCGCGGGGTCGGGATCCGGGTTAGCGGCGGCACGGCCCGGCGGGGTCGCCACCGGATGATCGAGGCGGGCGGCATGGCCGCACGCGAGGAGAGCGACATCGCCGCCCTGGCGCGCCAGATCGCGGCACTGTCCGGGCAGGTGGCTTCCCTCTCCAGGGACCTGAGCGCGATGAAGCGTGGCGGCAACGGGGCGGCTCCGGAGATCCGCTCGGGACCGGGTGGTCGATCCCCGCGCTCCCAGGCCCCGGCCTGAGAGAAACGCCGGCCTGACGGAGAGGCCGGACGGAGTCAGGATGCGATCAGGCGCGGGCCTTGACGGGGCGGCGGCACCCGCCACTTCCTGACGTGAGAGCGCGAGGATCACCCGATGAAGATCGGCCTGGCGAAGCATGGCGGGCTGCTGGCGGGGTCCCGTCTGGGAAAGCCGCCCAGGATCGTGGACACCGAGACACTGGAGCCCGCTGCCGCCGCCGAACTCGCCCGCTTGGTGGCGGCCGCCAAAGCCGCGCCCGTCCCCGCACCGGCCCGGCCCGCGCCGGACGCCCAGAGCTACACCGTCACGGTAGAGGAGGACGGCCGGAGCACGGTTCTGAGGCAGTCGGATAGCGCTCCGTCCAAAGCCTTTGCGGACCTGCTCGCGTGGCTCGAGGGCCATCTCGGCGGCCCCTGAGGTCTCTGCGGGCCGGGCGGCCTGGCCCGCGCCGCGTCTGGTTCACCCACAGCCGACAAGTCGTGAGTTGGACCGCTTGCCATCGCACGCCTTTGCGGGCCGGAAGCACCCGTCTCGCGGCAACCTCCGTCTTCCACGCCTCGACGGTCCGATCCACCAGCGCCCGGACCTCGGGATCCCGGGCATGGTCCGGCGAATCCCGGCCCATGCGGATCGCGTCTTGGCGGGGGATCATGCCCGCGCAAGAAGTCCTTGCTGGTGGAGCGGACCGCCATCGCGCGGAGGATCCTCGGGCCGCCGATGCAACGCCCGCCCGCTGGACTGCCGCCCCGGCCAGCGCGGAGCGGCGCGGCGGGGAACTGGTGCGGTGCCAGGATCCCGCCGGGGACGTCCCCGGAGGTCAGTCGAAGCGGGCGCTGGCGGTGGCGCCGTCCGGGCCCGTGAGCTGCACGGCGCCTCTCGGCCGGGGGGGCAGGGACAGGGGCGCGGTGCCCGAGAGGCGGTTGCCGCCCGCGGGGACGAGGGCGATGCGGGCGGGCCGGCCGTCGACCACCAGGATCGCGGTCGCCCGGAAGCCGTCCGCCGGCACCGGCGCGACGGCGTCGGCGCCGGTGAGGAACAGCTCGAGGGCCGCCCCGCGCGCCACCAGCTCGACATGGGTGCGGCCGGCCTCGGCGATCCGGCCGCCGTTCGGTCCCGGCGCGGCGTGGCTGGCGTGCGGCGCCCCTCCGGCTTGCGCGAGGGCGGGGAGGGGCAGGGCGAGGAGAAGCAGCGCGAGGGCGGGGCGTTTCGGCACGAGGGGTCTCTCCCGGGGTCTCAGTAGCTGGCCGCGGGCGCCGGCTCGGCGTCCGCCGCTGGCGCCGGCCCGGCGTCCGCCGCGGGGATCGCGCGCAGGCGCTCGAGGGGGATGCCCGCGAAGCGCAGCACGAGGACGGGGGTCAGCACGGCGTCGAGCAGGGTGGCGCTGACGAGGCCGCCGAAGATCGTCACCGCGACCGGGTGCAGGATCTCCTTGCCGGGCGCCCCGGCGTCGAGGAGGAGCGGCACCAGCGCGACGCCGGCCGAGAGCGACGTCATCAGGACGGGCGCGAGCCGCTCCAGGCTGGCGCGGATCACGAGCTCCGGCCCGAACGGCACGCCCTCGTGCAGGCTGAGGTTGAGGATGTGGCTGACCTTGAGGATGCCGTTGCGGGCCGCGATCCCCGTGAGGGTGATGAAGCCGATCATCGAGGCGACGGAGAGCGGCAGGCCGGCGAGCCACAGGGCCGCGACGCTGCCGACGAGGCTCAGGGGCACGTTGCCCATGATGATGAGCGCGAGGACGGCCGAGCGGTAGCGGCTGCACAGGAGCGCGAAGACGAGCCCGAGGGAGAGGAGGCCCAGCGCCGCGACGGTGCGGCCCGCCTCCTCCTGGGCCTGGAAGGTGCCCTCGAGGCGCCAGAACCCGCCGGGCGGCAGCGCCGTGGCGGCGAGCTCCCGCCGGATCGCCCCGGCGAGCGCCGCGCCGTCCCGGCCGGGGGCGGCGTTGGCCTGCACGGCGAGGCGCCGGCGCCCGTTCTCGCGCAGGATCTGGTTGGGCCCGTCGGTCTCGCGGATGTCGGCGACCTGGCGCGCCGGCACCCGGCCGGACGGCGTCTCGATCAGGAGGTCGCCGAGGGCCTCCGGGGTGCGCTGCGCCTCGGGCAGGCGCGAGACCACGTCGAAGCGCCGCGGCCCGTCCGCCAGCACCGAGACCACCCGGCCGCTCGACAGGCGGCCGATCTGGTCGACGAGGGCGGCCGGCGCCACGCCGTAGAGGGCGGCCCGGGCGTAGTCGACCCGGATCTCGAGCTGCGGGATGCGCACCTGGCGCTCGACCTGGAGGTCGGCGAGGCCCGGGATGCGGGCGAGGCGCTCGCGCAGGTCCTCGGCGCTCGCCCGCAGGGCGTCGAGGTCGTCGCCGAAGAGCTTGACGGCGATCTCGGCCCGCACCCCCGACAGCATGTGGTCGAGGCGGTGGGAGATCGGCTGGCCCACGTTGATGCCGACCGGCAGCACCGCGAGGCGCCGGCGCAGGTCGGCCACGAGGGCGTCCTTCGGCCGGCCGCCGGGCCTGAGCCGGATCTCGAGGTCCGAGGAGTGCACGCCCTCGGCGTGCTCGTCGAGCTCGGCCCGGCCGGTGCGGCGCCCGACCGCCTCGACCTCGGGGATCTCGAGCACCAGGCGCTCGGCGATCCGCCCGGCCCGGCTGCTCTCGGCGAGGGAGATCCCGGGCTCGAAGGCGAGCGTGACCGTGAACGAGCCCTCGTTGAAGGCCGGCAGGAAGGCGCGGGGCAGGTGCCAGGCCGCGATGCCCGCCGCCAGCACCGCGCCGGCCGCGAGGCCGGCCATCAGGCGCGGATGCGGCAGGGCGCGCCGCAGCAGGGCGCCGTTGACGGCCTTGAGCCCGCGCAGGAGGCGGCTGTCGGCCTCCGGCCCGGCCCCCCGGCCCGCCAGCAGCAGGGAGGCGAGCGCCGGGGTCAGGGTCAGCGAGACCGCGAGGCTCGCCAGGATGGCGATGACGTAGGCCTGGCCCAGGGGCGCGAACAGCCGGCCCTCGATGCCCGAGAGGGCAAACAGCGGCACGAACACGAGCACGATGATCGCCGTCGCGTAGACGATGCCGGAGCGCACCTCGCTGGAGGCCTGCACCACCACGCGGAAGACCGGGCGCGGGGCGCCCTGCGCCCGGTTCTCGCGCAGGCGGCGGGCGATGTTCTCCACGTCCACCACGGCGTCGTCGACGAGCTCGCCGATCGCGATCGCCAGCCCCCCGAGCGTCATGGTGTTGATCGACAGCCCGGCGAGGTGGAACACGATCGCGGTCGCCAGCACCGAGACCGGGATCGCCGAGAGCGAGATCGCGGTCGTGCGCCAGTTCAGCAGGAAGCAGAACAGCACCACCGCCACCACGGCGACCGCCTCCGCCAGCACCCGGGCGACGTTGGCGACGGCGGTCTCGATGAAGTCGGCCTGGCGGAACACCACCTGGTCGGCCCGGATGCCGTCCGGCAGCCCGGGGGCGATCTCGGCGAGGGCCCGGGCGACCGCCCGGGTGAGCGCCACGGTGTCGGTGTCGGGCTGCTTCTCGACCGAGACGATCACGGCGGGCCGGCCGTTGTAGCCCGCCTCGCCGCGCTTGAACCTGGGGGCGAAGGACACCTCGGCGACCTGGGCGAGGCGCACGGGCGTGCCGTCCTGCGCGCCCACCACGAGGCCGCGCAGGTCCTCGAGGCTCAGGGTGCGGCCGAGGGTGCGGATCAGGATCTCGCGGGCGTCGCGGTCGGTGAAGCCCCCGCCCGCGTTGGTGCCGAACCGCTCCAGGGCCGCGTCGAGCTGGGCATGCGTCACGCCGAGCGCCCGCATCGCCGCCGGGTTCGGCCCGACGCGGAACTGGCGCACCTCGCCGCCGATCGGGATCACCTGGGCGACGCCCGGGATGGTGAGGAGCCGGGGCCGGATCACGAAGTCGGCCGCCTCCCGCAGGGCCATGGGCGAGGCGGCCTCGCTCGTGAGCGCCACCATCAGCACCTGGCCCATGATCGAGGAGACCGGCCCCATCTGCGGGCTCAGGCCCGGCGGGAGCTGCTCGCGCACCAGGGCGAGGCGCTCGGCGACCTGCTGGCGGTTGCGGTAGAGGTCGGTGCCCCAGGCGAACTCGACCGTCACGATCGAGAGGCCGACGCCCGAGACCGACCGCACCCGCTCGACGCCCGGCAGCCCGCTCATCCGGGTCTCGACCGGGTAGCTGACGAGCTGCTCCACCTCCGGGGGGGCGAGCCCCTCGGCCTCGGTCATGACCGTGACGGTCGGCCGGTTGAGGTCGGGGAGGACGTCGACCGGGAGGCGCGTGAGCGTGAAGGCGCCGTAGAGCACCAGCACGGCGGCGGCGGCGAGCACGAGGAGGCGGTTGCGCAGAGCGCCTGAGACGAGGGCGGCGAACATCGGGCGTCAGCATCTTCCGGCGGGGGGAGACGGGGTCGGCGCGAGGGAGCGCGTCGCCGCGGGGGCCCGGAGCGGCACCCGGATGGCGGCGCGATCGGGCGCCGCCCTAGCGGACCTGGGCCAGGAGCTCGGCCCCCTCGGTGACGATGCGCCGGCCCGGCGCGAGGCCGCCGGCGATCAGCACCCGGGAGGCGTCGAGGGGCGCGACCCGCACCGGGCGGGCCACGAAGCGCTCGGCGGCGACGTGCTCGTAGACGACGTCCTGGCCGTTGCCGGCCCGCACCACGCTCGCGCGGGGCAGGGCGAGGCCGGCCGTCTCCTCCCCGGTGGCGGCCAGCACCGTGACGAACTGCCCGATGCGCAGGGTGTCGGGCGCGTCCCGGACCGCGAACTGCACCGGCACCGCCTGGTCGCGGCCGGCGAGGCCCGAGCCCCGGTAGTCGAGGGTGAGGCTGCGCCCGTCGGCGAGGCGCGCCGTCGACGCGGCGCCGGGGGCCGGCGCCTCGACGCTCAGGGCCTCGAAGCTCAGGGCCTCGACCCAGAGGCGGGCCGGGTCGACGATCTGGAACACCATGGTGCCGGGCGCCGCCATCTGGCCCGCGACCGCCGCGCCCGCGGCCACGACCCCGTCGACGGGCGCGACGAGGGCCTCGGGCGCCTGCCGGATCGCGTCGAGGGCGGCGCGGCGGTCGCGCAGGCCCGACAGCTCCGCCCGGGCGTCGTCGAGCTGGATCTGCGCCACGGCTCCGCTCGGGGCGAGCTTGGCGTAGCGCTCGACCCGCCGCGCCACGATGGCGATCTGCTGGTCGAGCTCGCCCTGGCGCTGGCGCATGTCGGAGACGTCGACCGCCTGCACGGGCGGGGTCACGAGGGCCAGGACGTCGCCCCGGCGCACCCGCGTGCCGAGGCGCGGAAACGCGCCCGAGGGCGGCGGCGACAGCCGCCCGCCGACCGAGGATTGCACCACGCCGCTGGCATTCGGGTCCGGGATGATCCGGCCGGGCAGCGCGACGCTGCGGCGGAAGACGCCCTCCTGCGTCACGGCCGTGCGCAGGACGAGCAGGCGCTGCACCGGCTTCGGCACGAAGACGCCGCCGTCCGGCAGGCGCCGCGCGAGGTCGGGGTCCGCCCCCGGGCCGGCGGGCGCCGGGAGGGCCGCGTGGGCCTCCTCGCGGTGGCCCGCGCCGTCCCCCTCGTGGGCGGATGCCCGCGCGAGGGCGCCGGCGCCCAGGAGGAGCGCGGCCGCGACGGCGAGGAGGGCCGCCAGGGAGGCGCCGCCCC
>NZ_QOWC01000041.1 GCF_003574465.1 Methylobacterium crusticola
CCGCGGCGGCCGGATCGTGCTGATCGGCGACGCCCGCGGCGCCGACGCCGCCGGCCTCGACACGCTGGCGACGCTGATGATGCCCGACCTCGACCCGGTCGTGGCCCCGATCGTCTACGCGGTGCCGGTGCAGCTCCTGGCCTACCACACCGCCGTGGTGCTCGGGAAAGACGTCGACCAGCCGCGCAACCTGGCGAAATCCGTCACCGTGGAGTGAGCCCGGGCGCGCCGGCCCCGGCGCGCGCCTCCCCGGGTGCGCCGGCGGGAGCCGGGCCCGGGGCCGCGCCGGGATCTGGTGCGCGGAGGCGGCCGCCTCAGCGCGGCGCGATCCCGAAGATCGCCCGCGCCTCCGCCGGGCTCGCGGGGGCGCAGTCGAGATGCGCGAGCAGCGACACGGCCTTCTCGACCAGGGCCGCGTTGCTCGGCGCGAGCTGCCCGCGCGCCAGGTAGAGGTTGTCCTCGAGCCCGACCCGGACGTGGCCGCCGGCCGTGGCGGCGAGGGCCACCATGGGGAACTCGGCCCGCGCGATGCCGAAGCCCGACCACACCGCGTCCCGGGGCAGCCGGTCGCGCATCTGCAGCAGGGTCTCGGGGGTCGCGGGCGCCCCCCAGGGGATCCCGAGGCAGATCTGGAACAGGGGCGGGGAGGCGAGGTGGCCCTCCGCGAGCAGGTGCCGGGCGAGCTCGATCTGGCCGAGGTCGAACACCTCGATCTCCGGCTTGGCGCCCGCCGCCGCGATCCGCGCCGCCATCGCCCGCAGGTGGGCCGGCGTATTCATGAAGGCGTGCTCGCCGAAGTTCATGGTGGCGACGTCGAGGGTGCAGAGCTCGGGCCGCAGCGCGCCGACGTGACGGGTGCGGACCTCGGGCGAGGCGAGCGTGGTGCCGGCACCCGCCACCGCGGGGTCGGGCTCGCCCGCCACGTACCGCCCGCCCGCGCCCGTGGTGAGGTTGAGGATCACGTCCGCGTCGCGCTCGCGGATGCGCTCCACCACCTCGCGGTAGAGGGCGAGCTCCATGCTGGGCCTGGCGGTCTGCGGGTCGCGCACGTGGATGTGCACCACCGCGGCCCCGGCCGCGGCCGCCTCCAGGGCCGATCGCGCGATGGCCTCCGGGGTCACCGGCACCGCGGGGTTCTTCGACGGCGTGTCGAACGACCCGGTGAGGGCGCAGGTGATCACGGTCTTGCGGGACATGGCAGGTCTCCCCGGGTTGGGATCGATCGGGCGAGGGGGTCGTCCCGGCGGCGGGCCGCCGCGGCCCGGCGGGGCGCGGCGCGAGCCCTCACGTCGCGCCGCCGTCGACCACCAGGGTCTCGCCCGTCATGTAGGCGGCGCCAGCGGCGAGGAAGAGCATCGCCTCGGCGATGTCCTCGGGCCGGGCGAGCCGGGCCAGCATGGTGCGGGCCAGGGTGTCGTCCTTGCGCTCCTGCGGCCAGCCGTCGGTCCAGGGCGTCTGCACGAGCCCGGGGGCGACGGCGTTGACGCGTACGTCCGGCGCCAGCGCCCGGGCGAGGCTGCGGGTGAGGTTGACGAGCCCGGCCTTGCTCGCCGAGTAGGCGATGCTCGAGCCCCGCCGCCCGAGGCCCGCCACCGAGGCGGTGTTGACGATGGCGCCGCGGCGCGCCCTGAGGGCGGGGGCCGCCGCCCGGGCGCAGCGGTAGGGACCGATGAGGTTCGTCGACAGGATCGTCTGCCAGAACTCCTCCGTCATGGCGTCGAGGTCGGTGAACTCGATCGGCTGGAGCGAGGCCGGGGTGCCGGCGTTGTTGAGGAGGACGTCGAGCCCGCCGAGGGCGTCGGTCGCCGTGGCGACCAGGGCCTCCGCCTCGCCCGGCACCGCGACGTTCCCGGCCACCGCCCGGACCTGGAGGCCCTCGGCCGAGAGGCGCGCCGCCGCTTCGGGGCCCCGGGCGTCATCGGGGAGGTGGTTGAGCGCCACGCTCCCGCCGCAGCGGGCAAACAGCGTCACGGCCGCGAGCCCGATGCCCGAGGCGCCGCCGGTGACGAGGATACAGCGCCCGCGCAGATCCGCACTGATCATGGGTGTTTCCGCCCTGCGAAATGGTGTTTCACGCAACCTGACAGGGCCCGGCGGAGGTGTCCAGAGCCGGGCCCTAATCGACGATCCCGAGGGCCCGCATCCGCCCGATCGCCGCGATCAGCTTCGGGCCGGTGTCGCCGCGCAGGACCTCCTCGGTGAGCAGGAAGGCGGGGCCGCTGACGTTGAGCGCGAAGGCGCCGCGGGCGCCGGGACTGTGGATCGGGGCCGCCACCGCGTTGACGTCGGGGTGCCAGACGCCGACGCCGACGCAGTAGCCGTGCTCGGCGATCTCCCGGGCGCAGCGCAGGAAGGTCCGCTCCAACTGCGGCCAGCCCGCCCCGCTGTCGCGGCGCAGGCGCGCCAGGAGGGGGGCGCGCTGCGCCTCGTCCATGCCCGCGAGGGTCGCCATCCCCATGGCGCTGCGGGCGAGGGGCAGGCGGTAGCCCACCTCGCTCGACAGGGTGATGCGCTGTCCCTGGCCGCGCCAGAGCTGGACGTAGACGCTGGAGAGCCCGTCGAGCACGCCGAGCGCCACGTGCGCCTGCACCGCGGTCGCGAGGTCCTGGAGGTAGGGCTTGGCCATCTGCGGGAACGAGTTCTGGCGCAGGAAGGCCGCGCTCAGGGCCAGCACCGCCGGGCCGAGGCCGTAGCGCTCCCCGTCCTCCCCGTGCACGAGGTAGCCGAGGGTGAGCAGCGTGTGCGTCAGGCGCGAGACCGTGGGCTTGGGCAGCCCCGTGCGGGCCGCGATCTCCCGGTTGCCGAGCATCTCGGCGGCGTCCCGGAAGGCGCGCAGCACCTGGAGGCCGCGGGCCAGGGCGGTGACGAACTGGCGGTCGCCGTCCTGCGCGTCGCCGTCCGCCGGCGTCGGCGCGGTAGAAGTGCGGCCGCGCTTGCCGTCGCGGGCCACGGCGATTGCCTGTGCCATGGTCTCACCCATCCGGTCGCAGCACGGGAGGCGCCCGGTTCCGCGGCCACCGTGACGGCGTCGCGCGCGATCGGCAACCTGTTTCGCGATGCGGATCGCGATTTCGCGTCTTGACCGCGCCCGAGCCGGCAGGCAGGGTCCCCGGCAGGCGCAGGGCCCGAGCCTGCCGAGGCCGGCGGGCCCGACGTCCCGCGGCCGGCCCGGCGGCATCGACGACCCGCCCGCGACGCCGAAGAACGGCGCGCCCGAGGAACAACGGGAAACGCCCATCCGGAGGAGGACGCCTTGGTCAAGACACTCGCGCGCATCACGGCCGCCGGCCTCGTGGCGCTGGCGGCCGGCACCGCGCTGGCCGCGCCGATGAGCCTGAAGATCGCCTTCGTGGACCCGCTCTCGGGCGGCGGCGCCAGCACCGGGGAGGCCGGGCTCCGGACCTTCCAGTACATGGCCGAGCAGCTCAACGCCAAGAACGCCGACCTGAAGCTCGAGGTCACGGGCTACGACAACAAGCTCAACCCGCAGGAGAGCCTCGTCCAGCTCCAGAAGGCGATCGATTCCGGCGCCCGCGTCGTGGTGCAGGGACAGGGCTCGGCCGTGGCAGCCGCGCTCGTCGACTTCGTCGGCAAGTACAACGACCGCAACCCGGGCAAGGAGGTCGTCTACCTCAATTACGCGGCGGTCGACCCGGCCCTGACCAACGCGAAGTGCAATTACTGGCACTTCCGCTTCGATGCCAATTCCGACATCAAGATGAACGCGCTGACCAACTACATCAAGAACAAGCCCGAGGTAAAGAAGGTCTACCTGATCAACCAGGACTACTCGTTCGGCCAGGCGGTACGCAGCGCCGCCCGGGCGATGCTGAAGGAGAAGCGTCCGGACGTCCAGATCGTCGGCGACGAGGTGGCGCCGCTGCAGAAGGTCACGGACTTCTCGCCCTACGTGGCCAAGATCAAGGCCTCGGGCGCCGACACCGTGATCACCGGGAACTGGGCGCAGGACATGGCGCTGCTGCTCAAGGCGGCGGGGGATGCCGGGCTCCAGGCGAACTTCTACACCTATTACGGCGGCGGCGCCGGCGGGCCGACGGCGATCAAGCAGGCCAACCTCTCGAACCGCGTCTTCCAGATCGCCGAGGGCTACGCCAACATCCCGTACCCGCCCGGGCACGAGTTCGAGAAGGCCTTCCGGGCCCGGATCGGCCAGGAGCTGACCTACCCGCGGGTGGTCAACCTGATGAACATCCTGGCCAAGGCCGCCCTCAGCGCGAAGTCCGTGGACCCCAGGAACCTCGCCAAGGCGATGGACACGATCCACAACGACACGATGTACGGCAAGGACAGCTTCTTCCGGCCGGACGACCACCAGATCTTCCAGCCGATGTACATCTCGCGCTTCGGCCCGGTGGACACCGCGAAGGACTTCGACGCCGAGAACACCGGCTGGGGCTGGACCGGCGACGGCGAGGTCAGTGCCCAGGACAGCCTGTTGCCGACGACCTGCAAGATGGACCGGCCGAGCTGAGGCGTCGGCCCGGCGCCCCGCTCCCCCGGGCGGGCGGGGCCCGCGGATCATGGGTCCGGCGCCCCGCAGCCGGGCCCCGGCGCCGCGGCGCAACGCGCCCGCCGACAGGACCCGCCCACGGAGGCACCCGGTGCTCGAACTCGTCATCGTCTCGACGCTGAACGGCGTGCTCTACGGCATGCTGCTGTTCCTCATGGCGAGCGGCCTGACGCTGATCTTCAGCATGATGGGCGTGCTCAACTTCGCGCATGCCAGCTTCTACATGCTGGGCGCGTTCTTCGGCTACCAGATCAGCCGCTTCACCGGCTTCTGGGTCGCGCTCGTCGCGGCGCCGGTGCTGGTGGGCGGCCTCGGGGCGCTCGTCGAGCGCTACGGCCTGCGCAACGTCCACCGCCACGGCCACGTGCCGGAGCTGCTCTTCACCTTCGGCCTCGCCTACGTGATCGAGGAGGTGGTGCAGATGGTCTGGGGCAAGCTGCCGGTCGACTACCGGGCGCCGGCGATCCTCGACTTCCCGGCCTTCACGATCTTCGGCACCAACTACCCGGCCTACAAGCTGTTCATGCTCGTGATCTCGGTGGCGATCTTCCTGTGCCTGCTGGCGGCGCTGACGCGGACCCGGGTCGGGCTGATCATCCAGGCGGCGCTGACCCACCCCAACATGGTGGCGATGCTCGGCCACGACGTGCCGAAGGTGTTCATGCTGGTCTTCGGCGTCGGCACCGGGCTCGCCGCGGTGGCGGGCGTCATCGCCGGGCCGGCGCTCGTGACCCAGGCGAACATGGCGGGCCTGCTCGGGCCGATCCTGTTCGTGGTCGTGGTGGTGGGGGGCCTCGGCTCCCTCACGGGCGCCTTCGCGGCCTCGCTCCTGATCGGGCTCGTGCAGACCTTCGCGATCTCCCTCGACGTCTCGGCCGCGAGCCTGTTCCAGGCGCTCGGCATCGCGGCGGCGCCCTCCGGGGGCGTGCTGGGCGATCTGTGGAACGTCACGATCGCGCAGATCGGGCCGATCATCCCCTACATCCTGCTGGTCCTCGTGCTGATCGCGCGGCCGACCGGCCTGCTCGGGAACCGCGAAGCATGAGCGACCTCGCCGACGCCGCGCCGGCCGGATCCGGCTGGACGACGGCCCAGCCGGGCCGGGCCTCGATCCGCCCGAGGTCCGGGAGCCTCGCCGGGCAGGCCGTGCCCTGGCTCGTCGCGGCGGCGATCCTGGCGGGCGCCCCCCTGGTGCTCACCAGCGGCACCGCGCTGACCATGATGAGCCTGATGGGCATCATGATCGTGTTCGCCCTGTCCTACAACATGCTGCTCGGCCAGACCGGGCTCCTGTCCTTCGGGCACGCGGTCTATTACGGGCTCGGCGCCTTCTTCACCGTGCACGCCATGACGGTCGTGGCGCAGAACCGCCTGCCCGTGCCCCTGCCGGTGATGCCCCTCGTGGGCGGCCTCGCCGGCCTCGTCTTCGGCCTCGCCTTCGGGGCGATCTCGACGCGGCGCGCCGGCACGGTCTTCGCCATGATCTCCCTCGGCATCGCCGAGCTGGTCTCGTCCGGGTCCAACATCCTGCGCAGCTTCTTCGGCGGCGAGGAGGGCATCACCACCAACCGCACCAAGATGCTGCGCGTCCTCGACCTCAACTTCGGGCCGCAGATCCAGGTCTACTACCTGATCGCGGCCTGGTGCCTGCTCTGCGCGCTGCTGATGTACGGCATCACCCGGACCCCCCTCGGGCGGCTCTGCAACGCCGTGCGGGAGAACCCCGAGCGGGTCGAGTTCCTCGGCTACGAGCCGCAATCGGTCCGGATCGCGGCCTTCAGCCTCTCGGCCCTGTTCGCCGGGATCGCCGGGTCCCTGGCCGCCATCAACTTCGAGATCGCGAACTCGGCCTATCTCGGCGTGCACCAGTCGGGCGTGGTGCTGCTCGCGGCCTTCATCGGCGGCATCGGCCACTTCGTCGGCCCGGTCGTCGGGGCCGTGGTGGTGACGCTGCTCCAGGTCTCCCTGAGCGACCTGACGGAGATCTGGCAGCTCTATTTCGGGCTCCTGTTCATCGCCATCGTGATGTTCGCGCCCGGCGGCATCGCGGGGCTCGCCCTGATGCACGGGCCGCTCCTGCGCGCCGGGACCGCCCACCGGCTGGTCCCGGCCTACCTCCTCGCCCTGGTGCCGTTCCTCGCCCTGACGGCCGGCCTCGTCGCGCTGATCGAGATGGCGTTCCGGCTCCTCGTCAAGGCCGGCGAGGGCAGCGCCATGACGCTCGCCGGCCTGCCGGTCGACGCCGCCACGCCCCTGCCCTGGCTCGTCACCGGGGCGATGGCGCTCGGCGGCGGGCTCGCCCTCCGGGCGGTCCGGCCGCGGGTGGCCGCGGCCTGGGACGAGGCGGCCGCGGCCGCCAAGGAGGCGCGCCCATGAGCCCCCCGGCGATCGCCCTCGCGGGCCTCACCAAGAGCTTCGGGCCGGCCCGGATCATCAACGGCGTCGACCTCACGGTGCCGGTCGGCGAGCGCCATGCCATCATCGGCCCGAACGGCGCCGGCAAGTCGACGCTGTTCCACCTGATCTCCGGCCGCTTCGCGCCCACGAGCGGCACGATCCGGCTCGAGGGCACCGACATCACCGGCTGGAAGCCCGCGGCGATCAACAGGGCGGGGCTCGCCCGCAGCTTCCAGGTCACGAACATCTTCCCCAAGCTCACCGTGTGGGAGAACGTGCGCTGCGCCGTGCTGCGGGCCATGGGCTACCGGCCGCTGTTCTGGCGCAGCGTCGAGGCCCTGCCGGGCGTGGCCGAGCGCACGGAGGAGATCCTGCGCAGCATCCGCCTCGGCCACCGGGCCTCGCTGGCGGCGGGCCTGCTCGCCTACGCCGAGCAGCGCGCCCTCGAGATCGGCATCGCCATCGCGAGCGACGCCCGGGTCATCCTGCTCGACGAGCCCATGGCGGGGATGAGCCACAGCGAGAGCGAGCACGCGACGCAGCTGATCCGCGAGGTCACGAGCGGGCGCACGCTGCTGATGGTGGAGCACGACATGGCGGTGGTGTTCGGCCTCGCCGACCGCATCTCGGTGCTGGTCTACGGCCGCATCATCGCCACCGACACGCCCGAGCGCATCCGGGAGAACAGGGCCGTGCAGGAAGCCTATCTCGGGGTCGCCGCCGCATGAGCGCCCTCCCCGACACCCGCCCGCCGCCCGCCGCGGCCCCAGCCCCCGCCCTAGCCCTCCTGGAGGTCGAGGACCTGCACGCCTTCTACGGCAAGAGCCACATCCTCCAGGGCGTGAGCTTCCGGGTGGGGGAGGGCGAGATCGTCTCGATGCTCGGGCGAAACGGGGTCGGGCGCTCCACCACCCTCAAGGCGATCATGGGCGACGTCGCGCCCCGCGGCACGATCCGCTTCAAGGGCCGGCCCATTGCCGGCCTGAGGCCCTACGCGGTGGCCCGCCGCGGCCTCGGCTACGTGCCGGAGGAGCGGGCGATCTTCCCCAAGCTCACGGTGCGGCAGAACCTGGCGTTGGGCGAGAAGGGCGGCGCCCGGTCCTCGCGCTGGGCCTACGCCGACATCTTCCGGCTGTTTCCCCGGCTGGAGGAGCGCATCGACACGCCCGGCGGCGTGCTCTCGGGGGGCGAGCAGCAGATGCTCACCATCTGCCGCACCCTGATGGGCGACCCCGACCTGATCATGATCGACGAGCCGACCGAGGGGCTCTCGCCCCAGATGGTGACGCGGGTCGGCGACATGATCGCCGAGATCGCGGCCCGCGGCGTCGCCGTGCTGCTGGTGGAGCAGAAGCTCACCATCGCCCTCAAGCTGTCGCAGCGCCTCTACGTCATGGGGCACGGCCACGTGGTGTTCGAGGGCACCCCCGACGCGCTCCTGGCCAACGAGGCCGTGCGCCGGGAGTGGCTCGAGGTGTGAGGGGCGCCTCAGCGCACCCCGAGGAGCTCGACGTCGAAGAGCAGCGTGGCGTTCGGCGGGATGACGCCGCCGGCGCCGCGGGGGCCGTAGCCGAGCTCCGGCGGGATCACGAGCGTGCGCTTGCCGCCGACCTTCATGGTCGAGAGGCCCTCGTCCCAGCCCCGGATGACCTGCCCGGTGCCGACCGCGAAGCTGAAGGGCTGCTTGCGGTCGTGGGAGCTGTCGAACTTCGCGCCCTTCTTGCCGGCCTCGTAGAGCCATCCGGTGTAGTGGACGTTCACGGTCTGCCCGGCCTTCGGCTGCGCGCCGGTGCCGACGACGTCGTCCTTGTACTGGAGGCCCGAGGGTGCGGTGACGAAGGAATCGGCGGAGGCTGAGGCGGTCATGGCGATCGTGAGGGCTCCGGCAAGGATGAAGGGCGAACGGTGCATCGCGGGGATTCGTTCCTGTTCTCTACGGATGGCCGGGTTAGAGCATTTCGGGGCGCGGTGGAATGGCGGCGTCCGCGCGGGCGCGCGGCAACCCGCCCGGGGAGGCCGCCCGGAGGAGGCCGCCCGGGGACTTCGTCTCGCGCCGGCGCCCCCGCCGGGGCGTCAGGCCGGCGGCAGGCCGCCCGGATCGAGGGCCGCGCCCCCGGCCCAGGCCAGGAGCACCCGGCGCACGTCGTCGGGGGCGTCGAGGCGGTGGTGGGCGATGGTGTCGCCGGCGCCGACCCGCACGCTGACGCCGCCGTCCCGGTTCACCGCCGCGAAGGCCTTCTCGTCGGTCAGGTCGTCGCCGAAGAACAGGGCCCGGCGCCCGGCATAGGGCGGCGCCTGGAGGAAGGACCGGATGGCGTGGCCCTTCGTGGCGTCGGCCGGCAGGATCTCGGCGACCGCCTTGCCGTGCTGGAGCCGGTAGGCGCTCCCGAGCCCCGCCGCGACCCGCTCGATCTCGTCCCGGGCCCGCACCGCGTCGGCGGGCGCGGCGAGGCGCCAGTGCACCGCGACCGAGCAGCCCTTGTCCTCGATCAGCACCGCGTCGAGCCCGGCCACGGCCTGCCGCAGGACGCCGACGCCGGCCCGCAGGGCCGGGTGCGCCCCGGGCTCGCAGCCGACGACCCGGTCGCCGAGGCGCTGCTCGACCCCGTGCAGGCCGCCGACGTCGAAGCGCTCCGGGGCGAGGAAGCCGTCGATCACGGCGATCGGCCGCCCGGTGATCACCGCGAGGGCCCCGCCGAGCCGCGCCCTCAGGCGCGTCAGGGCCGGCGGCAGGGCCGGCGGGACGCGGACCGCGTCGGGACGGGGCGCGATGTCGACGAGGGTGCCGTCGAAGTCCAGGAACAGCGCGAAGGCGGTGTCGGTCACGGCTCGGTTCTCCGTCGGGTCCCGGCGCGAGGGGTGACCCGCGCCACCGCTTAAAGCCGAACCCGGCCGGAACGCAAACACCCGCCGCGGCGCCCCGCCGCGGGTCGCGGGCCGCGCGGCGCCACGGCGGCGGGATCCCTGCGTCGCGACCGCGCCCGGCTTGTTGCGAGGCCGCAACAGCTCCGGTGTTCCCGGGCGCTTCTCCGCCGCCGCGGGCCGTGCTCCGCTTGCAACCTGCAGATGCGTCACGTCTACTCGCGGCGCCTGGAGCGGCCGCGCTGTCCAGGGCCGGCGCTCCGGGCCGGGGCGGCCCCGCCTTCCGGGCGAGCCCGCGCCGCGATCCCGGCGCCGCGACGCAGTGAGCACGGTGCATGGGGACGACGCGGCCCGGCGAGGAATCCTACGATGCCGTGGTCCTGGGGGCCGGCGTCAGCGGCCTGACGGCCGCCGCCCACCTGGCGCGAAGCGGCCGGTCCGTCTGCCTCCTGGACACGTATCCGGAGCCGGGCGGGAACCACCTGTCGTGGCACGTCGGCGGCAGCACGTTCGACATCGGCTCGATCTTCTTCATGTCCGACAATCCGCTGTTCGCGATCTTCCCGGCGATGCTGGATCGCTGCGTCCCGATCGACTGGACCATCCAGCGCGTCACGCCCGACAACAGGATCTCGCGCTACCCGTTCGATCTCCGGGACGACCTGATCTCGCGCAGGCCGGCCGACCTGCTGCGCATCGCGCTCGACGTCTCGCTCCACAAGGCGCGGCCGCGCGCACGCGCCTCCGCGGACGACTTCATCCGGTACTACCTCGGCACGATCATCCCCCGGCAGACCGGTCTCATCCACTACTTCAATCGGTTCTACGGGCTGGCGCCGAGCGAGATCAGCTACGACTTCGCCGAGAGGCGGATGGACTGGATCTCGCAGAACGCCGGCGTGCGCGCCCGGATCAGGCACCTCGTGCGCCCGCGGCGAGGCGGGCGCGAGGCGCGCCCGCGCTACGCCGTCGCCCGCCCGCGGGACGGCTTCGCGGCCATGTACCGGGAGGCCGTCCGGCAACTGGCCGAGAGCGGCGTCGTCACCCGGTTGCAGGCTCCCCTGCGCTCGGCCCGGCGCCGGTCCGACGGCTTCGTGCTGGACACCGCCGACCGGCGGGTCTCCGGCACGCGCCTGATCAGCACCATCCCGCTCCGGCGGGCGGCCGACCTGTTCCGCCTGTCGCTCCCCGAGGACGAGGCCCCCCGGTCGACGGCGCTGCTCACCCTGTTCTGCCACTTCCGCGGACGCAGGAACTTCGACGCGCTCATCCTCTACAACTTCTCGGCCACCGGCCCGTGGAAGCGCCTGACGATGCACTCGGACTATTACGGCAGGACCGGCACCTGGGAGTATTTCAGCCTCGAGATCGTCGAGACGACGACCGCTTCGGCGCCCGAGGCGCAGTTCCGGAGGTTCAAGGACGACATCCAGGCCTCCGGCCTGTTCGACGGAGAGGTCGTGCTGGTGGGCCATGCCCGGACCGAGTTCGCCTACCCGGTCTACGACCACGCCGCCGCCGCGAAGCGGGACAGGCTGAAGCAGGCGCTGGCGGCGCAGGGCGTCGAGTTGATCGGCCGGCAGGGCCTGTTCGAGTACATCCCGGCTTCCGGGCAGGCCGTCAGCCTGGCCCAGGCCGCCCTGGCCTGAGCCGCCGCGCGGGCGCCGGGCGGGGGCGGATGCGAAGATCGGACGCGGCCCGCTCCCCTCGCGACGCGCTATGACGATCGAGCGGGCGCCCGGCCGGGCGTCCGGCGGCGGGTGTGCGGGTGATCCGGATGACGACACGGACCGAGAGCGTGTGGGATTATCCGCGTCCGCCGCGGCTGGAGCCGGTGGGCCGGCGGCTGCGCGTCGTCCTCGCGGGACGCGTCGTGGCCGACACCGAGGCCGGCATGCGCGTCCTCGAGACCAGCCACCCGCCGACCTACTACTTCCCGCCCGACGCCGTCGCGGCCGGGGCGCTCGGGCCCCCGCGCACGGCCGGGATCTGCGAGTGGAAGGGCAGGGCGGTGCTGTTCGACGTCGCGGCCGGCGGCGCGACGGCCGCGCGGGCGGCCTGGAGCTACAAGGAGCCGACCCCGGCCTTCCGGGCGCTCGCCGGCTACGTCGCCTTCTACGCCGGGCCGATGGACGGCTGCTTCGTCGGCGACGTCCGGGTGGTGCCCCAGCCGGGCGGCTTCTACGGCGGCTGGATCACCCCGGACCTCGTTGGGCCGTTCAAGGGCGGCCCCGGCACGGCGGGGTGGTGAGCGGCCTCCCGTCGCGGAAAGCCGGTCCCGCCCCGTTACGGGACGCCGTTGCCCTACGGTCCGCCGCGACGCGCCGGCGCCACGACTGAGCGTTTTTCGCTCAGGCAGCCTCTAGCCTCGGTCGTGCTGAGGCCAAAACGCCCACGTCATTCACCCCTCTGCAATCGAGCTCGCTCGCGTTGCCCGCCGCGGGGTAACTTTTCCTTCAGCGTCCGGTGCGTCTACTTGCGCGGCGGCCATCATGTGATGGGGCCGAGCGGGGTGGGTGCGCGGTGGACAGATTGCACGCCATGATCCGGCCGCTGGTGCCGGCCTCTCCGGAGCCGGCGCTGGCCCAGGCCCAGCTGGCGGCCCTGCGCAACCAGGTCCCCCTGCTGTACGTGATCCTGGCGGTCAACTCGACCGCCGTGGCCTACACCCATGTCGGCGTCGCGCCGGACGCGATCACGATCTATCCGCTCGCCGGCCTGCTGCTGCTCTGCGGCGTCCGCCTGGCGGTCTGGATCAGGCGCGGGGACGAGCCCGTCTCGGACGCGCAGGCGGCGGCCTGCCTGCGGACCACGACCCGCCTCGCCGTGCTGCTCGCGGCGGGGTTCCTGAGCTGGGGCCTGTCGCTCGCCTCCTACGGCGACGCCTTCGCGCAGGTCCACGCGCTGTTCTACATCGCCACCACGATGATCGCCTGCGTGTTCTGCCTGATGCACCTGCGGATCGCGGCCCTGTCGGTGGCCGCGATCGTGATCGTGCCCTTCAGCCTCTGCTACGTCGGCTCGGGCCACGCCGTCCTGACGGCGATCGCCCTCAACCTGCTGATCGTCGGCGGCGTGATGGTGTTCGTGGTGATCGGGTACTCGAGCGACTTCACGCGCCTGATCGGCCAGCGGGCCGAGCTCGAGCGCCTGAGCCGGGAGAACCTGCGCCTGGCCAACATCGACCTCCTGACCGGGCTGCCGAACCGTCGCAGCTTCTTCGCCTCCCTCGACCGGGCGACCGCGGAGGGGCACCCCGACGGGCCGCCGGGCCCGGTGCCGGCGTTCATCGTCGGCATGGTCGACCTCGACGGGTTCAAGCCGGTGAACGACACCCACGGCCACGTCGCCGGCGACGCCGTGCTGCGCGAGACCGCCCGGCGCCTCGCGGCCGTCGCCCGCGAGGGCGACGTGGTGGCCCGCCTCGGGGGCGACGAGTTCGGGCTCATCCTCCGGTGCACGACCGACGCCGCCGCGATCGAGGGCCGGGGCGAGTCCCTCCGGGCCGCCCTGGCCGCCCCCTTCGACCTGCCGAACGGGGCGAGGACGCAGATCGAGGCCTCGATCGGCTTCGCGATCTTCCCGGAGGCCGGCCGCGCCGCGGCGGTGCTGATCGAGCGCGCCGACTACGCGCTCTACTACGCCAAGGCGCACCGGCGGGGGGCCGCGATCCTGTTCACCGAGGAGCACGAGACGCGCCTGCGCACGCAGAGCGTCATCGAGCAGGCCCTGCGGCACGCCGACCTCGACGGCGAGTTCAGCCTGATGTTCCAGCCCCTGGTCGACGTGGCGACGGGCCGCACGGTCGCGTTCGAGGCGCTGGCGCGCTGGACCAGCCCCGCCCTCGGCCCGGTCTCGCCGGCGGTGTTCATCCCGATCGCGGAGCGCTCCGGCCAGATCAACCGGATCACCGAGGTGCTGCTCGCCAAGGCGCTGGCGGCGGTTCACGCCTGGCCCGACCCGGTCGCGCTCTCGTTCAACCTCTCGATGGCCGACATCGCGTCGCCCCAGGCGGTGGCCCGCGTCGTCGCGATCATCCGCGACAGCGGCGTGCCGCCCCGGCGCATCGACCTCGAGGCGACCGAGACCGCGCTGATCCGCGACTTCGCCCAGGCCCAGGGCGTGCTGGCCGCCCTGAAGGCCCTCGGCGTCGGCATCGCGCTCGACGATTTCGGCACCGGCTTCTCGTCGCTCAGCTACGTCCACCGGCTGCCGATCGACAAGCTCAAGATCGACCGCAGCTTCACCAGCGAGGTCGTGCACGACCAGGCCTGCCGGGACATCGTCAAGTCGATCATCGACCTGAGCCGCAACCTCAAGCTCGCCTGCGTGGTCGAGGGCATCGAGACGGAGGAGCAGGCGCGGCTGCTGGAGAGCCTGGGCTGCTTCATCATGCAGGGCTACCACTTCCATCGGCCGATGGGGTTTTCCGACACGTTGCGCTACCTAGAGGGGCAATCGACATCGGCGGGGCCGCGCATCCAGGCGGTCGCCTGACACCGACAGGAGGGCAGGGTGCTGGGCAAGCTGCTGCCGCGCCTCGGGCGGGCACGGCCGGCCTCGGGAGAGGGCGCGCAGGACACGGCGGGCAGGGACGCACCGGCGCGGGAGGACCGGGCGCGGGGCGAGGCGGCGCGGGACGACGCGGTCACCTACGCGGTCGGCGACATCCACGGCTGCGCCGACCACCTCGACGCGCTCCTGAGGCTGATCGAGCGGCACCGGGCCGGACGCCCCCGCCGCCTGGTCTTCCTCGGCGACGCCGTCGACCGCGGCCCCGACAGCGCCCGCGTGCTCGCGACCCTGCGGGCCCTCCAGGCCCGCGAGCCCGACGCCGTGACCTGCCTCATGGGCAACCACGAGGCGTTGCTGCTCGACGCGGTGGCGGGCCGCCGGCGCGACCTCTGGATCATGAACGGGGGCGGGGCGGTGCTGGCCTCCTTCGGCGTGACCGACCCGGCGGCGCTTCCGGCCGAGGTGGTGGCGTGGATCGCCGGCCTCGCGAGCCTGCACGGCGACGTTCGGCGCTGGTACGTCCATGCCGGCCTCAAGCCCGGGGAGCCGGCCCCGGATTCCGACCTCGCGACCCGTCTCTGGATGCGCGAGCCGTTCCTCTCCGCCGACCACGATTTCGGCCGCCACGTCGTCCACGGCCACACCCCGGTGCTGGACGGGCGGCCGGAGGTGCGGGCCCACCGCACCAACCTCGACACGGGCGCGGTGTTCGGCGGCCCGCTCACGGCGGGCGTGTTCACCGCGCACCAGGGTCCGGCGGTGGACTTCCTGCAGGTCGGGTGAGCCTCGCGGCGCTGGGAGCCCGGGCCGCCGCGGGCTCAACCCCGCGGCGGGTCTCAGCCCCGCGCCGGGCCTCAGGCCCGCGTTGTCCGGGCGAGCTGCCGGCGCGCGGCCTCCAGCACCTTCTCGGGCGTGAAGCCGAACTTGGCGAGCAGGTCCTTGAGCGGGGCCGAGGACCCGAAGGTGTGCATGCCCAGGATCGTGCCGGCGCTGCCGGTGTAGCGGTCCCAGCCGATCACCGAGCCCTGCTCCACGGCGACCCGGGCCGTGACGTCGGGCGGCAGCACGCTGTTGCGGTAGGCCTCGTCCTGCTGCTCGAACAGGTCCCAGGACGGCATCGACACCACCCGGACCTTCGCGCCCTCGGCGCTCAGGGTCTCGTAGGCGCCGACGCAGAGCTGCACCTCGCTGCCGGTGCCGATCAGGATCAGGTCGGGCTTCCCGTCGGGCGCGTCGGCCAGCACGTAGGCGCCCTTGGCGACGCCCGCGGCCGAGGCGTATTTCTGCCGGTCGAGGGTCGGGAGCGGCTGGCGGCTCAGGGCCAGCACCGCCGGCTGGTGCTTCAGCCGCATGATCACCCGGTAGACCTCCGCCACCTCGTTGGCGTCGCCCGGACGGAAGGTGAGGAGGCCCGGGATCGCCCGCAGCGCCAGCATGTGCTCGACGGGCTGGTGCGTCGGCCCGTCCTCGCCGACGCCGATGGAATCGTGCGTGAAGACGTGGAAGATCGGCAGTTCCATCAGCGCCGCGAGGCGGATGGGCGGGCGCATGTAGTCGGAGAAGACCAGGAAGGTCGCCCCGTAGGCGCGCAGGCCCACGAGGCCGAGGCCGTTGACGACCGACCCCATGGCGTGCTCGCGCACCCCGAAGTGGATGTTGCGTCCCCCCGGCGTGAACGGCCCCAGGGTGCCGGCCTCCTCGCCCTCGAGCTTCGTCTTGTTCGAGGGCGCGAGGTCGGCCGAGCCGCCGAGCAGCCACGGCACGCGCCGGGCGAGCGCGTTCAGCACCTTGCCGGAGGATTCCCGGGTGGCGAGGCCCTTGGCGTCGGCCGGGAAGACCGGGATGTCGGCGTCCCAGCCCTCCGGCATGGCGCCGTCGAGGTAGGTCGCGAGCTGGCCCGCGAGGGCCGCGTCGCCCGCCTTCACCTCCTCGACGAGTTCGAGCCACTCGGACCGGAGCGCCGCGCCCCGGGCGCCGATGCCCCGGCGGAAATGGTCGTAGACCCCGTCCGGCACCAGGAACTCGGCGTCCTCGGGCCAGCCGTAGGCGCGCTTGGCGCCCTTGACCTCGTCGGGGCCGAGGGCGTCCGAGTGGGCCTTGGGCGTGCCCTGCTTCGTCGGCGCGCCGTAGCCGATCACCGAGTTCACGATGATGAGCGTCGGATGGTCGCTCGATTGCAGGAAGGTCTCGAGGGCGTGCGCCACCGCGTCGGTGTCGTTGGCGTCCGCCACCCGCAGGACCTGCCAGCCGTAGGCCAGGAAGCGGGTCGCCACCTCCTCGCTGAAGGCGAGGTCGGTGTGGCCCTCGATGGTGACGGTGTTGCTGTCGTAGATCCAGCACAGGTTCGCCAGGCGCAGGTGCCCGGCGAGGGAGGCCGCCTCCCCGGAGACGCCCTCCATGAGGTCGCCGTCGCTGCACAGGGCGTAGACGTTGAAGTCGAACAGCGGCCGGTCGCCGTAGGCCAGGTGCTCGCCCAGGAAGCGCCCGCCCATGGCCATGCCGACGGAGTTGGCGACGCCCTGGCCGAGGGGACCCGTCGTCACCTCGACGCCCGTGGTGAAGCCGTATTCCGGGTGGCCCGGGGTGCGGCTGTCGAGCTGGCGGAAGCGCTTGATGTCCTCGAGGCCCACCGCCGGCGCGTTGCCGCCGTCCTTCTCGGCCACCCCGGCGAGGTGCAGGAGGCAGTAGAGCAGCAGCGAGGCGTGGCCGACCGAGAGCACGAAGCGGTCGCGGTTGGGCCAGTGCGGGTGCGCCGGGTCGTAGCGCAGGTAGCGGTTCCAGAGCGTGAAGGCGACGGGCGCGAGGCCGAGCGGCGCGCCCGCGTGCCCGGAATTCGCTTTCTGCACCGCGTCGATGGTCAGCGTCCGGATCGTGTCGATGCTGCGCTGGTCGATCTCGCTGGTGCCGGCCTTCGCCGTCGTGTCCGCTGCGCTCATGGGGGCCTCGTTGATCTTGCGTCGGTCAGGAGGCCGGCGCGCCTCGCGCGGCCTGCGGGTACAGCACGGGACGCTCGCCCGTGTTCCCCTCGGCGTCGGGGTCTCCGCCGCGCTCCTTAGCGGGTCCGCTCGCGCGACTGAAGTTCAGAAGCGTGTTGACCAGCGCGACGTGGCTGAACGCCTGCGGGAAATTCCCGACTTGGCGCCGGAGCGCCGGGTCGTACTCCTCGGCGAGCAGCCCGACGTCGTTGCAGACCGCCAGGAGGCGATCGATCAGGGCGCGGGCCTCCTCGCGGCGGCCGAGCCCGATCAGGTTGTCGGCGTACCAGAAGCTGCACGGCAGGAAGGCGCCCTCGCCGGCCGGCAGGCCGTCCGTGGCCTGATCGTGGGTGTCGTAGCGCAGGATGAAGCCGTCCCGCATCAGGTCGCGGCCGATGGCCTCGACGGTGCCGACCACCCGGGGATCGTCCTGGGGCAGGAAGCCCATATGGGCCATCAGGAGCAGGCTCGCGTCGAGGTCCTTGGCGCCGTAATACTGCACGAAGCTGTTGAGGTCGCGGTCGAAGCCCTTCTCGCAGACCTCGCGGTGGACCTCGTCGCGGGCCGCCCGCCAGCGCGCGATCACGGCCTCGTCGCCCGGCATGCCGCCGTCCCGGCGCTCCTCCGCGAAGCGGACCGCCCGGTCGAACGCCACCCAGGCCATGACCTTCGAGTGCACGAAGTGCTTGCGCCCGCCCCGCACCTCCCAGATGCCCTCGTCGGGCTCGCGCCAGGCCCGCTCCAGGTGCTCGAGCAGGGCGCGGCCGACCCGGACGCCGGACTCGTCGGCCTGCATGCCGCGCTGGTGGGCCTGGAACAGCGCGTCGAACAACTCGCCGTAGACGTCGAGCTGGAACTGCTGCGAGGCGGCGTTGCCGATCCGCACCGGCCGCGAGTTCTCGTATCCCGGCAGCCAGTCGAGCTCGATCTCCGGCAGCAGCCGCTCGCCCGCGATGCCGTACAGGATGTGGGCCTGCTCCGGGCTGCCCGCCACCGCGCGGGTCAGCCAGTCGCGCCAGGCCCGGGCCTCCTCGATGTAGCCCGCATCCATCAGCGCCAGCAGGGTGAAGGTCGAGTCCCGCAGCCAGCAGAACCGGTAGTCCCAGTTGCGCACGCCCCCGATCTGCTCCGGCAGCGAGGTGGTCGGGGCCGCCACGATGCCGCCGGTCGGCCGGTAGATCAGGGCCTTCAGCGTCAGGAGCGAGCGCTTCAGGGCCGCGTCCCAGGGCGTTCCGCCCTGGCAGCGGAGCGACCAGGCGCGCCAGTAATCGGTGGTCGCGGCCAGCACCTTGCGGGGCTCGATCGGCGCCGGGTCCTCCTCGTGCGAGAGGCCGTAGCTCAGCACGAAGGCGAGGCTGCGCCCGGCCTCGACCACGAATTCCGACACCGTGGTGTGGCCGATGCCCTTGAGGGGCGCCTTGGTGCGCAGCACGAGCTTGTTCGGCCCGGCGATCGCCCTGAGGTCGTCGTTCTCGTTGCGGGACACCCACGGGACGGCCGAGCCGTAGTCGAAGCGCACCACGAGGTCCATGCGCATCGGCACGGCGCCGCGCACGCCCTCGACGAGGCGCACGAGGTGGGTGCCGTCCTCGACCGGCATGTAGTCGACGACCCGGACCGCCCCCGCCTCGGTCTCGTGCGTGGTCTCGAGCACGAGCGTGCCGTCGCGGTAGCACCGAGTGGTGCGGGCCGGGCCCGCCGGACCGATGCGCCAGTGGCCGTGCTCGGGCGTGCCCAGGAGGGCGGCGAAGCAGGCCGAGGCGTCGAAGCGCGGCCAGCACAGCCAGTCGACGCTGCCGTCGCGCCCGATCAGGGCCGCGCTGCGCCCGTCGCCGACGAGCGCGTAATCCTCGATGTGCAGCGCCATGGCGGATCCCTGCGCAACCCTCGCGCCGTTAGCTAGAGCGCAGGCCGCGAGGGTCCAACCCCGCCGGATCGCGGACGGGGCCGCCGGCGCCTCAGCGCCGGCCGTCGATGAGGTCGATCATCGCGGCGCCCGCGTCCACGACGCTGTCGCCGAGCGCGACCATGCTCTGCACCACGACCCGGCCGGTGGGCGCGAAGGGCAGCCACGGCAGGCCGGGCAGCCGGCCCCGCCCGGAGGCCTCGGCCGGGGCCGCGCTCGCGGTCCGCTGCGCCGCCGCCTCGGGGACCGGGTCGGGACGAGGCGCCGCCGCGAGCCTGAGCGCCTCGGGCCGCGCCGGCGGCCGCACCCCGGCGAGGGCCGGCACCGCCCGGGCCCGGTGGGCGGAGGCCCGGCGCGGCCCGCCCCGCGCATCTGGCGCGGGCAGGACCGGGGTCGCCTCGGCGGCGGGGGCCGCCAGGCCGGCGATCAGGGGGAATTGCTGCTCGAACTCGACCGGGTAGGGCGCGCGCACCCGGTGGTCCAACCCGTCGGGGGCGGTCCGGAACAGGTCGGCGCCGGGCGGCAGGGGCTGCACGGCGGCCACCTGGCCCGCCGGCGCGCGGGGCGGCGCGTCGCGCCAGTAGAACGAGCCGGCGGCGAGGCAGGCGGCCACGCAGGCGGTCGGGATCAACGGAAGGTAGCCGCGGGAGGTGTCGCCGAGCCCCTGCCCGACCGACCGCCCCGTCCCCGACTTGCGCATCCGACCGATCTCCGGCATCCGAACCTCCCGTATCCCCGATGCGCGAGTGAAGCCGGGGTTTCGGGCCGAAGCGGGGCCATTTCTTTGCCTCTTCGTGTCCGCCCCCGGCCGGCCCCCGCTCCGCCGATCCGCGCGGGCGGGCGCGGCCCGACATTTGCGTGATCCGGCCCCAAGATGTCCGACCGCGCCGCCCCCCCTCCGGCCCCGGCCCCCGGAGAGAGCCTGACCATCGCCGTCGTCGACCCGAGCCGCGCCCGGGCCGCGATCCTGGAGGAGGGCCTGCGCGCGGTCGCGGGCGCGCGGGTCGTGGTGATCCCCGACACCGCCGACCTCCCCGACCGCCTGTCGGCGCTCTCGCCCGACGTGGTGGTGATCCACCTCGAGAGCCCGAGCCGGGACCTCCTCGAGCAGATGTTCGGGGTGTCGCGCCTCGTCGAGCGGCCGGTGGCGATGTTCGTCGACCGCAGCGACACCCCGATGATGCAGGCCGCGGTGGATGCCGGCATCTCGGCCTACATCGTCGACGGCCTGCGGGCCGAGCGCATCAAGCCGATCATCGAGATCGCGATCCTGCGCTTCAACGCCTTCACGCGGCTGCAGCGCGAGCTGACGGAGGCGCGCAACGAGCTCGCCGACCGCAAGCTGATCGACCGCGCCAAGGGCATCGTGATGAGCGCCAAGGGCCTGTCGGAGGACGAGGCCTACAAGCAGCTCCGGCGCAAGGCCATGAACGAGAAGCGCAAGATCGTCGACATCGCCCGCGCCATCGTGACCGCCGCGGACCTGCTCGGATGAGGCTCCAGCTCGGCTACGTCCCGCTCACCGATGCCGCCGTGCTCATCGCGGCCGTGGAGGGCGGGTTCACGCGGGCCGAGGGCCTCGCGGTCGACCTCGTGGCCGAGCCGTCCTGGGCGACGCTGCGCGACAAGCTGGCGCTCGGTCTCCTCGACGGCGCCCACATGCTGGCGCCCCTGGCGCTCGCGAGCCACCTCGGCCTGAGCGGACCGCCGGCCCGGCTCATCGCCCCGGCGGCGCTCGCGCGCAACGGCAACGCCGTCGCCCTCTCGCGGGCGCTGTGGCGGGCGCTGGCGCCCGCCTCGGACGCTCTCGCGGACGTCGCGGGCGCGCTCGGCCGGGTGGCGGAGGCCCGGGCCGCCGAGGGCCGGCCCCTGACGCTCGCGACGGTGCACCCCTTCTCCAGCCACACCTACCAGTGGCGGCACCTGCTGGAGCGGGGGGGCAGCAGCCTCGCGGCGGTGCGGCTCGTGGTGGTGCCGCCCCCCCGCACCGTCGAGGCCCTCGGTTCCGGCCAGATCGACGGGATCTGCGTCGGCGCGCCGTGGGGCAGCATCGCGGTCGAGGCCGGGGTCGGGCGCATCGCGGCCCTCGGCGGCGCCATCGCGCCGGGCTGCCCCGAGAAGGTCCTGGCGCTCTCCCACGAGATGGAGGAGCGCGCCGTGCCGCTGCTGCGGGCCCTGCGCCGGGCCGCGCGCTGGTGCGGCGCGCGCCAGAACCGGGCCGAGCTCGCGGCGCTCCTCGGCGCGCCGCGCCACCTCGGCGTGGATCCGGCGCTGATCGCGCGCGGCCTCTCGGGGGCCCTGCGCCTCGACCCGGAGGGCCCGCTCACGGCCGTGCCCGACCACCTCGTGCTCGGCGAGGCGGAGCTCACCCCCGACCCCGCGGCGCTCTCCTGGCTGCTCGACGAGATGGCGGCGGCCGGGCAGATCGCGCCGAGCGCGGCGGCGCGGGAGGCCGGCCGCGCCCTCTACCGGCCGGACCTGCTGGCGGCCGCCTGAGCCCCCCGGGCGCGGGAGCGCCGGGAGCGGCGCGCCGTCCGCCGGGCTCCGGACCACCCTGGTGCACAATCGAACGGCACCCGAGGCTTTGCCCACGGGGCGGTCAGCCCGCCCACCATTTGTGCACCGCAACGTGCCCTCGGGACGGGCCCCGGGGGCCCGCGGCCAAGCCGTTTCATTGTTCTCGTTCCAACCACTTACGCGATGCCCCCGGCACTTGGCACGGAACCTGCTCACTCCCTCCGCGCCCGTCAGCGTCGACGGGCCATGACCGTCAGCAGAGCCGCTGACCCGAGTTCCCCTGTCGGGTGCCGCGCGGCGGTGCCGGCGGACGATCTTGGGCGGCGGCTCTCTGCGTTCGCGGCCACACCGGAGCCGCGGGCGGGCGCACGGCAGATGCCGTGCGGCACGGCATTCGGCAACACGGCTTTGGGGAAGCAGGTCTCGATGAGCAGCGGTGAGCACAGCACCCGTCGCGGCGTCCTGAAGGGAGCGGCCGCAACCCTCTCCCTGGCCGCCGCCGCCCGCGCGGCGCTGCCGGGCGGTGCCTTCGCGCAGGCGGCGGGGCCGGAGGTGAAGGGCGCCAAGCTCGGCTTCATCGCCCTCACGGACGCCGCGCCGCTCTTCGTCGCCAAGGAGAAGGGCCTGTTCGCCAAGCACGGCATGCCGGACGTCGAGGTGCTCAAGCAGGCCTCCTGGGGCACCACCCGCGACAACCTGGTGCTCGGCTCGGAGGGCAACGGCATCGACGGGGCCCACATCCTCACCCCGATGCCCTACCTGATCAGCGCCGGCCGGGTGACGCAGAACAACATTCCGGTGCCGATGTACATCCTGGCCCGGCTCAACCTCGCGGGCCAGTGCATCTCGGTGGCCAAGGAGTACCTGGGCGACAAGGTCGCCCTCGACACCAGGCCCTTCAAGGCGGCCCTCGAGAAGAAGCGGGCCTCCGGCAAGTCCATCAAGGCCGCCATGACCTTCCCGGGCGGCACGCACGACCTCTGGATGCGCTACTGGCTGGCGGCCGGCGGCATCGACCCCGACCGGGACATCGAGACCATCGTGGTGCCGCCGCCCCAGATGGTGGCGAACATGAAGGTCGGCACGATGGACTGCTTCTGCGTCTGCGAGCCGTGGAACGAGCAGCTCATCACGCAGGGGATCGGCTACACCGCCCTCACCACGGGCGAGCTGTGGAAGGACCATCCCGAGAAGGCGCTCGGCATGCGGGCGTCCTGGGTCGACAAATACCCCAGGGCCGCCCGGGCCCTGCTCGCCGCCGTGATGGAGGCGCAGCAATGGTGCGACGCGCCCGCGAACCGCGACGAGCTCGCCGGCATCGTGGCCAAGCGCCAGTGGATCAACGTGCCGGTGGGCGACGTGGTCAAGCGCATGAAGGGCGAGTTCGACTACGGTGACGGCCGCCGGGTCGAGAACAGCCCGCACATCATGAAGTACTGGGCCGACAACGCCTCGTACCCGTTCAAGTCGCACGACCTCTGGTTCCTGACCGAGGACATCCGCTGGGGCAAGTTCGATCCCCAGACCGACACCAGGGCCCTGATCGAGAAGGTCAACCGCGAGGACATCTGGCGCGAGACCGCCAAAGACCTGGGTGTCACGGCGCTCCCGGCCTCGACCTCGCGGGGCAAGGAGACCTTCTTCGACGGCAAGGTCTTCGACCCGGCGGACCCCTCGGCCTACCTCGGCAGCCTCGGCATCAAGAAGGTGGCGTGATGGCACTCGGCAGCACCCTCGGGGCCGTCGGCTCCGCCCGCAAGGGGACGGCCGGGCGCCGTCCCCTCGTCACCGCCGCCGCCCTGCGCTCCGTCGCGGCCCGGCTGGTGCCGCCGCTCGTCGTGCTGGCGCTGTTCCTGCTCCTCTGGGAGGTGCTGTGCAGCCGCCCCGGCGCCGGGCTGCCGGCGCCCTCGCGGGTGGTGTCGGAGGCCTGGGACATCATCGCCCACCCGTTCTACGACAACGGCGGCACCGACAAGGGGCTGTTCTGGCACATCTCGGCGAGCCTCCAGCGCGTGGCGCTCGGCTTCGCCCTCGCGGCGGTGGCCGGGATCCTGCTCGGCACCCTGGTGGGCCAGTCCGACTGGGCCATGCGCGGGCTCGACCCGATCTTCCAGGTGCTGCGCACGATCCCGCCCCTCGCCTGGCTGCCGCTCTCGCTCGCGGCCTTCCGGGACGGCCAGCCCTCGGCGATCTTCGTGATCTTCATCACGGCGATCTGGCCGATCATCATCAACACCGCGGTCGGCATCCGCAACATCCCGCAGGACTACCGCAACGTCGCGGCGGTGCTGCGCCTCAACGCCTTCGAGTTCTTCGGCAAGATCATGCTGCCCTCGGCCGCCCCCTACATCTTCACCGGCCTGCGCATCGGCGTCGGCCTGTCCTGGCTCGCCATCGTGGCGGCCGAGATGCTGATCGGCGGCGTCGGCATCGGCTTCTTCATCTGGGATGCGTGGAACTCCTCGCACATCAGCGAGATCATCGTGGCCCTCGTCTACGTCGGCGTGATCGGCTTCGTGCTCGACCGCCTCGTGGCCGGCCTCGGCCATCTCGTCACCCGCGGCACGGCCGCGGCCTGAGGGAGGAAGCCGGTGACCTATCTCAGCATCGACCACGTCGGCATCAGCTTCACCCGCGCCGGCCGCACCACCGAGGTGCTGCGGGACGTGAGCGTCAGGATCGCCAAGGGCGAGTTCGTCTCGCTCATCGGGCATTCCGGCTGCGGCAAGTCGACGGTGCTCAACATCGTGGCGGGCCTCCTGCGGGCCTCGGCCGGCGGGGTGCTGCTCGACGGGCGCGAGGTCAACAGCCCCGGCCCCGAGCGCGCCGTGGTGTTCCAGAACCACTCGCTCCTGCCCTGGCTCACGGTGCGCGAGAACGTGGCGCTCGCCGTCGACAAGGTGCTGCGGTCCCGCAAGAGCCGGGCGGAGCGGCGGGCCTGGATCGAGCACAACCTCGCCCTCGTCAACATGACCCACGCCGCCGACAAGCGCCCGCACGAGATCTCGGGCGGGATGAAGCAGCGCGTCGGCATCGCCCGGGCCCTCGCCATGGAGCCGAAGGTGCTGCTGATGGACGAGCCGTTCGGGGCGCTCGACGCCCTGACCCGGGCCCACCTCCAGGACCAGCTCATGGAGATCCACGGGCAGCTGCGCAACACCGTGATCATGATCACCCACGACGTCGACGAGGCGGTGCTGCTCTCCGACCGGATCGTCATGATGACGAACGGCCCCTCGGCGACGGTGGGCGAGATCCTGACGGTGCCGCTCGCCCGGCCGCGCAGGCGCCTCGACCTGGTGGAGGACCCGACCTACACCCACGCCCGGGCCGAGGTGCTCGAGTTCCTCTACGCGCGCCACGCCAAGCCGGCGCTGGCGGCCTGAGGCGGCGATGACCGAACGGCTCGTCGTCATCGGCAACGGCATGGCATCCCTCCGCTTCCTGGAGCGCCTGACCGAGCGGGCCTCCGGCCGCTTCGACGTGACCTGCGTCGGGGCCGAGCCGGTGGCGGCCTACAACCGGGTGCTGCTCTCCTCGCTGCTCGGCGGCGAGGTGGACGAGGCGGCCTGCACCTTCCGGGGCCTCGACTGGTACGCCGCCCACGGCATCACCCTGGTGACGGGCGCGCCCGTCACGGTGGTCGACCCGGGCGCGCGCATCGTACAGGTCGGGGAGGGGCTGGTGCTGCCCTTCGAGCGGCTCGTCCTGGCGGTCGGCTCGGTGCCGATCCGGCTGCCGAAGCCCGGCATGGACCTGCCCGGCGTCATCACCTTCCGGGACCTCGCCGACGTGGCGGCGATCCGCAAGGCGGCGGTCGCGGGCGCCCGGGCCGTGGTGATCGGCGGCGGCCTCCTCGGCCTCGAGGCCGCCGTGGGCCTGCGCCGCCTGGGCGTCGACACCACGCTCCTGCACGTCATGGACCGGCTGATGGAGCGCCAGCTCGACCACGCCGCCGCCGGCCTCGTGCGCGACGCCATGGAGGCCCGCGGCGTGCGGGTGCGGCTGCGCGCCGACACGGAAGCGGTCGAGGGCGAGGGCCGGGTCGAGCGGCTCCGCCTCACCGACGGCACGGTGCTGCCGGCCGACCTCGTGGTGATGTCCGTCGGCGTCCGGCCCTCGACGGCCCTCGCGGCCGCCGCCGGCCTCGAGGTCGGGCGCGGCATCCGGGTGGACGACCGCCTCGAGACCTCGGTCCCGGGCATCCACGCCCTCGGCGAGTGCGCCGAGCACCGGGGCGTGACCTACGGCCTCGTCGAGCCGGCCTACGAGCAGGCCGAGATCCTGGCGCGGCACCTCTGCGGCGAGGACGCCGCCTACGCCGGCACCACGCTCTCGACGAGCCTCAAGGTCTCGGGGCTGCCGGTCTTCTCCGCCGGCCTCGTGGACGTGCCGGAGGGCGCCGAGGCGGTGACCTGGAGCGACCCGGCGGCCGGCCTCTACCGCAAGCTCGTGATCGGGGACGACCGCCTCGTGGGGGCGGTCTTCGTCGGCGACGTCGGCGAGCAGGGCTGGTGCAAGACCCTGATCCGCACGGGCGACGCCCTCGCGCCGGGCGACCGCGACGACCTGATGTTCGGGCGCGCCCCGCCGCGGCCCGGTGCCGCCCACCCCCTCGCAGCGTGAAGGAGCCCGCGATGGCCGACAACTTCGACGCCGAGCAGAAGCGCTACCTCGAAGGCTTCTCCCACGGGATCACCGCGGTCCGCCTCACCGGCGGCCTCGGCACCGGCGCGCCCGCGGCGCCCCCCGCCGAGCCGACGGGGCCGGACGCGATCCACATCAAGGCCCAGGACCGCACGGTCAGGAACGGCGGCAAGCTCGCCGAGCAGGAGAAGTGGAAGCGGGCCGAGAACCCGTTCGAGGGCCACAACCGGCTGATCGCCGAGGCGGCGACCGGCAAGGCGCCCAAGCCCGAGGACAATTTCCGCTGGCGCTACCACGGCCTGTTCTGGGTCGCGCCGGCCCAGAACTCCTACATGTGCCGCCTGCGCATCCCGAACGGCATCCTGCACCACTGGCAGTTCGCCGGCATCGCCGACCTCGCGGACGCCCATGGCGGCGGCTACAGTCACGTGACGACGCGCGCCAACCTCCAGGTGCGCGAGATCGGCCCCGAGCACGGCCAGCCCTTCCTCGACGGGCTCGTCGACCTCGGCCTGACGGCGCGGGGCACCGGGGCCGACAACATCCGCAACGTCACCGGGTCGCCCACCGCCGGCATCGACGCGCAGGAGCTCCTCGACACGCGCCCGCTCGCCCGGGGCTGGCACAACCACATCCTCAACGACCGCTCCCTCTACGGCCTGCCGCGCAAGTTCAACGTCGCCTTCGACGGCGGCGGCATCCTGCCGGTGCTCGAGGAGACGAACGACATCGGCTTCCAGGCCGTCGAGGTCCTGCCGGGCGCCGCGGTCGCGCCGGGCGTGTGGATGCGCCTCGTCCTCGGCGGCATCACGGGCCACCGCGACCTCGCCCGCGACACCGGCGTGGTGCTGGCGCCGGGCGAGTGCAACGCCGTCGCGGACGCGATCATCCGGGTCTTCATCGAGAACGGCGACCGCACCAACCGCAACAAGTCGCGGATGAAGTACGTCCTCGACGCCTGGGGCTGCGACAAGTACCTCGCCGCCGTCGAGGAGACGCTCGGGCGCAAGCTCGCGCGGGTCGACCCGGCCCACGTGAAGCCCCGCGGCGGCTTCGACCGCTACGCCCACGTGGGCGTCCACGCCCAGGTCCAGCCGGGCCTGAACTGGATCGGCGTGGTCCTGCCGGTCGGCAAGATGACCAGCGACCAGATGCGGGCGCTCGCGGAGATCGCCCGCGCCTGCGGCGACGGCCAGATCCGCCTCACCGTGTGGCAGAACTTCCTGTTCTCCGGGGTACCGGACGCGAAGGTGGCGGAGGTGGAGGCCCGGGTCGAGGCCCTCGGCCTGTCCACGAAGGCCTCGAGCATCCGGGCCGGGCTCGTGGCCTGCACGGGCAACCGCGGCTGCAAGTTCGCGGCCTCCGACACCAAGGGCCACGCGCTCCTGATCGCCGACCACGTCGAGGCCCGCCTGCCCGAGCTCGACGTGCCGGTGAACGTCCACCTCACGGGCTGCCACCATTCCTGCGCCCAGCACTACATCGGCGACATCGGGCTCATCGGCGCCAAGGTGGTGGTGAGCGAGGAGGGCGACACCGTCGAGGGCTACGACATCGTGGTCGGGGGCGGCTTCGGCGAGGCGGCCCGGATCGGCACCGAGATCTGGAAGGCCGTGAAGGCCGAGGATTGCCCGTCCCGCGTCGAGAGCCTGCTGCGCGACTACCTCGGCCAGCGCGCCGGCCCGCAGGAGAGCTTCCAGGCCTACACCGCCCGCCGCGGCCCCGACGCCCTCCGGGCCCTGGCCGAGGACAGGATGCTGGAGGCGGCGGAATGAGGCGCTCGTCCCGGCGCGCCTGCCCGGCCGGAGACGCGACCCCGCTCCCGCGCGCATCCGGGCCCACCCCGCACCGATCCGGCAGCATCCGATGACCCAGCACGTCGCTCCCCCGCTCGTCCTGATCCCCGAATCGGCGCCCTTCAACGCCGACCAGCGCGCCTGGCTGTCGGGCTACTTCGCGGCCCTGCTCGGCCCGGCGCTCGAGGGCGCGACCGCCCTCGGGGCCGGCGAGGCACCCTCCGGCCCGGCGCTCGCCGACAACGGCGACGCGCCCTGGCACGACCCCTCGCTCAACCTCGACGAGCGCATGGCGATGGCCCGGGAGCGCTCCGAGCCGCAGAAGCTGATGGCCGCCATGGCCCAGCAGGATTGCGGCCAGTGCGGCTACAACTGCGCCGACTACGCCAACGCCCTCTTCCTCCGGAAGGAGGAGCGCCTGAACCTGTGCCAGCCGGGCGGCAAGGACACGCTCCGGATGCTCAGGAAGCTGGAGGCGGAGTTCGGCGCCGGGGCCCCCGCCGGGGCGGCCGCGCCCGCGGGCGACGGGGAGGCCCGGCCGGCCGAGGCGCCGACCGGTCCCTACGGCCAGTGCCGCGAGAACCCCGCCGAGGCCGTCTTCCTGTCCCGCCGCCGCCTCAACGCGCCGGGCGGCGAGAAGGAGACCTGGCACATCGAGATCGACCTCGCCGGCACCGGCATCGACTACGTGGTGGGCGATTCCCTCGGGCTGTTCCCGGCCAACGCCCCGGCCCTCGCCGACGCGGTGATCGCCGAGCTCGGCGCCCGGCCCGAGCGCGTCATCGCGACGAAGCTCGGCGAGAGGACCCTGCGCGACCACCTGCTCGTCAACTACTCGCTCGGCGGGGCGCCGGACGGCCTGTTCCAGCTCCTCTCGCTCCTGACCTCGGGGGCGCAGCGCAGGAAGGCGCAGGCGCTGAGCGCCGGCGAGGATCCGGACGGCGACGCCGCCTACCTCGACGTGCTCGGCGCCCTGCACAAGTTCCCGGGCGCCCGCCCGGACGCCGAGGTCTTCCTCGAGGCCCTCGACGAGCTGCAGCCGCGGCTCTACTCGATCTCGTCCTCGCCCAAGGCCGATCCGGGCCGCGTCTCGCTCACCGTCGACGCGGTGCGCTACAGCCACCGCTCGCGCCTGCGCCTCGGCGTCGCCTCGACCCATCTCGGCGAGCGCCTGGCAGAGACCGCCAGGGTGAAGGTCTACCTCCAGAAGGCGCACGGGTTCGGGCTGCCGGAGAACCCCGAGACGCCCGTGATCATGGTCGGGCCGGGCACCGGCATCGCGCCGTTCCGGGCCTTCCTGCGCGAGCGCGCCGCCACGGCGGCGCCGGGCCGGAACTGGCTGTTCTTCGGCCACCAGCGCCAGGCCACGGACTTCTTCTACCGCGAGGAGCTGACCGCCATGCGGGACGAGGGCGTCCTCACGCGCCTGTCCCTGGCCTGGTCGCGGGACGGGACGGAGAAGACCTACGTCCAGGACCGGATGCGGGAGAACGGCCGCGACCTCTGGCGCTGGCTGGAGGAGGGCGCGCACTTCTACGTCTGCGGCGACGCCAAGCGCATGGCCAAGGACGTCGAGCGCGCCATCATCGACGTGGCGGCGAGCCACGGCGGCAGGACCCCCGAGGAGGCCGTGGCCTACTTCGCGGCCCTCAGGAAGGCCGGCCGCTACCAGGCCGACGTGTACTGACGCGCCCCCGGCTCGCCCCTTGCATCCGAACCGTCCGCGACCCCCCGCTCAGGCCACCGGCGTCACGGCCCGCGGTCGGGTCGCCGCGGGATGAGGCGTAAACCATGAACCTGCACGTGCCGGCCCTCGGTCCCGAGGCCGACCCCGTCCGGACCACCTGCCCGTATTGCGGCGTCGGGTGCGGCGTGCTCGCGCGGCCCGACGGGCAGGGCGGGGCGAGCGTCGCGGGCGACCCCGCGCACCCGGCCAATCACGGCCGCCTGTGCTCGAAGGGCTCGACCCTCGGCGAGACCCTCTCCCTCGACGACCGCGTGCTCCACCCGGCCATCGCGGGCCGGCGGGTCGGCTGGGACGAGGCCCTCGACGCGGTCGCGGACGGCCTGCGCCGCACCGCCGAGGCGCACGGGCCCGAATCCGTGGCGTTCTACCTCTCGGGGCAGCTCCTCACCGAGGATTACTACGTCGCCAACAAGCTCGCGAAGGGCTTCATCGGCACGCCGCACGTCGACACCAACTCGCGCCTGTGCATGTCGTCCGCCGTGGCGGCGCACCGGCGCGCCTTCGGCTCCGACACCGTGCCAGGCTGCTACGAGGACCTCGACGAGGCCGACCTCCTGGTGCTCGTGGGCTCCAACACCGCCTGGTGCCACCCGATCCTGTTCCGGCGCATGCTCGACGCCCGGACGAAGCGCGGCACGAAGATCGTCGTCATCGACCCGCGCCGCACGCAGACCGGCGAGGAGGCGGACCTCTTCCTCGGGCTGCGGCCCGGCACCGACACGGCCCTGTTCTCGGGGCTGCTCGTCCACCTCTCCGACCACGGCGCCCTCGACGCCCGCTACATCGCCGACCACACCGCCGGCTTCGAGCCCGCCCTGGAGCGCGCCCGCCAGATCGCCCCCGACGCCGCGGCGACCGCTCGCGCGACCGGGCTCGGCGAGGCGGAGGTCGGCACCTTCTTCGCGCTGTTTCGCGCGACGCCGCGGGTCGTCACGGCCTTCTCGCAGGGCGTCAACCAGTCGGCGCAGGGCACCGACAAGGCGAACGCCATCATCAACTGCCACCTCGCCACCGGGCGCATCGGCACGCCCGGCACGGGGCCGTTCTCGCTCACGGGCCAGCCCAACGCCATGGGCGGGCGGGAGGTCGGCGGCCTCGCCAACATGCTGGCCGCCCACATGCACTTCGCGCCCGAGGAGGTCGACCTCGTGCGCCGGTTCTGGTCGGCGCCCCGGATCATCACCGGCGAGGGCCTGAAGGCGGTCCCGCTCTTCGAGGCGATCGAGCGCGGCAAGATCAAGGCGCTCTGGGTGATGGGCACCAACCCGGCGGTGTCGATGCCCCGGGCGGACCGGGTGCGGGCGGCCCTGGGCCGGCTCGACACCTTCGTGGTCTCGGAGGTCGCCGCCGGCACCGACACCGTGCGGGCCCGCAACGCCATCGTGCTGCCGGCGCTGGCCTGGGGCGAGAAGGACGGCACGGTCACGAATTCCGAGCGCCGGATCACGCGCCAGCGCACCTTCCTCAAGGCCCCCGGCGAGGCCAGGGCCGACTGGTGGATCCTGGCCCAGGTCGGCCGGCGCCTCGGGCACGCCAAGCAGTTCGCCTGGCCCACCGTCGCGGCGGTGTTCCGGGAGCACGCCGCCCTGTCGGAGTTCGAGAACCGCGGCAGCCGCGACTTCGACATCGGCGGCCTCGCCGACCTCTCGGACGCGGCCTACGAGGCGGCCGCGCCGGTGCAGTGGCCGCTCACCCGCAAGGCCAAGGCCGGAGAGAGGCGCCTGTTCGCCTCCGGGGGCTTCTACACCCGCGACCGCCGCGCCCGCTTCGTCGCGGTGCAGAAGCCGGCCCTCGCCGATGCCACGAGCGACGCCTTCCCGCTGCGCCTCAACACCGGCCGGGTGCGCGACCACTGGCACACCCTGACCCGCACGGGCAAGAGCCCGCGCCTCTCGGCCCACCGCGCCGTCCCGTTCGTCGAGATCCACCCCGACGACGCCGCCCGCGCCGGCGTCGCGGACGGCGACCTCGCCCGGGTGCGCACCCCCCACGGGGCCGCGGTGCTGGAGGTGACGGTGACCCCAGGGGCCCAGGCCGGAATGCTGTTCGCCCCCATGCACTGGAGCGAGGCCAACACCTCGGACGGGCGCGTCGGGGCGCTGGCGCAGGGCGCCGCCGACCCGGTCTCGGGCCAGCCCGAGCTCAAGGCGACGCCCGCCTCCCTCACCCCCGAGCCCTACCGCTCCCGCGGCTACCTCATCACCCGCGCGGCGGTGCCTGCCCCCCACGGCTGGTGGTGGGCCCGCGCCATCGTGGAGGGCGGCTCGGGGCTGATCTTCGCCAGCCAGGAGGGCGCCGCGGAGGCCGCCCTGCTGATGCGCGAGCTGTTCCCCGAGGCCGCCTTCAGCGAGTACGCCGACCCCGCCCGGGGCGTCTACCGGGGCGCCGCGTTCCGGGACGGCCGGCTCCTCGGCGCCCTCGCACTCGCGCCGGCGGCCGAGCGCCCGTCCTGGGAGGCCGCCAAGGCGTTCTTCCGCACGCAGGAATTGCTGGAGCCGCCGGCCCGCCGGGCGCTGATCTCCGGCCGGGCCGAGAGCGCGGGCAGCGGGCCGCTGGTCTGCGCCTGCCACACGGTCGGGCTCGACGTGATCCGGGGGGCGGTCGCGGACGGCGCCCGCAGCGTCGAGGCGGTGGGGGCGGCCTGCAAGGCGGGCACGAATTGCGGCTCGTGCATCCCGGAGATCCGCGAGCTGCTCGCCGCCGCGCTTGCGCCGAGCCCGGCCTAGGCGCATCTGATGCCGGCCCCCTATCCGAAGTCAGTCCCGATGCGTTCCCCCCGCTCCCCGCGCGAGACCCGCTCCCCCGGCCTCGAACCCCTGGCGGTCCTGCCGGTCTTCGTCACCCTCACGGGGAGGCGGGCGGTGCTGGCCGGCGCCAACGGCGGCGCGGCCTGGAAGGTGAAGCTGCTCGCCGCCGCCGGCGCCCACGTCGACGTCTACGCGCCCGAGCCCACCGAGGAGATGCGGGCCGCCCCCGGCGAGGCCGTCGCCGGCCGCGTGGTCCTGCACGAGCGCGACTGGAACCCGGCCGACCTCGAGGGTGTCGCCTTCGCCATCGCGGCCCACGAGGACGAGGCGGCCTGCGCCGCCTTCGTGGCGGCGGCCCGGGCCGCCGGCGCCATCGTCAACGCGGTCGACCGGCCGCACCTCTGCGACGTCTCGTTCGGGGCCATCGTCAACCGCTCGCCCCTCGTGGTCGGCATCTCGACCGAGGGCGCGGCCCCGGTCTTCGGCCAGACCGTGCGGGCCCGCATCGAGGCGATGCTGCCCGCGGGCTTCCGGGCCTGGGTCGCGGCCGCCCGCGACTGGCGGGCCGAGGTCGGCGCGCGCTACCACGCCTTCGCGGAGCGCCGGGCCTTCTGGGAGCGCTTCGCCGACCGCGCCTTCGCGGAGCCCGAGCGGGCGCCCGGGCGGGCCGACCTCGACGCCCTGATGGCCGAGAGCGAGGCCGGCCCGCGGGGCGGGGCGGTGACGCTCGTCGGCGCCGGCCCGGGCGACGCCGAGCTCCTGACCCTCAAGGCCCTGCGGGCCCTGCGGGGCGCCGACGTGATCCTGTACGACGACCTCGTGGCGCCGGAGATCCTGGACTACGCCCGGCGCGAGGCCCGCACGATGCTGGTGGGCAAGACCGGCCACGGCCCGTCCTGCCGCCAGGACGACATCAACGCCCTGATGGTGTCCCTGGCGAAGTCCGGCAAGCGGGTGGTGCGGCTGAAGTCCGGCGACCCCCTGGTGTTCGGGCGCGCCGGCGAGGAGATCGACGCCTGCCGGGCCGCCGGCATCCCGGTCACGGTGGTGCCGGGCGTGACCGCCGCGCAGGGCGCGGCCGCCGCCCTGGGCCTCTCGCTCACCCACCGGGACGCGGCGCGCCGGCTGCAATACGTCACCGGCCACGACCGCCGCGGCGCCCTGCCGGACGACCTCAACTGGGCGGCCCTCGCCGACCCGACGGTGACCACCGTGGTCTACATGCCCAAGCGCACGCTCCGCGCCCTCCTCGCCCGGGCGGTGGAGCAGGGGCTGCCGCCGGGGACCCCGGCCCTCGTGGTGTTCAACGCGACGCGGGCGGACCAGGCCGTCATCCGGGGCAGCGCCCGCGACCTCGCCGACCGGGTCGAGGCGGCGGGCGGAGAGGGACCCGCCATCGTCATGGTGGGCGACGCCCTCGGGCGGGACGCGCAGGGCGCGGCCGCGTCGGGCCGGCAGGCCGCGGCCTCGGGCGCCCACTGAGCCCCGCGGCGCGCGCCCCGAGCCCGGGGGCTCTGCCGGGCCGGTACCCGCGGCGGGATCCCGGACCCGGTGCGGGCCCGCTCAGGCGGCCGGGCGCACCGCGAAGGCCTCGGTCAAGGCCGCGATGAGCGGGATGTCGGAGGCGCTCGGCGCCGGCCGGCCGAGCAGGAAGCCCTGCACCTCCGTGCAGCCCTCCGCCACGACGAGGTCGAGATGGGCCTCGGTCTCGACGCCCTCCGCGACGGTCGTGACCCCGAGCCGGTGGCCGAGATCCGCCACCACCCGGACGATGGCGGCGCAGTCCGGCCGCCGCACCGCGTCCTGCACGAACGAGCCGTCGATCTTGATCTTGTCGAACGGGAAGGCGCGCAGGTGCGCGAGCGACGAGAAGCCGGTGCCGAAATCGTCGAGGGCGACCCGCACGCCCATGTCGCGGACCCGGCGCAGGTCGGCGAGCGCGTCCTGCTCGTCGCCGAGGAGCGCGCTCTCCGTCACCTCGATCTCGAGACGGTCCGGCGGCAGCCCGCTCGCCACCAGGGCGCCGAGCACGGCGGGCGCCAGGGTGCCGATTCCGAGCTGGCGCGGCGAGACGTTGACGGCGACCCGGGCCTGGTCCTCCCAGGCCGCGGCGTCCCGGCAGGCGCGCCGGATCACCCAGTCGCCGATCTCGCGGATCAGCCCGCTCTCCTCGGCGACCGGGATGAACTCGCCCGGCGAGATCCAGCCCCGGACGGGATGGTGCCAGCGGATCAGCCCCTCCCGCGCCGTCACCTTGCGGGTGCGCACGTCGGTGATCGGCTGGTAGAACAGGAACAGCCCCTCGTCCGCCTCGAGCGCGTGGCGCAGCTTGGCCTCGAGGCGCAGGCGCTCGTGCAGCCGCGTCTCCATGTTGGGGACGAAGAGCCGGAAGGTGCGCTTGCCCGCCGCCTTGGCGGAGTAGAGCGCCATGTCGGCCCGCGCCAGCAGGGTCTCGGGGTCGCTGCCGTGGACCGGCGCCAGCGCGATGCCGATGCTGGCCCCGACCTGGAGGCGCCGCTCCGCCTCGATCTGGTAGGGCGCCACGAGGGCGTCGATCAGGGAGGCCGCGAAGGCCTCGAGGGCGGCGATCTCGCCCCCCGGGACCACGATGGCGAACTCGTCGCCGCCCAGGCGCGCGACGACGATCCCGGGACGGTCGCAGCGCTCGCGCAGCCGGTCGGCGACGCGCTTGAGGAGGGCGTCCCCGACGAGGTGGCCGTTCGAGTCGTTGACGATCTTGAAGCCGTCGAGGTCGATGAAGAGCAGGCCGAGCGCGGCCTGCGCCGGGGCCAGCAGCGCCTCGAGGTGCTCGCGGAAGGTCGTGCGGTTGGCCAGACCCGTGAGCGTGTCGTAGTGGGCGAGCTGCTGGATGCGCGCCTCGGCGGCGACCTGCTTGGTGACGATCGACCAGGTCAGCATCGGCCCGAGATAGGCGCCGTCCGTGCCGGTCACCGCCGAGGCCTGGAGGTCGAGCACCTCGGGGCCGAGCTTGATGCGGGCGCGGTGGGGAAGGTTCGCCGGGTCGGCGAGGAGCTTGCGCTGGTGGGCCGGGTGCTTGTGGAAGACGTCGATCGAGGCGCCGAGCAGCGCGTCGGCCTGGATGGGCAGGTGCGCCTCGATCTGCCCGAGCGTGCGCTTCGAGGTCTCGTTCAGGTAGGTGATCAGGTAGGTCGCCGGATCCACCGTCATCACGGCCACCGGCATGTCGTCGATCATGCGCAGGAGGCGGTACTCCTCCTGCTCCTTGAGCACCTCGGCGGTCGCGATGGCCCAGACCAGGAGGGCGCGGCTGACCCGGCCGCCCGGCTCCGGCAGGGGGTGGATGTGCAGGTCGAGCCACTCGTCGCCGAAGCGGATCCGGGTCTTGTGCGGCAGGCGCGCCGTGTCGGAGAGCAGCGCGCGCTGGTGGGCCGGGACCTTGTGGAAGACGTCGATCGACGTGCCGATGATCGCGTCCGGATCGATCTTCAGCGTGTCACGGATGGAGTGGAGCAGCTCGATCGAGTAGCGGTTCGCGTAGTCGATGGTGAAGGTCGCGAGATCGCAGGTCATCACGCCGACCGGCATGATCTCGCAGACCTGGCTGAACGAGACCGGGCCCGCCGGCACGAGCGATCGGGAGAGGCCGGGAAAGGGGCATGTCGTCATCGTGATCTCGGCTCTCCGCCTGCAAGATGTCAGGCGCCCACTGAAGGGCGCGTGAAACCCTTGGTCAAATTGCCAGATAATGGTATCTCAATCCCTAATGACGCTGCGGAAACCAAAATGGATTAAGGCCGGGGCCCCGGCCCCGGCGCCGCCCGCTCAGCGCCGCTCGTAGAGCAGGCGCGCCCGGATCGTGCCCTCGATGGCGCGCATCTCCTCGAGCAGGGCCTCGGCGTCGGCGTCGACCGCGTCGGTCTCCACCACGACGTAACCGACCTCGCCGTCGGTCTGGTAGAACTGGGCCGCGATGTTGATCTGGCGCCGGGCGAAGATCTCGTTGAGGCGCCCGAGCATGCCCGGGAGGTTGCGCTGGACGTGGATGTAGCGCAGGCCCGTCGGGCGCGCCGGCAGCTGCACCTGGGGGAAGTTCACCGCCCCGACGGTCGAGCCGATGTCGGAGTAGTCCACGAGCTTGCGGGCGACCTCCGCGCCGATGCGCTCCTGGGCCTCCTCGGTCGAGCCGCCGACATGCGGCGTCAGGATCACGTTCTCCAGCCCCTGGAGCGGCGAGACGAAGCGCTCCTGGTTCGATGCCGGCTCGACCGGGAACACGTCGACCGCCGCGCCCCGCAGGTGGCCGTCGCGCAGGGCCGAGGCCAGGGCGTCGAGGTCGACGACGGTGCCGCGGCTGTTGTTGATCAGGTAGGCCCCCGGCTTCATCGCCCGGATCTGCGCCTCGCCGATCATGTTGTGGGTCGCGGCCGTCTCGGGCACGTGCAGCGAGACCACGTCGCTCTGGGCCAGGAGCTCGTCGAGGCTGTCGACCGGCTCGGTGTTGCCGTGGCGCAGGCGGTCGGTGAGGTCGTGGAAGATCACCCGCATGCCCATCGCCTCGGCGAGGTTGGAGAGCTGCGAGCCGATGTTGCCGTAGCCGACGATGCCGAGCGTCTTGCCGCGCACCTCGAAGGAGCCCGCCGCCGACTTGTCCCAGCCGCCGCCATGGGCCGAGACCGAGCGCGGCACGATCCGGCGCAGCAGCATCACGATCTCGCCGATCACGAGCTCGGCCACCGAGCGGGTGTTGGAGAAGGGCGCGTTGAAGACCGGGATGCCGCGGCGGCGCCCGGCCGGGAGGTCGACCTGGTTGGTGCCGACCGAGAAGCAGCCCACCGCCATCAGCCGGTCGGCGGCCGCGAAGGCGGCCTCGTCGAGCTGGGTGCGCGAGCGGATGCCCAGGATGTGGATGCCCTTGAGGGCCTCGTGCAGGTCCGCCGGGGCGAGGGCCTTGGCGAGCCGCGTGACGGTGACGTAGCCGGCCGCCTCCAGCAGCGACACCGCGCTGTCGTTGATGCCCTCGAGGAGCAGGACGCGAATCTTGTCCTTGGGCAGGGAGAGCTTGTCGGCCATGGCGGGTCTTCTTCGGTGGTCTTCTGGATCGAGGCCAGGGACGCGTCCCCGGGGGCCGACCGATAGGAGAGCCCCGGCCGCAACGCAACACGGGGCGGCGGGACGCAGGGCTGCGCTGCACCGGCCGCGGGCGGGGCGACCGCGTGCCCTCTTGCGCGAGGGCCCCCGGCCGTGATGTGCCGGCCTGCCCCGCGCCCCGTCCGGCCGGGCGCGCCAAGTCGGCGCCCGGCCGGACGGGGCGAGACCCGAAGGACCCCGGGCCGGGGCGTCCTCGAGGCCCGGCCAGACCGAGAAGGCCCCTGCCATGTCGCTCACCCCCCGGATGCGCCGCGCCGCGATCCCGCTCCTCGTGTTCGCGCTCGGCCTCGCGGTGCTCGGCCTCGCCGCCGTCACGATGCTCGGCCGCCCGAGCCCGGGGACGAGCGCCGTCGGCGGGCCCTTCACCCTGGTGGACCAGGACGGCCGCACCGTCACGGACCGCGATTTCCGGGGCGCGCCCCACCTCGTGTTCTTCGGCTTCACCCGCTGCCCGGACGTCTGCCCGACCACGCTCCAGCAGATCTCCGACGTGCTGGCGGCCCTCGGCCCCCGGGGCCGCGACGTGAAGGCGCTCTTCGTCAGCGTCGACCCGGAGCGCGACACGCCGGAGGCGCTCAAGGCCTACCTGTCGAGCTTCGATCCCCGGATCGTCGGCCTGACCGGCTCGCCCGAGGCGGTGGCCGCCACCGTGAAGGCCTACCGGGCCTACAGCCGCAAGGTGCCGCTGAAGGAGGGCGACTACACGATGGAGCACACGGCCCTCGTCTACATCATGGACGCGCGCGACGGCTTCGTGGGCTCCCTCAACCTGATGCGGCCGGCCGCCGACGCCGCCGCCGAGGTGGCGCGCCAGCTCTGACGGGACCTCCCCGGGGCGGCCGGCGCCGGACCTGCGCGGGCCCCCCGGCACCGGGAGGCCGGGGCTCTCGGCGCCATCGCTCTGCGCGGCCGTCACGGCGGCGCTCCTGCGGGTCCGAGCGCCCCGCTGCGCGAGGTCACGGCGAGGCCGTGCTCGGTCTTGTTCCAGCGGGCCGGGGCCACGATCAGCTCGACGATTCCGAGGCAGGCCGCGAGGCTGACGAGGCCGTAGTAGAAGGGCAGCAGCGCCACCCAGGGCAGCAGGCTCCACCAGCCGCGGCGGCAGCAGCCGAGGATCGCCGGCAGCAGCATCGCGCCGAGCCCGGACCCGAACACCAGCAGGCCGAGGGCCGCCGGCATGTTCTCCGGCAGGGTGGGCGCGGCCGGGAGCGGCGCCGCGAGGAAGCGCCAGGCGGCGAGCGCCATCAGGACCGGGTAGGCGAGGGCGGACAGGAGCGTGCCGGGCACCATCGCGACGGCGCAGAGCAGGCCGAGCGGGCCGAGGCGCCGGAGGCTGTCGCGCGGGTCGCGGCCGTGGGTGATCGCCGTCTGGAGGAAGCCCTTCATCCAGCGGGTGCGCTGGCGCAGCCAGGGCCCGAGCCGCGCCGGCGCCTCCTCCAGGGTGGAGAGCTGCAGATCGCCGACGTGGTAGCCCGCCAGCGCCAGCCGCATGCCGAGGTCGGCGTCCTCGGTGACGTTCCAGGCGTCCCAGCCGTGCAGCGCCCGCAGGGTCTCGGTGCGGAAATGCGTCGTGGTCCCGCCGAGGGGCACCGGCAGCATCCAGGCCGCGAGCGCCGGCAGGAGCACGTCGAAGAGCGCGGCGTACTCGAGGGTGAAGCAGCGCGTCAGCCAGGAATCGCGGGTGTTGTCGATGACGAGGCGGCCCTGGAGGCAGGCGGTCCGGAGCGGGGCGGCCGCGAACAGGGCCGCGGCGGCGCGCAGCTGGCCGGGATCGGGCACGTCCTCGGCGTCGTAGACGACGAGGTAGCGGCCGCGGGCGAGGGGCAGGGCGAGGTTGAGCGCCCGCGGCTTGGTGCGGGGCAGGCCCGGCGGGACCGTGACGACCTCGAAGCGGTGGGGCGGCGCCACCGCCGCGATGGCGGCCGCGGTCTCGCGGTCGTCGGCCTCGATGACGAGCTTGAGGTCGAGCTTCGTCGCCGGGTAGTCGAGCCCGGCGAGGGCCTCCACCAGCCGGGGCACCACCCGGGCCTCCCGGTGGAGCGCCACCATCACGGTGTAGACCGGGAGGGCGGCGTCCGGGACGCGGCCCGGATCCGGCGCCGGCGCCGGCGCGCCCCGCGTGAGCACGGCCGTCAGCCGGAACACCAGGACGGCCAGCATCGCGACGGCGCCGGCCGCGAGGGCGGCGAGCTGCACCCCCTCCGGCGCGTCGAGGAGGAGCGGCAGGGCCGCGAGGCCGAGCCAGAGGGCGAGCCACTGGGCCGGCCGCATCCCGGGCCGGTAGGCCCATTCGGGCGCCCGGATCCCGAGGTCCTCCGCCGCGTGGGCGGCGGCCTCGGGCCCGCGGGCGCGCATGACCGCGGCGCGCAGGTGGCCCGGCGCCGTGACGGCGACGGCGCGCCGGGGTTCGGCGAGGAGCGCCGCGACGGCCCGGCCCTGCGGCGCCACGACGAGGCCGCCCTCCGGCGCCGGCGCCGCGTCGGCGACGAGGTCGTCGGGGAAGCGGACGCCCGGGCCGAGGGCGAGGCCGGCCCCGCGATAGGGCACGCCGAGCGCGCGGGCGAGGGCGGCGTAGTAGGCCTCCTCGTCCATCAGCCCCGTGCGCAGGAGCGCCGTGACCGGGTCGGAGCCCTCGCGGCGGGCGACGCGCGCGGCGATGAGCAGGATCTCGGGGGGCACGCCGTCGCCGACGAGGAACGCCAGTTCCGGCGGCAGGGCGAGCGCCGCGCCGCGCAAGGGGCTGGCCGGGACGAACATGGCAGGGCTCCCGGCGGCGCGGGTTCGTGATACGAGACCCTATGGGCCACCACGTCTCCGAGACAGTTCCCGGGCGCGCCGCGCACGGATTTCCCGCGACCGTGGCGCGGTTGCCGCAGCGTCAGCTCCGCCGCGCTCTCTGCGCGCTCCTGCTCGCCCTGTCGCCCGGCGCGGCGGGGGCCGCCGAGGGCGTGACGATCCCGAACTTCTGGAACCCGCGCGCCCGGCTCGAGCGGCCCGAGCCGCCGCAGGCGACGCGGCCGATCCGGTTCATCACCGACGACGAGTTCCCGCCCCTGCACTTCGCCGGGCCGGACGGCAACCCGACCGGCTTCTCGGTCGAGCTCGCCCGGGCGGCCTGCGAGAAGCTCGCCCTGAGCTGCACCGTGCAGGTCCGGCGCTTCGACACGCTGCTCGACGCCCTCCAGGCCAACCAGGGCGACGTGGTGGCGGCGGCGCTGCCCCTGACGGCCTCCCTGCGCGCCGCCACCCTGGCGACGCGGCCCTACTTCCGCTGGCCCGCCCGCTTCGTCGCCCGGACCGAGCGCGCGCTCGCGGCGCCCGACGTCCGGGTCCTGTCCGAGCACGCGACCGGGGTCGTGGCCGGCACCGCCCACGAGGCCTATCTCAAAGCCTTCTTCCGCATCGCCCCGAGGCCCTTCCCCGACCTCGCGAGCGCCGAGGCGGCCCTGCGCCGGGGCGAGATCGACTACCTGTTCGGGGACGGGCTGAGCCTGGCGCTCTGGATCGGGGGCACGGAGGCGGCCGGCTGCTGCGCCTTCGCGGGCGGCGACTACCTGGAGAACCGCTACTTCGGCGAGGGCATCGGCTTCGTCACCCGCAAGGACGACGAGGTGCTGGCCCGCGCCCTCGACGACGCCCTCCAGCGCCTCTGGGACGAGGGCAAGTACGCCGAGCTCTACCTGCGCTTCTTCCCCGTCAGCCCCTACTGAGCTGCCCGGCTCAGCCGGGCGCGCGGCGGGGCACGAACGGGTGCGTGCTCGAGAGCCCGCCGTCGACCGCGAGCGCCTGCCCGTTGACGTAGGAGGCCTCGTCGCTCGCCAGGAACAGGGCGGCGGCCGCGATCTCCTCCGGGGCGCCGGGCCGGCGCAGGGGGTTGAGCTGCCCGATGCGGTCCTGCCGGCCCCGGGCGCGGGCGGCGGAGAAGAGCGCCGCGGTCATGCCGGTCTCGATCAGGCCCGGGCAGACCGCGTTCACCCGCAGGCCCGTGCCCGCGAAGGCGTCGGCCGCGTTCTGCACCAGGCTGATCACGCCCGCCTTGCTGGCGCTGTAGGCGGCGCCCGCGGCGTTGGCCCGCAGGCCCGCCACCGAGGCGGTGCACACGATGGCGCCGCCGCCGTGCCGCAGCAGCGCCGGCGCCCCGTGCTTGATCGCCAGGAAGGCGCCGATCAGGTTGACCCGGAGCACCTCCTCCCAGAGCGCGACGCTCTGTTCGGCGAGCGGCGTCGTGCCGCCGCCGATGCCCGCGTTGGCAAACAGCGCGTCGAGGCGCCCGAACGCCGCCTCGGCCCGCGCCAGGGCGCCCGCGACGTCCTCCTCGCGCCCGGCATCGCCCGGGATCGCGAGCGCCCGGCCGCCCCGCGCGGTCACGGCCCCGGCGGTCGCCCGCACGGCGTCCGCGTCGCGGTCGAGCGCCGCGACCGCGGCGCCCTCGCGGGCAAACAGCAGGGCGGCGGCGCGGCCGATGCCGCTGCCCGCGCCCGTGATCACCGCGACCTTGCCGCCGAGCCGTGCCATCGCGCCCTCCCGCCGCCCGCCCCCGGCGCGCCGGGGCCGGGGAGCGGGCGGGCCCTCACCCTCGGCGATGGGCGCGGGCGCGGCAAGGGGGCTTTCGAAAGGCCGGCATGGCCGCGCGCCGCTGCGCGAACGGCGTATCGGGAAGGGCGGTACGGCGCCGGCGGGGGCCCGCCGGGGTCCGGGGCCGCCCGCGCACGACGCGCATGTCACGCATGGCCCCGGCGCGCTTGCATCCGCGGGCCCGCGGCCGAATCCTGCGCCGACGCAGTGGGATAAAGACCCGCGCCGAACCACGGGACCCGGTCACATGCCGCCACTCTCCGTCCTCGACCTCGCGCCGATCCCGAAGGGATCGACGCCCGGCGACGCCCTGCGCAACACCCTCGACCTCGCCCAGCACGCCGACCGCTGGGGCTACACCCGCTACTGGGTGGCCGAGCACCACAACATGGTGGGCATCGCGAGCGCCGCGACCTCCGTGGTGGTCGGCTACATCGCCGGCGGCACGCACCGCATCCGGGTCGGGGCCGGCGGCATCATGCTGCCGAACCACGCGCCGCTCGTGATCGCCGAGCAGTTCGGGACGCTCGCCTCGCTCTATCCGGGGCGCATCGATCTCGGCCTCGGGCGCGCGCCGGGCACGGACCAGCGCACCCTGCGGGCCCTGCGCCGCGACCCCTCGGCCGCCGACACCTTCCCGCAGGACGTGCTCGAACTGCAGACGCTGCTCGGTCCGCTCGACGCCGGGCGCACCGTCCAGGCGGTGCCCGGCACCGGCACCGGCGTGCCGCTCTGGATCCTCGGGTCGAGCCTGTTCGGGGCGCAGCTCGCCGCGATGCTGGGCCTGCCCTACGCCTTCGCGTCGCACTTCGCGCCCGACGCCCTGATGCAGGCCCTCGAGGTCTATCGCGCGCGCTTCCAGCCCTCGGCGCAGTGCGGGCGGCCCCACGCGATGATCGGCGTCAACGTGATCGCGGCCGAGACGGACGCGGAGGCGCGGCGCCTGTTCACCTCGGCCCAGCAATCCTTCACCAACATCTTCCGGGGCACGCGCGGGCAGCTGCCCCCGCCGATCGACGACATCGAGGCCTACTGGTCGGGCCACGAGCGGGTGCAGGCCTCCGGGATGCTGGCCTGCTCGGTCGTGGGCTCGCCCGAGACGGTGCGGCGGGGGCTCGACGCCGTCGCGGCCCGTACGGCCGCCGACGAGATGATGATCGCCGGCGCGATCTACGACCACGGCGCGCGCCTGCGCTCCTACGAGATCGTGGCGGAGCTGCAGCAGGCCGCCCCGGCGCGGCGCGAGCCCGCCCACGCCTGAGCCGGCCCGCGCGGCGGGCGCCGTCGGCCCGGGGCGCGGTCCCCGCGCCGACGGCGCGGGCGCCCGCGTTGACCCGGGAGAGTGCCGCCCATAGGGTTGCGGCCCCCTTTCTCGTGACCGGAGAGTCGCGCCGCGCGCGCCTCGCAGACCCATGCCCGCACCGCTCCGCATCGATCCCGCCCTCGCCGAGGCCGTCGCCGCCGCGCCCGCCTGGCCCTTCGAGGAGGCGCGCAAGCTCGTCGCCCGGCTCGCGCGCGCACCGAAGGCCGAGGTGGTGTTCGAGACCGGCTACGGCCCCTCGGGCCTGCCCCACATCGGCACCTTCGGGGAGGTGGCCCGCACGTCCATGGTGCGCCACGCCTTCCGGGTGCTGACCGACGACGCGGTGCCGACCCGCCTCGTCGCGTTCTCGGACGACATGGACGGCCTGCGCAAGGTGCCGGACAACGTGCCGAACCGGGCGCTCCTGGCGGAGAGCCTCAACAAGCCGCTGACCGCGGTGCCCGATCCCTTCGGCACGCACGACAGCTTCGGGGCCCACAACAACGCCGAGCTGCGCCGCTTCCTCGATTCCTTCGGCTTCGACTACGAGTTCCTGTCGGCCACGGACTGCTACCGCGCGGGCCGGTTCGACGCGGCGCTGCTGCGCGTGCTGGAGCGCTACGACGCCGTCATGGCGGTGATGCTGCCCTCGCTGCGCGCCGAGCGCTCGGCCTCCTACTCGCCGTTCCTGCCGCTGCACCCAGTCACCGGCCACGTCATGCAGGTCCCGGTCGAGGCGGTGGACGTCGCGGCCGGCACCATCGCGTGGCGCGACCCGGCGACCGGCGAGGCCTACGTGACGCCCGTCACCGGCGGCCGCGCCAAGCTGCAGTGGAAGCCCGACTGGGCGATGCGCTGGGTCGCCCTCGGCATCGACTACGAGATGGCCGGCAAGGACCTGATCGACTCGGTGAAGCTCTCCGGCCGGATCGCCCGGGTCCTCGGCGCCGAGCCGCCCGAGGGCTTCAACTACGAGCTCTTCCTCGACGAGAAGGGCCAGAAGATCTCGAAGTCCAAGGGCAACGGGCTCACCATCGACGAGTGGCTGGCCTACGGCACGCCCGAGAGCCTCTCGCTGTTCATGTACAACAAGCCGCGGGAGGCCAAGCGCCTGCACTTCGACGTGATCCCGCGCCACGTCGACGACTACCTGAGCTTCCTCGACAAGTTCCCGGACCAGGAGCCGAAGCTGAAGCTCGGCAACCCGGTCTGGCACCTCCATGCCGGCGCGCCGCCGGATCCCGAGCGGGTCGGCAGCGGCGGCGCGATCCCGTTCGCGATGCTGCTGAACCTCGTCGCGGTGGCCAACGCCGAGGATCCGGGCGTGCTCTGGGGCTTCATCCGCCGCTACGCGCCGGAGGCCTCGCCCGGGACGCATCCGGGCCTCGACCGGCTGGTCCACCACGCCGTGCGCTACTTCCGCGATTTCGTGCGGCCGGCGAAGTCCTACCGCGCGCCCACCGAGGCCGAGGCCGCGGCGCTCGCGGACCTGTCGGAGACCCTGGCGGCGCACGCGGGCTCGACCGACCCGGAGGCGCTGCAGGCCGTGGTCTACGAGGTCGGCCGCCGGCACTTCCCCGACCTGTCCGGCAAGGCCAAGAGCCCGGACGGGCGGCCGGGGGTGGCGCAGGCCTGGTTCACCACCCTCTACGCCACGCTGCTCGGCGAGAGCCGCGGCCCCCGCTTCGGCTCCTTCGTCGCCCTGTACGGCGTGGCCGAGACCCGGGCGCTCATCGCCCGGGCCCTGTCGGGCGCCCTGGCGCAGGAGCACGCCGCCTTCCTGGCGAGCCGGGAGCCCCCGGCGGCGGCGTGAGGCCTCACCCGGGCGGACCGGCGCGGCGGCCCTGGCCGCCGCCGCAACCTTGGCAGTGGGGAAGCGCCCGTGCTATAGAACATATCGGGAACGCACCTATCAGGACCCTGCCCATGCGCGCTCTGATGCCGCTCGTGATCCTCCTCGCCAGCCCCGTGCAGGCGCTGGAGACGGCGCGGCCGGCGCCCGAACGGCCGGCCATCGCGCGGCTGGAGGGGTGCCTTGCCCGGGAATCGGCGGTCGCGCGGGTGCGGCACGAGGCGCCGGCGCACTTCGCGCTGCGCGCGCAGCACGTCTGCCTGTCCGCCAAGCGCGAGGCCGCGCGGGCCCGGGCCGTGGCCCTGGTGGCGGCGGGCTTCACCGAGGCACCCGACCTCGTCGGGGCGGTCGAGCAGTTGCTCAGCGACCACGAGCGGCGCACGGCCGAGACCTATGCCCGCCGCTACGGGCGCCGGCGCCTCGCCGGCGGGGCCGGGCCGTGAGCCGCAGGCAGGCCGGACTTGATCGCGCGCCCCTAACCCTCTAAGCGGGCCCCGCCTTCCGCTCAGGGCCCGGCGTCTGTCCGGGTGGGTGATGGGCGGGCTTGCCGCAGGTGATGGAAATGGCCAAGGAAAAGTTTTCGCGGACGAAGC
>NZ_QOWC01000042.1 GCF_003574465.1 Methylobacterium crusticola
AGCCGGCGCAGGGCGTCGACCACCTGTCCCGACACCGCCTCACGACCGACGATTCCAACGATGCCGCACATGGCGTCATGCTCCCGTTGCAGGTTGGTGTTGTCTCCGCAGATCGACCCGGCTCGTCGGCATGACCGGCCGGATGTCGCGCGTGCGCCCCGAACGCCCGCGGATGCTGATGTCATCCGCACTCCGACGGATTGCGTCGCCAGGCAGGTTTCGTGTCCGCACAGGCGCGTGGAGCGAAGCTCCATCGTCGCGGGCTGGTGACGCCTCGTCCGGAATGGATCCTTGGCGATGCGGTGTCACCGCGTTTGCCCAGCCGCCGGCAGACCTGCCGGCAGCCACGCGGTCCGGCGTGCTCCCGCCTTCGATCGATGTGGCTGTCAGACGATCGTGAAGTCGTTCGCCGTCAAGGTCGGCCTGTTGTCGAGCGTCGCGAACAGCACGGGATTGCTGCCTGTCTGCGATCCGTCGGCATCATAATAGACCGTGCCCAGAGCCTTGTTGTACAAGATGCGTGTCGCGGGATCCTCGGCGGCGTTCGTGACGCTCGCCGAGTTGGTCGAGTTCATCGTCTTGAATGCCGTGCTGGCGAGCGTCCCGGTCGGAATATTGAAAACGCTCTTCGACAACTGGACTGTGTCGTTGTTGCCCGAGGCCGACGGACTGAAATCCGTGATGCGGTCGGCATTCCCCGTGATGAGTGCAGCACTGAAGGCGAACGTGTCGTTCCCCGCTCCTCCCGTCAGGGTGTCCGCCCCTGCCCCCCCGTCGATGAAATCGTTGCCGCCGAGCCCGTTGATCGCATTGCCGGTCGCGGTTCCAAAGATCAAGTCACGCGCCGAGGTCATCGCCGGCGACGACGCTTCATTGATCGATATCGTGTGTTGGCCTAGTCCCGAAACTGCGATATCGAGCAGATTACCAGACATGCTGGCGCTGTCGGCGCCCGTGACCTGAACGTACTGGTTCTGAGGCGACTTCAGGGTGACCTGGAAGTTCCCCTCACCGACCGCCGTGAAGCTGAGATTGGTCCCGTTCCCCGTGACCGAGACAAGGTCGGAGCGGTCGGCGAGTTTGGAGAGGTGGGTGACGTCGTCGGGCGTCCCGCCGAGCGCGATGTTGAAGGTGCCGCCGTCCCGGTCGACGAAGACGCTGTCCTTGTCGTAGGCGTACCAGCCGCTCACGTTCTTGATCGTCTGGCCGGCGCCGAGGTCGAGGGCGAACTTGCCGAGATCGCCCGTCGTCGCCGTCGTGACCGTGGCCGCCAGCACGCTGGTCGAGGCGTTCCAGGCGTAGCTTACGTCGGACTTCTCGAGCGTCGAGACCCGCTGCGCCAAGTCCGCCAGCGTCACGAACTCGGATCCGGCCTGGTAGGCCCGCTGGATGAAGTCCGTGAACATCTGCTGGGTGTAGTTCGAGGGAACGCCCGGATCGAGCGGCCAGTTGGTCGGCCCGTAATCGTGCCAGGGCCAGACGACCACCGGCATGTCCGAGTGGCTCGTGAGGTCGCTCCATTCGGAGGCCCACTTGGCTTCGGCCTGGGCCGGCGTGAGCTTCTGGTAGCCGATGAGGGTGAAGTCGAACGAGGTATTGGGTGCGATGTAGACCTTCGAATCGGTGGCAGCCGGGCTAAGATACCCGATCGCCCCCGGGTAGCCCGCGCCGATCATGGACGCGCCGCCGGTCATGTAGGGATAGTACTGGGCGATGTTGCGCGCCGTCGTGACGGTCTCACCGGCCCCGGGAACGGCGACGCCGATGTTCGTCAGGCCGAGCTGCTGCTCGATCAGCGCCCGCGACTGCTGGAACTCGAACTGGTACTGGGCCGGCGTCAGGACATTCGTGTCCTCCGGGTGCGTGTAGGAGTGCGACCCGATCTCGTTGCCCATCGCGAGCATCTGGTTGTAGTATTTCTTGGACCATGTCCAATCCGTATAGTCCCCGTTGGCCTGGTTGTTGCCAATATCGATGTAGTATGATCCGACGAAGTTATAATCCTTCTTCCACTGCGTCAGGATCGGCAGCAGCGCGTCGTAGATGCCGGGGCCCGAGGCCGGCTTCACGTCGCTGATCTCCATGGCCTGATCCATGTCGACCCGGGCGGTCACCACCGCCTTGCCGCGGCTCAGGTGCAGGCTGACATCCGGCCCGCTGGCCGGAGCCGTCACCCAGTCGATCGCGTGCTGCAGCATGTTGTTGTCGCCCAGCATGCCCTCGGTGGCGAAGTGGACGTTGTTGCCGCCTGTCTTCGTCGCCAGCACCGCCGCCTGCGACTGCCCGTTGACCACTTGGTTGGCGAGCGTGGTGCCGAGGCCGTCGGTAGACGTGAAATAGGAGGTCGAGATGCCCGAATAGTTGCGGATGACTTCGTCGGGCGTGTAACCGGCCATCATCGGGTTGGTGCTCGAGCCGGCGGTGACCTGCACGTTCACCCCGCTGGCGTTCCCGACGAGGTTCACGTCCAGCAGCGCCTTCATGCGCGCGTAGGAATCGCCCGGCAGTGCCGCTCCGGTCCCGTCGTTGGTCATGAAGTTACCGGCCGCGACGATACCGACATGGTAGTTCTTGGTCAGCGTGCTGAGAGTGTCAGTGATCGCCCCAACCTTGTCGGCCGCGACGTTCTGGAAGGAGGGGAAGACCAGGGCGTCGTAATTGACCAGCTTGGACAGGTCGGTGAGGTCGGCCTCCGACAGCAGGTCGTAGGGCACGCCGGCCTGGGCGGCCTGGTCCTGCGCCATCATGAACAGCTGTGAGTACGCGGTCTGGCTGAAATACTTGGCCGCGGTCGTCTCCGAATAAACGATGCCGATCTTGTGCCCGGTATAGGTCCGGGCCGGCAGCGATGCCTTGTCGGTGACGGAGTACGGCCCCGCGCTGTAATCTCCCGGCAGGTATGTGCTGTTGTCGACGTCGGCGAGCACGTTCAGGGCGGTGGTATTCCCTATCTGCGCCACCGGAACGGCTAGTTCGACCGTTGTATGATCGGCGCTGTAGGCATAGCTGAGCGGGGTCGCGCTGACCAGGTTCTGGCCGTCGGCGCCCGTGTAGAGGTACGGTATGCCGTTCGTGAAGTTGATGTTGTAGTCGTAGCCTGAAAACAGGCCCCAGATGTTGTAGCCGGTCGCCGTTGACTTGTCGGTGTTGAGCCAGATCGTCGAGCCGGTGTTGAGCGCCGTCGGCGCCTTCATGGCGAAGGTGAGAGAGCCGCCCGAGAGGTCGCCGTAGAGCTGGTAGCCCGCCGGCACGCCGGTCGTCGTCAGAAGGTCGGCGCTGGTCCAGTCGGACAGATTGCCATCGATCGTGCGCATGGCCGGAAATTTCCTGTCAGGGTTGCTCGGTTGACCGAAACCGCGAACGGCTTCGGTCGCGAACCAGACCGCAACAGCCGGTCGCAGCGCCGCGCCGGATGTTTCGTCGTCGCGCAATGTCGGAATGCGGTGCGGTCTTCGTGTTTCTAGAAGGGTCTTGCAAGACGACGGCTGAGCAGCGGTCGACTCGTAGAACAACAATTACTCTCGCATAGCGGACCGACGTTTCAAATAATCCTGACGAGTTATTGCAGCGACGCCTTGGGTGAGGGCCGCCCCGCGGGGCCGGCTCCGCCCGCCGGCCGCGCACCGGGGCGGACGCCGCTCGGGCCATCAACCGCAACGCCGTCCGGCGCGGGTGCGTCCTCGGTCCGGCCCGGGTGAGCCTCGGCGTGCCTCGAGAGGACGCGGACCGCCGCCTCACGCAGGCAGCGTTGCATCGCGCCCCCGGTCCAGTCTCTCAGCCGCGCCGTGTCGCCGACGATGACGCCAGGCTCGTGCCGGCGGTAGCGGGTCGGATCGGCTGAGATCGTGACGGCCTTGCCGGAGGCGGCGATCATCGCCTGCAGGAGGTCGCCGAGCCGGGTCGGGACGCCCGTGCACACGTTGCAGAGGCCCGCGGCATCGCCGCGGCTCGCCAGCGCCGCGAGCGCGGCCGCGAGGTCGTCGACGTGGATGAAATCCCGACGCACGTCGAGATTGCCGGTTGTCAGCCGTCCGCCCGCCGGCGGCATCCGGGCGATCTGGGCGGCGAAATCCGCGAGCGCCAGGTGGGCCGGCATGCCCGGTCCGACCGGATTGAAGATGCGCGCCACGACGACCCGGGAGCGCCCCTCCTCGCGGAGGGCGAGCGCGGCCTGCGATTGCGCGAGCTTGCTGCGGCCATAGGCGGTGTAGGGCGAGCAAGCGGCGTCCTCCCGCACGGGGATCCCGTCGCGCGCCGCCGCCCCGTACTCCGCCGCGCTTCCCGCGACGACCAGCGTCGGATGCAGGCCCGTCAGCCGGAGCGCCGCAAAGAGCGCTTCGGTGAGGCCGAGATTGACGGACAGGAGTTGCGCCTCGTCGCCCTGCATCGCGCCCGCGAGGTGATAGACCACGTCGGGCCGCGCGAGGTCGAGGGCCCGGCACCACCGCTCCACCGGCGAGGCCGCCGTCGCGGCACCATCGCGGGGGTCCTCCGCGCCGGCCCGGAGGCCGACCGTCGCGACCCGCCCCCCGCTCGCGCGCAGATGGCGCGCGAGCGCCTGGCCGACAAACCCCCCGGCCCCGCTGATCAGGCTGCCGCCCATCGGATCATGACGCCAGGAACTGGTTGCGCTCGCTCACGAACATCTGCTGCGCCAGAGCGAAATCGTCGGGCCGTCCGATGTCAAGCCACACGCAATCCTCGTGGTAGCAGGTGACGTCGCCGCCGGATTGCTTGACGCTCATGATCAGGCCCGGCATGTCGAGGTATTCGCCGCTGGTCAGGTGCATCCGTACCGCTTCCCGGCGCAGGGCGTAGACGCCCATGCTGACGAAATGGCTGCTCGTCGGCTTCTCGCGATAGGCCATGAGGCGACTGCGCTGATCGATCTCGATCAAGCCGAAGTCGATCTTCACCTCTCTCTTGTAGACTCCGATGGAGATATCCCCCGCCGAGCGATAATGCGCCTGCATCATCCGGTCGAGGCTGAGTGTCGTCAGCAGGTCTCCGTTCGTCACGAAGAAGTCGTCGTCAAGGTCGTCGAGCATGTCGCCGAGGGCACCGGCGGTTCCGAGCGGCTTGCTTTCCAGGCGGTAGCGGATGTTGAGGCCGAGGCGCTCGCCATTGCCGAAGAAGGCTTCCAGCAAGTGGCTCAGATGGTTCACGGCCAGGATGACGTCGGTGATGCCGGCATTCTTCATCTGCCGCAGCAGCAGCTCGAGAACGGGCATGTCGTTGAGGGGCATCAGCGGCTTGGGGAACAGGGCGGAGTAGGGATGGAGTCGCGTTCCCTTGCCCCCGGCCATGATGACGGCCTGCGTGATCCGCGTCCCCGGCGCGGTGTGGACGAGGCCGCTCGCCGCCACCGCTTCGCCGTCATGAGCGCAGAGGAGGTCGTCCATTTCGCCGCGAAGGTCTGCGCAATCGTCCAACCTGTGGGACATCTCACTCTCCATCGTCAATATGGTCGCGAGCCACGCAAAGTTCATCGCTGCGTTGAGGCATGGCTCAATCCTTATCAGATTGATTGCTTATTTCGCAAGTAAACCCATGTGATTAGGCATCAAGGCGGCATCCAACCCTGATCATTCGCCCGGATTACTCACGCCCCACGGCGACCCGTGACGTCCGTCGTCTCCGCGGGCGGGAAGCCGCATGCGTCCCGCCCGGTCGGTTCGCAATCCGGCCACAGCGACCCGTCCTCGGCAGGACCGCCCTCGCCCGAGCGGGTGCGGCCGTTCATGCCGTCATCATGGAGTATTCCTTCGCCCAGAGCGCCGCCTGGGTGCGGTTGTTGAAATTCAACTTCCTGAGTATGTGCCTGACGTGAACCTTGACGGTGGCCTCGGTGATGTTGTGCTTGCGTGCGATGACCTTGTTGGAATTCCCGTCGGCGAGGGAGGAGAGGATCTCACGCTCGCGCAGCGACAGGCTGCAGGCGATCGTGTCCCGGCCCGCGCGTGCCGCGGGAAAGCCGCGGGCGAGCAGGATCGGACCGTCGGACGTCGGACGGACGGCGGGCGGCTCGCCGGCGCCGTCGTGGCTATCGAGCAGTGTCGCGTCGTGAACCATGACACCGGCCAGCACGGCCTGCACCGCGATGAGCAGCTTCTTGGGGCTGCTCGCGCGATTGAGGATCCCGGCTGCCCGCGCGAACACGTCGGCGTGCAAGCCGGCATCCGTGCCACGGCTCATCAGAACGACCAGCTTGGTCCGGGATGGCATCCGGCCGAGACAACCCACATGGGAGAGAATCGTACCGTCCCGGTCCGAGCACACAATCAGCAGATCGCAATCGATGCGGTCGGGCATCTGAGAGAAGCTCCCGCTCACCGCGTAGTCCGCCGACTGGAGGAGGAGCGACAATCCTTCCCGCAAGAGCTCGTCGTCACCGACAATCAATGTATCCGGATAAGTAATTGGTGTCATTGTGATTTCCTTCAGAAGTCGAGGCGCAGGACGGCGATTTCGTCCGAGGATCGCGACCATGACGCCGTTCTCAGGCTGAGCGCAGTCGGCCTTATTGAGCTTCTGGATGCGCCGTTTCCGGCGCGACCTCGTTCTTTTCTGTTCGGTTAATGGCAAAGTTGGCATACATTTGAACGGACACACGGTCGTGCTCTGCCCGACGGATGTCAGGCAAAACCTGCATTGTCATGAAAATCCCGGACCACCTGGTCCGTAGGCTGGCGACGGCGCGTCGGGCGGATGCGACGGGACATCCGTCCCCAAGTCGTCGATCACGGCTCGGCCGGCCGGACCATACCCGGCTCCAACGCCCTCTGCGTGTCTCGGCCCGGATCGGCGGCCCGTACCACGATAGGAGTAGCAATCATCAAGAAATCTTACTCATTACATTTGTTAGTGCGAGTGCGGGACCGGCGCATCATTGGTCGCAACTCACAAGCCAATGTATATCGATGAATACGCTCTTTCCCCGACGCGACGAATGATCGAACAGAGTTGATCGTTCTCTCTCCACGGCAGTCAGTCCGCAATCGCGAGAGACACCCAGCCGACAGCGTAGCAACTCTCGGTCGCTCCACCGTTCGCATGCCGAAACCGGGAGGACGCACAATGTGGCACGCCTCAGACACCGCCTCACGCCCGGGACGTCATCGCGCGGCGAACCGTGCGGCCGTTCTGCTTCTGACGACCTGCATGGTCCCGGGCGGGCTCGCTGCGGCGGAGGGCGCCGGACACCGCGTCGCCACCGACGGCCGCCCCTACGTCTCGGCGCGCAACGTCGCGGGAGAAGCCGGCGTTCCGATCAGGCTCGACATCGAGGTCGTGCCACCCTCCGACAGGCCGTTCACCAGCACGTACCTGCTCGGCCTCCCCGCCGGCGCACGCGTGACCGACACCACCCACACGGTCGCGGCCGCCGGCGAGGAAGCGGCGATCGAGGTGACGCGCTGGAACCTGCCGGAACTCGTCATCACCTTGCAGCCGGGACAGGTCGGGACCTTCGTCATGCGTGTCGCCGCCATGACCGACGCGGTGGATGGCGGAGTGCAGCAGGTCGTGAGCTCCGGCTTCACGGTCAGCGCCGAGCCACCCGACCCAGACGCTCCCGGGCCCGTGCTCCGCGCGGCGGCGCGGACGCTCGTCGCGGCCTTGCCGCAGGGCCCGGTCCCTCACGTCCCGGGTCCCGGGCCGGACGCGACCGTGCCGCCGGACACCAAACCGCTCAGGACCGGATCTCCCGCGGCTGTGTCGCCCAAGGTCCTGCCGCCGAATACCGGTCCGGCCGACGCGCCGCGACCGGCCGCGAGCCGACCGGCCCCGCCCGCCTCGCCACCGATGCACCCGCCGCCCGCTGCCGCGCCTCCCGTGGCCATCGTGGAGCCGGGTGCGGCGGCGCTCGTCGGGCGCGCGGAGGACCTGATCCGCCGGGGCGACATCAGCGGTGCGCGGCTCGTCCTGGAACGGGCGCTCAGCCGGAACGAGCCGCGAGCCGCGCTGTTGCTGGCCCAGACCTATGATCCGAACGTGCTGCGCACCTGGAAGGTCAGGGGTCTGCGGCCCGATCCCGAACGCGCGCAATCGCTCTATGCCCGGGCGGCGGGAGACAAGGCCGCCGAGCCGACGAGCCTGGCGGCGTTCCCCCGCTAGGCCAGCGCCCGGTCGCACCGCGAGACAACGGTGCTCCAGGTCTCTGATCCAGCTGCATGTTCTTCGACGACCCGGGATCCGTGCCGTCGGACAGCGCTCTCCTGCCGCAACGATGACGGAGCATGCCGACGATGCCGGCCCGGTCCCCCATTCCCGCCCTGTTCGCTGCCGCGATCCTGCTGGCGGCACCGTTCGGCTTCGCCTGCGAGGCCACGGCACAATCCTCCCCGCCACGCGAGGCGATGTCGGAAGCGATGCTCAGCGAGGCGATGAACGCCAACACGGTCTCGGTGATAACCGGGACGGCGGGCGGCACCTACTTCCGCATCGGCGCCGACCTCGCCTTCGTTCTCAACGACGGCGACAGGATCCGGGTCCTGCCGATCCTGGGCAAGGGCGCCGGCGAGAACGCCTACGACCTGCGCTTCTTGAAGGGCATCGACCTCGCCTTCCTGCGCACCGACACCATCGAACAGCTTCGCCAGGACAAGCGCCTGAGAAACATCGAACATCACATCCAGTACGTCGCGAAGCTCTTCGACGACGAACTCCACGTGATCGCCGCCAAGGAGATCGACGATGTCCGCGGGCTCGCCGGCAAGCGCGTCAGCTTCGACGTCAAGGGCAGCGGCACCGACTATAGCGGCCGCGCGATGTTTCGTGGTCTCGGCATCGAGGTGAAGCCGTTCAACGTCGATCAGCCCACGGCCTTCGAGATGCTGAAGAAAGGCGAGATCGACGCCGTGATCTCGGTGGCCGCCAAACCCGTCTCGATCGTCGCTGGCTTCGACCCGGGCGACCGCTTCCACCTCGTGCGGGTCCCGTACGCGGAGGCGATCAGCGAGGCTTACGTGCCCGCGACCCTGACGAGCGCGGATTATCCGAAGCTCGTCGACGGGACCAAGCCGGTCGAGACGCTCGCGGTCGGCACCATCCTGGGCGCCTACAATCATCCGAAGGGCTCGGAGCGTTACCGCAAGCTCGAACGGTTCGTGGATGCGTTCTTCGGCCAGTTCGACAAGTTTCTGACACAGCAGCGGCACGCGAAGTGGCGGGAGGTCAACTTGGCGGCCTCGGTTGCCGGCTGGACCCGGTTCCGGCCAGCCCAGGACTGGCTCGATGCCCATCAGGAGGAAGCACCGCCCCGGGACGATATCGCCCGCTTCCTGAGCGAGCAGTCGCAGGACATGCAAGCCAACAAGGAGCAGATCTACCAGGCCTACCTGAACTGGCGCCGCGCCAGGAACACTGCACAAGGATCCGCCCGACGCTGAGTTGAAAATATCCGAGTTGCTGACGCATCTCATATCCTATCAATGCAATTTCACGTTTTAAGGCGTTTAGCTCGAAATTTTCTATGCTTTGGTTCATCGGCTTGAAATGCAGCGATACATAACATCTAATTCGAACCACAAGGGGTGGTCATGCCGAGATTTTACTTCGATTTGTCAAGGTTGGACGAATTGTTACCTGACGATCAGGGGGTGTGTGTCGACACGATCGATGAGGCGATCTTTCACGCTCGGACGGTGATCGATGAAATGAGGGACACGGGTGAGATTGATCTTATCGGGAAAGGGTGGTGCCTCTCCATCCGGACGGAGGTTGATGTAGTTCTTGCCTCGATATCGATCGACTGAACGTCCTACCGGATAAAATAATGAAATTCAATATTATTTTTTTAATTCCTTTGATGGAATAGACAAGAATGGTCGATCTGTCACAACGACCGGTGTTCGGACCGGGAGTCGGCCGGAATGCGCAGGGCGGCGCTGGAGACCTGAGACCATTACCCACGGCCGCAAGCCTCAGTAGAAATTCATGCCCGCAGCCTGTGAATGCTTCTCCCGGTGGCGCCTCGGGCATCGGACAGGCCCTCGCGCATCGCGTCCACGCCTCGGCAACACCATCGTCGTCGCCGTTCGGCGAATGGAGGCGCTGCAGCAGGCGATCGCGAGCCGCCCAAACTTGCACGCCATGACCTTCGCCGCGGACAGCACCACCGGTGTCGCAGACTTTGCCCGCCGCGTGACGGGCGCGCACCCGTCCCTCGCTGCGCTGGTCAACGACGCCGGGATCATGCGTTTCGCAGTCTTGGACCGGGCCCGCGACCTTGCCGATGCCGAGGCAACGATCACCACCAACCTGCCCGGCCCCATCCGGCTGACCGACGCCCTCATCGAGCATCTGATCCGTCAGCCCGATGCGGCGCTGGTCAACGTGACATCGGGCCCGGCTTTCGTCCCGCTTGTCGCCACGCCGCCCTACCCGGCCACGAAGGCGGCCATGCACGGCTGCACTTCGAGAGGTGCTGAAACGCAAGCTCGAGGTGATCGAGCGGGTGTCCTGCGCCTGATGATCATCGCAGAGGCGTGGGCTCCGGCTCAGCCTCGCGTGCGCGCAGGCAGAAGCGTTTGACGCTGGTGAGGAGAGCGTCAGCCGGACGCTCGGACTGATCAGCCAGACGAGCCAACTGGCCGAGGCGATCCGCGACGCGCTTACGCGCTGGGCGGGGCTGGGCCTGTTCCTCGCCGACGGGCGGGCCGCGCGCACGATCAGGCCCCTGGCCCTCACGCGCATGAACGCGCTCTTTGCCGGTTCGGATGGCCGGGCGGAGCACTCGGCGGTCATCGCCTCGCTGGCGGAGACCTGCAAGCGCATCGGCGTCGAGCCGCACGCCTGCCTGGCCGACGTGATCACCCGCATCGTCGAGGGCCCTCCCAACAGCCGCCTCGACGAGTTCCTGCCCTGGGCCTGCCCGGCCACACCCACGCTCAGACACGTGGCCTGAGAACGACGGTGACCCTTCACCGACAGTGACGGCCGCGCCGCGGGTCGATCCTCGCGGATGCGGGGGAGCCGCCCTCGTGTGGGCGCATCTGCGCCAGCTCGAGGGTCGATCCCCGCGGATGCGGGGGAGCCAGCTGCGGCGGCATCACGAACTTCATGACATCGGGTCGATCCCCGCGGATGCGGGGGAGCCGCCCTGGTGTGGGCGCGGCTGCGCCAGGTCGGGGGTCGATCCCCGCGGATGCGGGGGAGCCCTGCTCAAGAAGACGCCGCGCACGTTTCATCAGGGTCGATCCCCGCGGATGCGGGGGGGCCACGCCTCCATGGGCGACCCGCGCGTTCGTGAAGGGTCGATCCCCGCGGATGCGGGGGAGCCCTGTCCTGGCGGCAGTGAAGAACCTTTTCCTGGGGTCGATCCCCGCGGATGCGGGGGAGCCTCCGCTGGCGGGATGTGAAGCGCCGGGTAGACGGGTCGATCCCCGCGGATGCGGGGGAGCCCTGGCCCGGCCAGGTCTGGATCGATCCCGGTGGGGTCGATCCCCGCGGATGCGGGGGAGCCACCAACGCGAACGACGCCCTCTACGCTTTCGGGGGTCGATCCCCGCGGATGCGGGGGAGCCGCGATCTCCTCATCATCGCGGGTGTGTCCGCCGGGTCGATCCCCGCGGATGCGGGGGAGCCCTCGTCGCCGGGCTCGCGGAGCGGCTGGTCGAGGGTCGATCCCCGCGGATGCGGGGGAGCCCCAGAGCGCCCGGAGGGCGCGCGGCAGCGCAGGGGTCGATCCCCGCGGATGCGGGGGAGCCGCGAGGTCGGCGCCGCGATAGCGGCCGGGCTGCGGTCGATCCCCGCGGATGCGGGGGAGCCTGGTAGAGGGCTCTGCGGGTTCGGGCATCTTGGGGTCGATCCCCGCGGATGCGGGGGAGCCAATCCGCCGATGTCGGCCGTGAGCGCCGAGTAGGGTCGATCCCCGCGGATGCGGGGGAGCCACAACGAACAGCGCGAATCCGGTGCACGTGAGGGGTCGATCCCCGCGGATGCGGGGGAGCCTCTGCCAGTCAATATACTGACATTATTCACTTATCAAAGAGCTCGCCTCCTGACCTGGGGGCGGCATCCCCGCTCCGCTGCGCAGCGGACGGCGGGTGAGAAGGACGCCGTCGTGGGCGACCACTGCCTTGGGCGGCGAACCGAGCGTGCGAACGCCGAGTGCGCCTGCCGCGGCCGTGTCCGCCCAGGTCATCACGATGCTGCCACGGCCGAGCTGGCCGTACCAGTCCGACAGCACGGTCCAGACACGGTCGCGCACGCCCGCGCTCATGCGCGGGTAGGCGTAGACGCCAGGGGCCAGCTCCAGCATGACGGATCCGAGGAATCCGCGATAGCGATCCTCGACGTCGCGGGTGACGACCACGCAGAGCGGCATATCTCACTCCTCGTCCCGCTCACGTCGGCTCGGGGTCGGTCGCCGGACCGGCCTCGGCCTTCCCGTCGTCGTCCTGCTCCCGCGGCGCCAGGACCGACTTGATCACATCGATCAGGCCCGGAACGACGTCGCGCCGGCGAAACAGCTCGGCTGCCCTGCGGCGCACCAGCCGGTCGATACTCTCCGGCCGCTTGCCCGCCTCCTTGGCCGCCCCGAAGGCAATGTCGAGGACGACGTCGTGGCGCCGCACGTCGGCGATGTCGAGGACGAAGCTTTGACCCGAATCCTCGTGGATGAAGCCGAGCTGCGGGATGGTGCCGGTCGAGGCCACCGCGATGGCGGCAGCAGCCTGCACCGTCACGGCCGCGTGGTTGAGCGCCTGGTTGGGCAGGTCCGCGTCGACGGGGTTCGCCCGGTCGTAGCGGCGTCCGCGCCAGGGCACGCCGAAGCGTTCGGCGGCCAGCTCGTAGGCCCGCTTGATGCGGCCGACCTCCATCCCGCGCAGAACCGCGATGTCGCGGGTCCGCACGATCTCGCCGAAGCGCAGGGCGTACATCCGCCGCGCCACCTCCATGCGCGTCGCCTTCACCGCCCAGAGCTCGACCTGGCGCCGGGCAAGGGCGGAGGTGTCGGGCATGAGCGGCGGCGCCGTGTAGAGACGCACGCCGCCCTCGCCGATGGCGCACAGGGCGCAGCCGTGACGGGCGAGGAGCCGGAGGGCGTCGTGGGTCACCGAGGAGCCCGGGCCGAGCAGCACGGCCGAGACCGATTGATGCGGGATCTGGTAGTCGCCCGGTGCGAGGGTCGCGCCACCCTCCGGCCCGGCCCGGGTGACGAACCGCAGGCAGCCGTCCTCCACCTCCAGTCGGCCGCGATCGAGCCAGAGGAGGCCGTGCCGGTCGCCGTGGGGGACGCGGGCCGTGTCGAGGCCGAGGCGGCCGAGGAGCATGGCCCTACCGCTCCGCCGGCCGCAGCAGCAGCATGCCGAAGCCGAACGCGCCGTGCCGCCCCACCCCGCCCGCCAGCAGGGCGGCGAAGGCCGCAGGATCGGCGACCGTCAACACCCCGTCCACCAGGGTCTCGGGTCCGGCGAACCCGGACTGGCGGCGGGGCGCCGCGTCCGGCGGGACGGACCGCACGGTGCGGATGCGCCGATGCGCCACCAGGCGGAAGGCGGAGAGACCCGCCGCGGAGCCCAGGCGCCGCTCCAGCCAGGCGTGGTAGATCGGCTCGCGTTCGCGCGGATCACCCGCCTCGTTCCCGCCCGCCCGGTCGCGCCGCTCGAGCGCCGCCAGGAAGGCGTCACGCTCGTGGCCGCCCCGGCGGTCCGCTGCCGACCGGGCCGCGCCGGCGCGCGGGCCGTAGCGCACCACCGGCCGCATCCGCAGGGTGAAGCCGTAAGCCGCGCCCCTGGCAAAGATGCGCGGCATCGCCTTTGCCTCGAAGGGCTGCGGGAAGAGCGCCGCGAGGGCACTCTCGGCATCCTCGCTCCCGCGCCAGTCGGCCTCCCAGTCCGGCGGTGCCGCGGGTTGCGTGATTGCGCGGGGATCCGCGGCCCGCAGGGCGTCGGGGTCCCGGGTGTAGCCGAGCAGCGTCTCCGGTCCGCTGTCGCGGCCCGGCATCAGGCGCCATGGCTGTGGGGCCGCCACCCCGAAGCGCCGCCGCAGGGCGAGGTGCAGCGCGTAGCCGAGGTCGTCGTCGAGGACGCCCTGATACGCCGCGAAGGCCCGCAACGCCGCGGACGCGACGGGGGTGCGCACGAGGTGCAAGACCTGGCCGCTCACGGCGTCTCTCCGCGGGACCGGGCCGGAAGGGATAGCCGGCCCTCGATCACCCCGCGCGAGCCGCCATGCACGCCGACCACCCAGTCGCGCTCGTCGCAGATCTCCAGGCGACGCTCGCGCTCGCCCGGCTCCCGGTCGGCCGGCCATTGGGCGCGCACCGGACGTGCGGAGCGGGGCCATCCGTCGGCCTCGCGCCGGGCGCGTGAGGGATGCAGGCGGAAGCGCCCCTCGCCGGCGGCACAGGCCGCGAGGCCGCTTTCGAGCGCGGCGCGCACGTCGTCTGCCGCGACGCACCCGGCGAGGAGCGGTCGCGACGGCAGACAGGGCTTGCGGCCGACGAAGAGCGGCCGCTCCGGCCGGTCGAGGGCGCCCTCGACCTCGGCCAGGGTCGGGCTCTCCGCGGGGGGATCGAGGCGGAAGGCGATCAGCACCAGGGCGTCGGCATCGGCGTCGCGATACCGGATGTGGGGCGAATCGTAGGTCGCGGCCCCGCCGCTGCGGCCCTCGACGCGACCGCGCGTGGTCCAGCCCCGGTCGCCGGCGCCGAGGCGGGCGGTCTGGAAGTCGCGCATCCGCCGGCCCTCCGCCAGCCGGGCGGAGCCCAGGACGAGGCGGGCCTGGAGGCGATCGAGGCGGGTGCCGTCGGCCCGGCCGTAGCCGAGCGCGTTGGCGAGGAGCCCGGTGACCGTCGAGCGGCCGGGGAAGTCGCGCACGACCCCGTAGGCGTCGATGATCTCGCCGCCGAAGGCGCTGAGCGGCGCGTCGAGGAGGAGGACGAGGTGGTCCGGCACCGCCTCTACCCCGCGATCAGGGCCCGGCGCACCATGGCGCCCGCCCGGGTGGCGAGGTCGGGCAGGGTCAGCCCCTCGATGCCGGAGAGCCGCGCCGGGCCGCGGGCCGCCTGAAGCCGGGTCTCGTGCGGGCCGAACATGCCGTCGAGCCCATCGATCTCCCGCACGATCGCCCGCGCGGTCTCGCCCGCGAGGGTCGCGCCCGCCTCCAGCGCCCGGCGGTCCCGCAGCGGCTGGACGGGATCGCGAAAGGCGTTCGCCAGGGTGCGCGGCTGGCGCTCGCCGGCCTCGACCAGCACGAGGTCGGCGTAAGTATAGGGCGCCGTCGAGCCGCGCTTCGCCCCGGGGCTGACCGTGGCGACGAGGTGGATCAGGTTCTCGACCACGCGGGCGGCGAGGTCGCGCGCCTCAGGGTCGAGGCCGGCCCAGGCCTTGCGCGGGCAGCCCGTCAGGTTCGAGACCAGGAGCGGCACGTCGACCACGACGTAGCCGTAGTAGAGGCCCGAGGTCAGCTCGGTGTCGAACACGCCGGCGGCCCCCGCATCCTCGCGCTTGGCGAGGTCGTCGACGACCGTGAAGTAGTCGAGCTCGGGCTGCTCGTCGTGGACCGTGAAGGCGTGGGCGACGTGGATCGCCGCATCGGTGTTGGCGCGGATGTCGGAGGTCACCATGCGGCCGAAGAGTGCGCTCTCGAGGCCCGGCGCGAGGTGGTTCTGCTCGCGCAACTGCTTGAGGTTCGTCTTTCCGTCGCCCTCCTTGAAGAAGGCCTGCGCGGCGGCCTCCGCGGCCTTGGCGTTCTTCGCGTCGCGGACGATGCGGGCGGCGTTCTCGGCCAGGTAGGCGAGCTCGGGGCGGCCGAGCAGCAGCGCCTGGCGGGACTTCTTGTCGGCGGCCTTGCCGCCGTAGACCTGCTCGACGAACACCTTCTCGACCGCCGTCAGCACGACCTCGTCGGCCTGCCCGCGCAACGGATCCGTCACCTCATGCTCGATCGCGAGCTTGGAGCGCTCGGCTTCGAGGCCGACCTCCTCGGCGAGCCGGTGCAGGCCGCGCGGGTCCTCGGCCATGCGCCAGTGGCGCTTCAGGCATTGCGAGGAGATCCGCGTGCGGGTGGCGCCGCCGAAGGGAAGGCGCTTGGCCAGCCCCGCATCGTCGCGGTTGAGGAGAACGCCCGGATACGAGGCGAGGAAGTGAACTTGGATGAAGCGGGGAGTCGTCACGCTAGGCGTCCTCTTCGGTCTCGTCGGCGTCGCGGTCGTCGCCCGCATCCGCGGCGTAGTAGGCGCGGGCGAGCGCCAGGCGGGCCTCGTCGGCCCGGGTCTCGTCGAAGCCCTCGGTGAGGATCAGGCGGGCGATGGGAGTGAGGTCGAGCGGGACGGCGCCGGCGGCGGCCAGGAACCGGCCGAGGCGGGCGACCTGGGCGACGAGCGCCGGCCCTCGGGCGGTGGTGAGGCGCATCAGGCGCGTCTCCGACACGCCGGCGGCGTGGATCCTGCGCCCCGCCTCGTGCTCGCGGTGGCGCGGGCCCGCCATCTGCCCGTCCGGGTTCCGCTCGCGCACCGGCGCGTGGACCTCCCGCGCCGCCGTGCCGGACAGGGTCGCGACCAGGTGGCAGATCAGCGCCCAGCGGCGCAGGCCGTCGTCCGACGCGAAGGCGCGCCGGTTCACGCCGGCCGCGATCAGGAGCGGGATCACCGCATCCACGCCGCGGCCGGGCGCCGCCGGATCCAGGCGCCGCAACGCCGCCCGCGCCCCGGTCGTCAGGCCCGGCATCCGGCCGGAGATCGAGCGCAGCTGCGCGGAGAGCGAGGGCGTGCGCCGCCCCTCCCTCCCGCCCGCCTCGGTCGTCGGTTTCGCTTCAACCAGCATCCTTCACCTCCGCCACGAACGCACCGGCCCGGCGCTCGAACAGGGAAGAGGCCTGGGCTCGGGCGCGGATGCGCCGCACCTCGGTGCGCGGCGCCGCCACGGCGGCCTCATCAAGGACCGCGCGGGCGATCCCGGCGAGCCGCACCCGCCAGGGCACGCGGTGCGGCCCGTCCCGCTCCGCCACCTCGTTCCAGAACGCGTCGTCGAAGACGCCCGCCTCGACGCGGTCGTCGTAGGTCGTCTGCCAGGACGCGGCCTTGCGCTGGGCCGCCTCGTCGTCGAGCCGCACGCCGTCGCGCCCGCCGCGCATCAGCGCCAGGAGTGCGTGGCGCAGGATGCGCCCCATCTCCCCGGCCTCGTCGGCGCGCTCCTGCGCGACCTCGCCGATGCGGTCGAGGATCGCATCGCCGTGCTGCTCCAGCAGGGGAGCGATGAACCCCGGCACCGGCAGGTAGCGCTCGTGAAACCCTTCCGTCTTGCCCTGGCCGCGCACCACGGCACTGAAGACGAAGACGAGACCGGTGCCCGCCATGCCCGGGGTCGCGGTGGCGAGCACCGGCCGCACGGTGATCTTCGGGTTCATCAACCTGGCGACCTGCCGGTAGCCGAAGCCGGCGCGCGTCGGCGTGTAGGCTTTCTCGCCGTCGTTCGGCACGGGCGCCCATGGGTCGCCGGTCCGTCCCGTGAGCGCCTTCGCCTCGATCCGGGCCGCCTTCGAGCCCGCGGTGCGGGCGACGAGGCGGCCGTCCTCCCGCACCAGCCGCACGCGGCGGCAGACCTCGACGTAGAGCGGATCGAGCCCCGAGAAGCCCCGCGAGGTCTGTCCGTCCCACGGTGCAAGCCAGAGCAGGCCCGGCCCGTCGCGGGCGGCGAGCGCCGGCTGTCTCGCCAGGATCCGGTCGCGCCCTCCGGCGAGGAGCCGGCCGACATCGTGCCGGAAGGCGCCGCCGGGCGGACCCTGCGGCCGCAGCCCGAGGGTCGTGCGGCTGCCGAAACCGCCGTTCATCCGGCTGATGCCGAAATTGCCGGCGCCCATGAAACCCTCCTGGGTCTGGAGGCTGACCAGGGCGAAGAGCCAGTGGTCGTCCGCGGCGTCCCGCATCTGCTCGGCCTTGAGGTCGTGGTTCTTGGCGGTGACCAGCATGTCGAGGGCGTCGGGCGCCTCGATCCGCCCCCGGTAATCCGCCGCGTTCGCGGGCCTCGCCACCGGCGGCTGGAACAGGGCCGGCTTGCCCCAATCCTCGACCACGAGCGCCCACGCCTCGCCGTCCGGCCAGTCCGGCGTGAGGGCCAGGAGCAGCCGGCGCCACGCCTCCCCGGTCTCCGGCAGCGTCACCGCACCGGCGCGATGGAGGGCCATCGCGGCGACCTGGACCAGGAAGGCGTGCCAGGCCTGGCGCTGGTGCGGACGCAGGGCCGGGAAGGAGGCTACGGCGTCGGCGCTCAGGGCGGCCAGGATGTCGAACAGGCCGGCCGCTTTTGCTTCGTTTGATCGATCGCGGTAGCGGATATGCATGTGAGGTCCCCGCGGGTGCGGGGGAGCAACCCGCAATGTGGCGGCAGCCACCATCTGGCGTGGTGGATCCTCTCCGGGAGAGGGAGCGGTTCGGGGCAGGAAAGCCTGCCCCGATGCGGTCACAGGCGCAAGACGGGCGCGTTTGCGGAGGATTTACTTAAGACGATCGAGTAATCGCAGGCGTGCTCGGTCACATATATCTCGCGGGACGTCGATATAATGCGCCCGTTATCGGCACGAAGGCGCCATCGCCATCCCTGCGTTCCAGCGACCGTGAACTTCTCGTACTTCATCGGCGACCTCCTCTGTGTCATCGACTTGACGAAAGGCGCAGAAGATCTACAAGTGCCGTGTGAACCGACACCTGACTCTGCGGTCCCAAGCCGCATTCGTTCGGAACAGCGACCGGAGACGTTGCACCGTCTCCGGTCGCCACCTAAGCGCGCATCGATCATACTCTAGGTGAGATTTCGGTCAAGCGCCGGTCGGATTTCACACCGTCCAACGTTGCGGTTGTTGCAGCAGCACCATCTGGCGGTTCTGCGAATGCGGCTTCACCCCACCCGCAGCCCGAGCCGATCGTAGCGGAAGCCGACCGTGCCGAGCGTGAACCGCACGCCCTCGGCGCCGGCCTCCTCCCGGACCGCGACGGTCACGTCGTCCGGGAGCTGACCGGCGTCCTTGAGCATCCATCCCGGGATGCGCAGCTGGGTGATCGTCACGCCGAACGGGCCGACGAACGGCGCCTTCGGCGGGATCAGCCGGTCGTCGGCGCCGAGCCGGGTGCGCACCTTTTCGTCCTCGGGAAACAACAGGTCCGTGAACGGAGCCGCCATGTCGAGCCGGTGGTCGGCCGCCAGGGTCCTGTCGGCGACGCGGCCGCCCTCCTGGCGGGTCGCGTGGTCGAGCCACGCGCCGCCCTTCTGCGCCGCGACCGCGTCGAGCGCCTCCGGATGGGTCGTCAGCTCGACGAGCCGGCGGCAGTCGCACGGGACCACGATCCGGGCGCGCTCCTCCAGCAGGCGCCAGGTCGCTTCGATCACGGCCAGCCGGGGATAGATGCCGCGTCCCTGCTTGGGCGGCCCCAGCCCGTGCCGGGCACGGTCGAGCAGGGGCGAGAGGTCGCGCGCCTCCGGCACGAGCACGACGGCCCGCGGCGTCTCGAAGCCGGCCGCTCGCTCGCGCCGGTGCCGGTGCAGGCGGCCGAAGCGCTGGAGCAGCACGTCCATCGGCGCGAGATCGGTGAGCAGGAGATCCGCATCCAGATCCAGGCTCATCTCGAGCGTCGTCGTTCCGACGGCGACGACCGGCCGGCGCTCGCGACCGCGGCAATCCTCCGGCGGCTGATCGTCGTCCACCTTGCCGAACACGGCCTCGATCTCGGTATCGAGGCGGCGGCGGTCCTCGGCGGCGAAGCGGCCGTGATGCAGGGTGGCGACGCCGCCGACCCGGAACAGCAGGTCGCCGGCGCCTTCCGCCTCGAGCGCCTGCTGCACCGCCACAGCGTCGGCGACGGTGTTGCGCACGACCAGCACCGAGGCGCCCGCCCGCGCCGCGCGCAAGGCCCGGGCGGCGATCTCCCGCGGGTGCGCGATCAGCGGCGCGGTCTCCACGGCGATCTCCTTGCGCCGGCCGCCGGTCTCCACCTTCGTCGGAGCCGCCTCCAGGCCCGAGAGCGCCGGGTAGGGCGTCTCGAGGGCCTGCGCGAGGCTCGGCGCCTCCTGGCCGAGGAGGGCTGCGCGCGCCGCGCTGCCGAGGGTGGCCGAGAGGAGCATCACCCGGCCGCCGGCCTCGACGTGGTTCCCGATCACGGTCCTCAGGATCTCCGTCTGGAACGCATCCGACGCATGGACCTCGTCCACCACGAGCAGCGCCCGCGACAGGGCGGCGGCGCGCAGGTGCGCGTGCTTGACCTTCAAGCCCGCCAGCAGCGCTTGGTCGATGGTGCCGACCGCGATGCGGGCGGCGAGGTAGCGCTTGGGCGCCTCGGCGGCCCAGCGGGCGTCGTCGCCGCCACCGTCTGGCCACAGCACCGTGAAGGGCGCAAGACGTTGCCCGTCCTCGTCCCCGGCGCGCAGGTAGCCCGGGACGGCGAGCACCGCGCGGGGCGCATCGGCGCCGAAGACGCGGGCGAGGTGGCGGTTGATCCGCCCGTGCAGCTGCGTCGCCGCGGTGCGGGTCGGCACCGCGAAGTACAGGGCGTCGACCTCGCCGCGGGCGATCAGCGCGAGAGCGCGCCACAGGGCCGCCTCGGTCTTGCCCGAGCCGGTTTCGGCCTCCAGGGCGGCGATCGCGCCGAGCCACGCGGCGGCAGCCTTCTCCTGCGCCTCGTAGGGCGGAAAGCCGAACGCCGCCGCGAAGGAGCCGGACGCCGCGCGTGACAACGGGCTGAGGCCCCGCACGGCCACCGCCAGAGCCGCCTGCCGTGCCGCGAACTGAGATCGCGACAGCCCGGACGGCGTCGCGAAGGGGAAGTGCGCCGTGTCTGAGCCGAGCCAGTCGGCCAGGGTGACGAGGCCGGCGAGCAGCGCCACGGCGCGCGGGGCATCGGGCAGCGGCGGGCCCTCTGCGAAGGCGAGCGGGAAGCGCCGGCGAGCGGCGGCGAGAAGCCGCGCCAGCTCGCCGAGCGGATCGTAGCCGTCGATCGCGCGCCACCAGCCGGCATCCCGCCGTGCCTCTCTGATGCTGGATCCGCTCATGGCGCCCGGCGTGCTGAAACTCGCCAGCGGACGGCCGTGATGCGCCATCACGGCCGTGAGATGTTCGGTCGCCCCCCAGGCCGTGATGAGGCCGCTCAGCTCCCGCACCACGGCCTGGTCGCGGAGTTGCACGCTCCGGTGGAACAGGGCGCCGACGATTTCGGTGTGACCGATGCGCGGCATCTTGGGAAACTGACGCCGCCAGAAGCCACTATTGGCTTTTCCGAGATCGTGCAGGAAGGCAAGCGCGCACAACCGCTCGACGTCCTGATCGGACAAGGCGCGTCCGGCCAGGATCGCGATCCTGCTCCGGTAAGCGGTCTGCGTCAGCACGGTGCGCAGGACAGCGGCGACATCCTCGCCGTGATCGATGAGGGCCAGCGTCGTACCGGACTCGTCGCGCTTGGCCCAGGCGTGGTTTTCAGTCAAAGATCACTCCCACTTGAGTCATATCAAAACAAACGCTTGAACTATGACGTGACCATACAGGAATAAATGCCGTCTGAATAATTTAATAGACGCGAAAGATATTCTCTTCAGTATATTCGATATTTTGTAGAATGTCCCCTTCGGGCCGCGCCCTGCTCGTCGCCTACGGTGGCTTTTCAGATCCGCTGCGCGGTTTCGGCCCTTCGGGTCACAGACGCTGACGCAGTGTAAGGTGGCCTGCGGCCGATGTCACTTGGTGGGCCAGCGGCCCAGCCTCAAGGCCGTGCCCCCGGCCCGCTCGCCTGGCGCCGGGCTGCCGGCGACATCGATGCTGAAGAGCCTCGACGCCGCCTTCCCGGATCGGGATCGCATAAGGGAGGCGTATGGAACCGGGGATGCCGGATACGACATGAGGAGCCGGTGATTACCCAGGCCTGTGACGGCAGGGCTTGGTGTCTGTCCGAGATCATTCTGATTGTTGGCAGAGTTTTCGAAGCAAGATGCAGATTGAAGCAAGACGCAGGAAAGCGAGCGCCTTGCTCGTGCGGCACTCCCAGTCCTCGGCCAGTCGGCGGCAGCGATTGAACCAGCCGGTCGTGCGCTCCACGATCCAGCGCTCGGGCCGGACCTCGAACCCCACCGCCTGATCCGGGCGCTTGACGATCGCCACCGTCACCGACCGGCACACCCGGCCCGATGCATCCTGGAACGCAGGTCCCTGGTAGCCACCATCCGCGTCGAGCTTCAGCAGGAACGGGTAGAGCCCAGACAGCGTCGCCATCACCCGGACCCCGCCGTCACGGTCCTGCACGGCGGCCGGTCAGGTCAGCGAGGCTGCGGGACCATCCGGGGACGGTGAGCCAGAGGGTTTCCGTCATCCCCTCGGGCTATCGGAAGGCCGGGCCGACGCGGAGGCGGAACGGGAGATTTGGACACAGGTCCGACGACCTTGGACACCAAGGCGAGATGGCCGCAGTCGTCCTAACGTCTAAATGACGGTTCGACTGAACAAAGTGGTGAGCGCGCTGGGACTCGAACCCAGGACCTACAGATTAAAAGTCCGTTGCTCTACCAACTGAGCTACGCGCCCGCGCGCCGGGGAGGAGCCGGCGGCGAGGCCGGGCGGTCCTTGATCGGAGCAGGCGCGGGCATAGGGGGTTGACGCCGTCGGGTCAACCGGGGAACGAGGGGGCTTCGCGGCCGCGCAAGGGGCCGGCCGCCCGAGGACGACATGCTCCGCCCCACATCGTGCCCCGCCTCCCCGGCGACCCGCGACGGGCCGCGGCGCGCCCGCGGGTGGGCGTGAGCGGGGCGCCGTGGCGCCGCTTCGTCCGCGGCGTGCTGGGGACGGGCGGGCTCGCGGGGCTCCTGGTGCTCGGGTTCGTGGCGGCGATGGATCCCTACGGCCTGCGGGCCGGGCCCGGGCGGGCGCCCGGCCCGATCATGGATCTCAACCAGCGCTTCATGTACCCCCAGGTGGTGCGCGGAGGGGCCTACGACGCGGCGGTGTTCGGCACCTCGACGGCGCGGCTCCTCGATCCGGAGGCCCTCGACCGGGCGTTCGGGGCCCGCTTCGCCAACCTCGCCATGAACGCCGCGACCCCGTGGGAGCAGGCCCAACTCGCCCGGCTGTTCCTCGAGGCGGCGCCGGCCCGCGCCGTGCTGTTCGGCCTCGACGCGACCTGGTGCGAGGCGGAGGCCGAGACCCGGCGGCTGACGTTCCGGGCCTTCCCGCCCTGGCTCTACGAGGCGCGTGCGCCCTGGACCGGCCTTCTGCGGCAATGGAACCTCCAGAGCGTGCAGATCGCCGGGCGCGTGCTCCTCCACCGCCTCGGGCGCATGCGGGCGCGCATCCGCGGCGACGGCTACGAGGTCTTCACCCCGCCGGAGGCGAGCTACGACGCCGCGCGCGCCGCCGCCCACATCCACGCGGGGGCGACCGACACGGTGCCGGCCGCGCTCTCGGAGGCCGAGCGGGCGGCCCTCGCCACCCCGGCCCTCGCCTGGCTCGACGCGCTGCTCGGGCTCACCCCACGGGACGCCCTGCGGCTGATCGCCTTCATGCCGGTCCACGTGGCCGCGCAGCCGCAGCCGGGCACACGCGGGGCGGAGCGGGAGGCGGTCTGCAAGGCCCGGGTCGCCGCGATCGCCCGCCGGCGCGGCGCCACCCTGGTGGATTTCAAGATCGCGTCGCAGGTCACCCGGGCGGACGCGAATTACTGGGACGCCCTGCACTACCGCCTGCCCGTGGCGGCCCGGGTGGTCGAGGCCTTGCGCGCGGCCGAGAGCGACGGCCGCGACGACCCGGACGGGTTCTACCGGGTGCTGGCGCACCCGCGCGCGGCCGGCCACTGAGGCGCCCTCCCCGGCCGGCCCGGGCCGGCCGGGAGGAACCGACGCGGGGTCTCAGGCGGCCCGGTCCCGCTCGGCCCGCGCCCAGCCGTCGCGGGTCTCGCCGACGAAGTCCTGGAGGCGGCCCGCCGCGATCGCCCCGCGCAGGCCCGCCATCAGGTCCTGGTAGTAGGCGAGGTTGTTCCAGGTCAGCAGCATCATGCCGAGGATCTCGCCCGCCCGCACGAGGTGGTGCAGGTAGGCCTTGCTGTAGAGGGTGGCGGCCGGGCAGGTCGACGCCGGATCGAGGGGGGCGTGGTCCTCCGCGAAGCGGGCGTTGCGCAGGTTGAGGCGGCCGTGGCGGGTGTAGACCATGCCGTGGCGGCCGGCCCGGGTCGGCATCACGCAGTCGAACATGTCGACGCCGCGGCTCACCGCCTGGACGAGGTCGTCGGGCGTGCCGACGCCCATGAGGTAGCGCGGCTTCGCGCCCGGCAGGTGCGGCTCCACGGCCTCGATCATCGCCAGCATCGTGGCCTGCGGCTCGCCGACCGCGAGGCCGCCGATGGCGTAGCCCTTGAGGTCGAGCCCGACGAGGGCGCGGGCGCTCTCGACCCGCAGGGCCGGGACGTCGCCGCCCTGCACGATGCCGAACAGGGCCTTGCCGGGCTGCTCGCCGAAGGCGATGCGGCAGCGCTCGGCCCAGCGCAGGGACAGGCGCATGGCGCCCGCGACGGCGGCCTCCGGGGCGGGCAGGCGCACGCACTCGTCGAGCTGCATCTGGATGTCGGAGCCGAGCAGCCCCTGGATCTCGATCGAGCGCTCGGGGGTCAGCATGTGGGCGGTGCCGTCGATGTGCGACTGGAAGCGGACCCCGGTCTCGTCGAGCTTGCGCAGGCCGGACAGGGACATGACCTGGAAGCCGCCGGAATCCGTCAGGATCGGGTAGGGCCACTGCATGAAGGCGTGCAGGCCGCCGAGCCGCGCCATGCGCTCGGCGCCGGGGCGCAGCATCAGGTGGTAGGTGTTGCCCAGCACCACGTCGGCGCCGAGCGCCTTCACCTGCTCGGGGTACATCGCCTTGACGGTTCCGGCGGTGCCGACCGGCATGAAGGCCGGCGTGCGGATCACCCCGCGGGGCATCCGGATCTCGCCGGTGCGGGCGGCGCCGTCCCGCGCCGCCACGGTGAAGCTGAACGTCTCGGTCATCAGGTCTCCGCCCGGAACAGCAGGCTGGAATCGCCGTAGGAGTAGAACCGGTAGCCGCCCGCGACCGCGGCCGCGTAGGCCCGCCGCATCGGCGCGAGCCCCGCGAAGGCCGAGACCAGCATGAACAGCGTCGAGCGCGGCAGGTGGAAGTTCGTCATCAGCACGTCGACGGCCCGGAAGCGGTGGCCCGGCGTGATGAAGATCCCGGTCGTGCCCGCGAAGGGCCGGATGGTGCCGTCCGGGTCGGCGGCGCTCTCGATGAGGCGCAGCGCCGTGGTGCCGACCGCGACCACGCGCCCGCCCGCGGCGCGGGCCCGGTTCAGCGCCCCGGCCGCCTCGGGCGTGATCGTGCCGATCTCGTCGTGCATGCGATGGTCGGCCGTGTCGTCCGCCTTGACGGGCAGGAAGGTGCCGGCGCCGACGTGGAGCGTGACGCGGACCTGCCCCAGTCCCGCGGCCGCGCAGCGCGCGATCAGCTCCGGCGTGAAGTGGAGGCCGGCGGTGGGGGCCGCCACGGCCCCGGGCTCGCGGGCAAAGACCGTCTGGTAGTCGACGGCGTCCCGCGCGTCCGTCGCCCGCCGGGCCGCGATGTAGGGCGGCAGCGGCAGCGCGCCGAGGCGGGCCACGGCCTCGTCGAGGAGCGGCCCGGCGAGGTCGAACGCGAAAGTGACCTCGCCGCCCTCCCGGCGCTCCGCGACCGTGGCGTCGAGGTCGCCGAGGCCGCAGGCGTTGCCGGCCCCGGGCGCCCCGAAGCGCACGCGGTCGCCGACCCGCAGCCGCTTGGCCGGCCGCGCGAAGGCCCGCCAGCGCTCCGGCGCCTCACGCAGGTGGAGCAGCGCCTCGATCCGGACGGCGCCGCCCTCGGGGCGGTGGCGCAGGCCGGTCAGGCGGGCCGGGATCACCCGGGTGTCGTTGAAGACCAGCACGTCGCCCGGCCGCAGCAGGTCCGGCAGGTCGCGCACGAGCCGATCCTCCGGATCCCGCTCCGGCCTCAGCACCATCAGCCGGCTCGCATCCCGCGGCACCGCGGGGCGGAGCGCGATGCGGTCCTCGGGCAGGTCGAAGTCGAACAGGTCCACGCGCATGGGGGCCATCAGCATGGATTCGGCCGCGGGATCAACCGGGGCGCCGGTCGCCAGATTGACAACATGCTGTCGACATGACAACGTATTGACGTCATGCCGAGCCGCGTCCTTACCGATCGTCCCGCCGCCTTCACGGACCTCGTCCTCGAGGTGTTCCGCCTGAACGGCGCCCTGCTCGCGGCGGGCGACGGCCTGACGCGCGACCTCGGCCTCACCAGCGCCCGCTGGCAGGTGCTCGGCGCCCTCGCCCTGGCGGGGCAGCCCCTGACCGTGGCCGGCATCGCCCGCCGCATGGGGCTGACCCGGCAGGCGGTGCGGCGGCTGGTGGCGGACCTCGGGCGCGACGGCTTCGTGGGCCTCGATCCCAATCCCGACCACCGGCGGGCCTCCCTGGTCGTGCCCACCGGTGCGGGACGCCGGGCCTACGCGGCGGCGGGCCTGCGCCAGGCGGCCTGGGCGGAGCGGGTGGCCCGGGAATGCGACGTCGCATCCCTGACGGAGGCGGCGTGCCTGCTCCGGCGCCTGCGCGCCGCGCTGGAGCGGGACGAGGCAACGGGCGCGATGGAGACAGACGATGAGCCAGGTGGTGCTGATCAACCCGTTCGAGGTCCGGCCCGGCGATGAGGCGGCGGCTCTCGCGTACTGGGACCGGGCGGCCGCGCATCTGCGCGGGGCGCCCGGGTTCGTGTCGACGACGCTCCACCGCGCGCTGCGGCCGGACGCGCGCTTCCCGCTCGTGAACGTCGCGGCGTGGGCCTCGGCCGAGGCGTTCCAGGCGGCGGTGGGCAGCCCGGCGTTCCGGGCCCTCACCGGCGACGAGGCGGCGCGCTTCCCCCATCATCCGGCGCTCTACGCGATCGTGCGCACCTGAGGGACCCGGCTCCCTATGGCGGCGGGGGCGCCGGCGCGCCATCTCCGGGCCACGCGCCCCGCCACCGGCCCTGGAGGTCCGCCATGACGACGCAACCGACCCTCGACGCCGAGCTGATCGCCTGGTGGGAGTGCGAGGCCGCCCGGCTGGAGAGCCTCGCGGCCTCGGCCCGCTGGGGCTTCCTGCGGCGGCGCTACGAGCGCAAGGCCGCCGCCGCCCGCGCCCGGGCGCAGGTGAGCCGCGTGCGCGAGGCCGGCCGCCGGGAGCCCGCGCACCGCACCGGCTGAGGCCCCCGCCCGATAGCCCCGGCTATGACCTGTGCCGTGGCCTTCCGCCGGCCTCCCGCGTAAGGGAGCGGCGCGGTTCAGGCCCGGCCCGGTCGCGCGCGCCGGGCCCGGGGTGCGGCGCGCCGCGCCGTCGTCGCGCCTGAAGCATCGGCCCCCTCGCGAGAAGCCTCGACAGCGTCTCGGGCCGGTCCTCCCTCGTCTCGGATCGTCGCCATGGAACGCGCCCAAGCCGCCGCACTCGTCAGCGCCGGGCTCGGCCTCGCGGTGCTCGCCCTCAAGTTCGCCGCCTGGTGGCTCACCGGCAGCCTCGCCCTCTACTCGGACGCCCTCGAGAGCATCGTCAACGTGGTGGCGGCCGGGACCGCCTTCGTGGCCCTGCGGGTGGCGGCCCGGCCCGCCGACCAGGAGCATCCCTACGGCCACCACAAGGCCGAGTACTTCTCCGCCGTCATCGAGGGCGTCCTGATCGTGGTCGCGGCAGTGCTGATCCTGCGCGACGCCTACGGGGTGCTCCAGGCGCCGCGGGCGCTCGAGATGCCGCTCCTCGGCGTGGCGGTGAACGGGCTCGCCACCGTGATCAACGCGGTCTGGGGCTCGATGCTGCTCAAGCGCGGGCGCGCCTGGCGCTCGCCCGCGCTGATCGCCGACGGCCGCCACGTGATGGCCGACGTGGTCACCTCCGCGGGCGTCCTGGCCGGGCTCGGGCTCGCGGCCGCCACCGGCTGGCTGATCCTCGATCCGCTGATCGCGGTCGCGGTCGCGCTCAACATCCTGTGGTCGGGCTGGGGCATGGTGCGGGATTCGATCAACGGCCTGATGGACCAGGCCGCCTCCCCCGAGATGGTGACGCAGATCCGCCGGCTCATCTCGCTGCACGGCGAGGGCGCCCTCGAGGCCCACGACGTGCGCACCCGGCACGCCGGCCAGGCCACCTTCATCGACTTCCACCTCGTGGTGCCGGGCGAGATGACGGTGGCCGAGTCGCACGCCATCTGCGACCGCCTGGAGGCGGCCATCGAGGGCGCCGTGGAGGGCGCCGTGGTGACGATCCACGTCGAGCCCGGGGACGAAGCCAAGCAGCGCGGGGTGCCGGTGCTCTGAGGGCGGGGCGCCGCCCCCGTTTCAGCGCGGCATCAGGGCCGGCACCATCCGGCGCATCGCCTCCCGCAGGTCGTCGGCGCTCCGGGCAAAGCAGAGGCGCAGGAACCCCTCGCCCCCGGGGCCGAAGGCCGTGCCGGGCGCGAGGCCGACATTCGCCTCGTCGACGAGGCGCATCGCCAGCAGGCGGGCATCCGGCTCGGCGGGCACGCGCGGGAAGGCGTAGAAGGCCCCCGGCGGGTAGGGGAGCTGCACGCCGGGCACGGACCGCAGCGCGTCGCACACGATGGCGCGGCCCTCGCGCGCCTGCGCGATCTGGGCGGCCACCAGGGCCTCGCCCTCCCGCAGCGCCGTGACGGCGGCGTGCTGCAGGAAGGTCGCGACCCCCGAGGTGCCGTACAGGATCAGCCCCTCGACCGCCGGCGCGAGGGCGGCCGGCCCCTCGAGCCAGCCGATGCGCCAACCGGTCATGGCCCAGTTCTTCGAGAAGGTCTGGACGAACAGCACCCGGTCCCGGTCCCCGGGCTGCCAGACGTCGCGGATCGACGGCGCGCGGCCGAGGGCGGCGTGGTCCGGATCGAAGCTGAAGCGGCCGTAGATCTCGTCGGCGATGATCCAGAGCCGGTGGCGCCGCGCGATGGCGAGCAGGGCCTCGAGGTCGGACCGGGTCGCGGTCCAGCCCGTCGGGTTGGCGGGCGAGTTGACCACGATGGCGCGGGTGCGGGGCGTGACCGCGGCGGCGATGCGGGCGATGTCGAGGGACCAGCCGGCCTCGGGCTCGAACTGCATCGGCACCGGGACGGCGCGGGCGCCGAGGGCCGCGATGGCGCCGAAGAAGTTCGACCAGGTCGGCGACGGGATGACGATCTCGTCGCCCGGCTCGGCGGCGACCCGGATGGCGGTGTGGAAGGCGTGCATCCCGCCCACCGTGACGAAGAACCGGCCCGGATCGGCCTCATCGCCGTAGAGTCCCGTCACGTAGGCGGCGAGCGCCTCGCGCAGGGGGGCGATGCCGAGCATCCGCGTGTAGAAGGTCGCGCCGTCCCGGATCGCCCGCTCGGCCGCCGCGCCGATGAAGTCCGGGGTCGGCCGGTCGCCTTCCCCGACCCAGAGCGGGATCAGCCCCGGCCGGTGCACGCCGTAGGCGACGAGCTCGCCGATGCCGCTCGGCAGCACGCCGGCGGCCTCGGCGCTGACCGGGGGCATCGTGTCGGGCAGGAGCGTGGCGGTCATGCGGGGCGTCTCGAACCTTGCGAAAACGAAGGCGGCCCCGAGCCATGCCGCTCGGGGCCGTCGGATGCAAGCCGTGCCGGGGCGTCTCAGCCCTCGCGCACCAGGATCAGCGTGGCGAGCGGCGGCAGGGACAGGGTGAGCGAGCAGGCATGCCCGTGCGAGGGCTCGGGCACCGCGGCGACGCCGCCGTAATTGCCGACGTTGCTGCCGCCGTAGACCCCGGCGTCGGAGTTGAACGCCTCGCGGTAATGGCCCCCCGCCGGCACGCCGACGCGGTAGCCGTGACGGGCCACCGGCGTGAAGTTCGAGACCACGATGGCCACCTCCCCCTCCCGGCGTCCCTTGCGCGCCCAGGCGATGACGTTGTTCTCGGCGTCGTCCGAGACCAGCCACTGGAAGCCCCCCGCCTCCGTGTCGCGGGCGTGGAGCGCCGGCGTCGCGACGTAGAGGTGGTTGAGGTCGCGCACCATGGCCTTCAGGCCGGCATGGTGGGGATCCTCCAGCAGGTGCCAGTCCAGGCTCTGGTTGTGGTTCCACTCCCGCTCCTGGCCGAACTCGCCGCCCATGAACAGCAGCTTCTTGCCCGGGTGCCCCCACATGAAGCCGAGATAGGCCCGCAGGTTGGCGAAGCGCTGCCAGCGGTCCCCCGGCATCTTGCCGAGGAGGGAGCCCTTCCCGTGCACGACCTCGTCGTGGGACAGCGGCAGGATGAAGTTCTCCGAGAAGGCGTAGAGCAGCCCGAAGGTCAGGTCGTGGTGATGGTAGCGGCGGTGGATCGGCTCCTTCGAGATGAACCGCAGGGTGTCGTGCATCCACCCCATGTTCCACTTGAAGCCGAAGCCCAGGCCGCCGGTGTAGGTCGGGTGCGAGACGCCCGGCCAGGAGGTCGATTCCTCCGCCACCGTCATGGTGCCGGGGGCGTGGCTGTAGGTGGCCTCGTTCGTGCGGCGCAGGAAGTCGATGGCGTCGAGGTTCTCGTTGCCGCCGTACTGGTTGGGGATCCACTCGCCGTCGCGGCGCGAGTAGTCGAGGTAGAGCATCGACGCCACCGCATCGACCCTGAGCCCGTCGAGGTGGTAGTGCTCGAGCCAGAACCGGGCGTTGGAGGCGAGGAAGGCCGAGACCTCGGTGCGCCCGAAATTGTAGATGTAGGTGCCCCAGTCCTGGTGGAAGCCCTGGCGCGGGTCGGCGTGCTCGTACAGGTGGGTGCCGTCGAACTGGCCGAGGCCGTGGGCGTCGAGGGGGAAGTGGCCCGGCACCCAGTCGAGCAGGATGCCGATGCCGGCCTCGTGAGCCGCGTTGACGAACTCGGCGAAGTCGTCCGGCGTGCCGAACCGGCTGGTCGGCGCGTAGAGCGAGACCGGCTGGTAGCCCCAGGAGCCGTCGAACGGGTGCTCGGTGATGGGCAGGAGCTCGATGTGGGTGAAGCCCATCTCCTTGACGTAGGGGATCAGCCGCGCGGCGAGCTCCCGGTAGGTCAGGTAGCGGTTGCCCTCCTCGGGCACCCGGGCCCAGGAGCCGAGATGGACCTCGTAGATCGAGATCGGGCCGTGCCGGTGGTCGAGCTTGCCCCGGGACGTCATCCAGGCCTCGTCGCGCCACGCGGGCGAGGGCTGCCCGACGAGGCGCGAGGCGGTCTCGGGGGGCTGCTGGGCCGCGAACGCCACGGGATCGGCCTTCAGCGGCAGGAGCGCGCCGTCGGGCCCGCGGATCTCGAACTTGTAGTGGACGCCCTTCGGCAGTTCCGGGATGAACAGCTCCCAGACGCCGCCGTCCTGCCACAGGCGCATCGGGTGGCGCCGGCCGTCCCAGTCGTTGAAGTCGCCCACGATCGAGACCCGGCGGGCGTTGGGGGCCCAGACCGCGAAGCGGAAGCCCGGGATGCCGCCGATCGAGACGGCCTGGCCGCCGAGCACCCGGTGGACGGCGTCGTTGCCGACGTCGCGCAGGAGGCCGATCTCGAACGCGTCGAGGGTGGTGCCGAACTCGTAGGGGTCGCGGCGGGTGCGCTCGGTGTTGTCCCAGCCCTCGACGGCGATGCGGTAATCCGGCCGCTGCGGGTGCGGGAAGGCCGCGACGAAGAAGCCCGACGGGTGGCGCCGGTCCATGGGCACGCGCTCGTCGCCGACGAGCACCGTGGCGGCGCGTGCCTCGGGCAGCACCGCCCGCACCTCCCACTGGCCCGGGCCGACCTCGTGCGGCCCGAGCACCCCGAAGGGATCGCCGTGGTCGGCGCGCATCATCGCCTCGACGGCGTCCGGGTGCACGGCGTAGCTGCGCCCCTGCGCGGCCGGCCGCGCCGCGCGCGGGGGCGACGGCTCCGAGATCCGGGCGGAGGGCGCGGCCTGCATGGCGGCCGCCCGCCGGGTGCCGGCGGGCGCGCCCTGGGCCGGATCGGCCGGGGCGGCAGGCTCCTGCCGTGGGCTCGTCGCGGGCCGTGGCGCGGTCGGAGCCTGGCCGCGGTCCGGCGTCCTGTCGCGGGTCTCGTCGTCCATCATTCAGGCACCTTTCTGGTCTGCGAGGATGGCAAGCACGCCCCGGGCCGGGATCTCGATCCAGTCCGGGCGGTTGTTGGCCTCGTAGTCGATCTCGTAGAGCGCCTTGTTGAGCAGGCAGAGCCGCAGCAGGCGCTCGTGGGTGGCGTCGTCCGTGACGGCGGCCCGGCTGCCGCGGATCGCGGTGCCGTAAGCCTCCAGGAACGCGCCGCTCACCATGCTGCGCCAGGCCGCGACGGCGGCGACCGTGCGCTCACCCGCCTCGGCGAAGCGGGCCGTGAGCTCGCGGGTCACGGTCTCGCCGCCGTAGGCCAGGGAGCGCAGGATGCCGGCGACGTCGCGCAGCGGCGTCGACTTCGCGCGGCGCTCGTCCACGGGCCGGGACGGCTCGCCCTCGAAGTCGACGATGATCAGGTCGTCCTGCGAGGCCAGCACCTGGCCGAGGTGGTAGTCGCCGTGGATGCGGGTGCGGTGGGCGCCCTCGGGCGCCTCCCGGCCCAGAGCCTCGATCATGGCGGCGATCTCGGCGCGGGCGGCGAGGATCCGGGAGGAGGCCTCGCGGGCGCCCTCCGGGGCGCCGGGTCCGACGCCCTCGCAGCCCCGCAGCGCCTTCTCGGCCTGGCGGCGCGTGTCGGCGACGAGGACCGCGAGGTCGTCGGGCCCGAACGGCTCGGCCGCGAAGGCCGGGTCGTCGGTCTGCGTGGCCAGCGCCCGGTGCATCTCGGCCGTGCGCTGCCCGAGCAGGCTCGCCCAGCGCAGGTGCGTCGCGAAGGTCTCCTCCGGGCTCGGCGCCTCGCTCTCGGGCACGAGCACCATGGCGTCGAGGTCGCGGCGCAGGTACTCCCGCATCAGCGTCCACGCGTCGCCCTGGTTGCGCACGAAGGCCTGCAGCAGGGCCAGCGCCGTCGTGGTGCCGTCGGGCGCGACGTGCTCGACCACGCCGAGCAGGGCCGGCGTGTTGCGGAAGCCCGCCGCCTCGGTGAGGAAGCGGCCGACCTCCACCTCCGGATGGACCCCGTGCTGGAGGCGCCGCAGGAGCTTCAGCATCAGGCGCGAGCCGAAGGCGATCGAGGTGTTGCTCTGCTCGGCCGAGAGGCGGCGGATGTCGGCCGGGTCGAGCTCCATCTCCGGGTCGAACAGCGACGTCGCCTGGAACCGGATGGTGCCGTTCTCGGACGGGAACTCCCGGTTGCGCCGGATGCCGTCCACCATGGCGAGGGCGAACTCGGTCGAGGAGGCGGCGCCGTAGAGGAGGCCCATGCGGGCGCCCCGCCGCACGCGGGCGACCGCGTGCCCCATCAGGGGCTCGTCCTCCCGGCCCTCGTCGACCGCGAGCGGCACGAAGTATTCCTGCGTCTCGCCGTTCGCGAGCGAGACCGAGAGGCGCGGCAGCAGGAAGTTGTCCTGGCCGCCGCGGTTCTTCAGGGCGGCGCTGTCGACGACCTCGACGGAGCGGATGCGCGAGCCCTTGGCGCCGAACCAGCGCCGCGAGCCGATGAAGAGGGGCGCGACGGTGCGCTCGAAGGCGTGGCGCTCGCGGCCCTTCATCAGGGTCTCGACGCCCCCGGTGAGGACGAGCGTGAACAGCTCCATCGGCTCGGGCTTCGGCCCGATCGCGCCGGCATGCGCCGTCGAGAGCGAGAACCAGTAGAACCCGTAGGCCGGCAGCGTCAGCAGGTAGGGCAGGTCGCCGATGGGCGGGAAGGAGGTGCCCCCGGTGAGCTCCACCGGCACGGCGGTGCGCAGGTCCGAGAGGTCGAGCTGCACCGCCTGCGGCGCCCGCGACAGGTTGGCGACGCAGAGCACGCGCTCGTTGTCGTGCTCGCGGATCCAGGCCAGCACCTTGCGGTTGTCCGGGTAGAGGAAGCGCAGCACCCCGCGGCCGAGGGAGACGTGGTTGTTGCGGATGGCGATCATCCGCCGCGTCCAGTTGAGGAGGCTGGTCTGGGCGCGGGTCTGGGCCTCGACGTTGACGGCGTCGAAGCCGTAGATCGGGTCCTGGACCGTGGGCAGAAACAGGCGGGCGGGGTCGGAGCGCGAGAAGCCGCCGTTGCGGTCGGGCGACCACTGCATCGGGGTGCGCACGCCGTCGCGGTCCCCGAGGTAGATGTTGTCGCCCATGCCGATCTCGTCGCCGTAGTACAGGACCGGCGTCCCGGGCATCGACAGGACCAGGAACTTCATCAGCTCGATCTTGCGCCGGTCGTTGTCGAGCAGCGGCGCGAGCCGGCGGCGGATGCCGAGGTTGATGCGGGCGCGCCGGTCGGCGGCGTAGAAGCTCCAGAGGTAGTCGCGCTCCTTGTCGGTGACCATCTCGAGGGTCAGCTCGTCGTGGTTGCGCAGGAAGATCGCCCACTGGCAGCCGTCCGGGATCTCGGGCGTCTGGCGCATGATGTCGGTGATCGGGTGCCGGTCCTCCTGCGCGATCGCCATGTACATCCGCGGCATCAGCGGGAAGTGGAACGCCATGTGGCACTCGTCCCCGTCGCCGAAGTACTGCGCGGTCTCCTCGGGCCACTGGTTGGCCTCGGCGAGCAGCATGCGGTCGGGGTAGCCCTCGTCGAGGGCCGCCCGGATCTTCTTGATGACCGTGTGGGTCTCGGGCAGGTTCTCGCAGTTGGTGCCGTCGCGCTCGATCAGGTAGGGGATCGCGTCGAGGCGCAGCCCGTCCACCCCCATGTCGAGCCAGTAGCGCATCACCTCGATCACCGCCTCGAGCACCCGCGGGTTGTCGAAGTTGAGATCCGGCTGGTGCGAGTAGAACCGGTGCCAGTAATACGCCTTGGCGACCGGATCCCAGGTCCAGTTCGAGGCCTCGGTGTCGAGGAAGATGATGCGGGTGTCGGTGTACTTCTCGTCGGTGTCCGACCAGACGTAGAAGTCGCGCCACTTCGAGCCCTTCGGGGCGTTGCGGGCGCGCTGGAACCAGGGATGCTGGTCCGAGGTGTGGTTGATGACCAGCTCGGTGATGACCCGCAGGCCGCGGTCGTGGGCCTCGCGCACGAAGCGCCGGAACTCGCGCATCGAGCCGTAGGACGGGTTGATGCCGCGGTAATCCGCGATGTCGTAGCCGTCGTCCCGCAGCGGCGAGGGATAGAACGGCATCACCCAGATCGCCGTGACCCCGAGGTCGCGGATGTAGTCGAGCTTGGCCGTCAGGCCGTCGAAATCGCCGATACCGTCGTTGTTCGCGTCGAAGAAGGACTTGACGTGGACCTGGTAGATGATGGCGTCACGGTACCATTGCGGATCGCTGCGATCGATCATCGCGTCAGAGCCTCACTCGATCGGGTCGCGGCGCCGGGCTTGAACGCTTGCGCGGTGCTTCGCTCAACGCGGGGCGCCAGGGGATTGTTCGGGGACGGCGGGGCGGGTCGGCTCCGACGCGGCGACGGGCGGGGCCGACCCGCCCGCACCCAGCGAGGCCCGGCTACGCGGCTCCGTGCTGCCACGCCTCGGCCGGGACCGCAACCCGCCCGGGGCGGCGCAGGCGCCAGATCACCACCGAGCGCTCGGCCGGATCGAGGGCGATGCGGTGGGTCTTGCCGCGCAGCTCGAACCGGTAGCCCTGGATCAGGTCCTCGACCTCGACCGCGCCGTCGTCGGGCAGGCCGAACTCCCAGAGCGGGACCTCGTAGGTGCATTCCTGGCGGCTGCGCGGGTCGAGGTTGACCATGCAGAACACCACGTTGTCGCGCTCGGGCGTCATCCGGACGTAGGCCAGGATCTGGTCGTTGCCGGCGGGCGTGAAGGCCACGTTGCGGAAGTCCCACAGGGCCGGGTTCTCCCGGCGGATGCGGTTGAGCGCGATGATGTGGTCGCGGATGTTGCCGGGACGGTCGTCGTCCCAGGCCCGCAGCTCGTACTTCTCGGAATCGAGGTACTCCTCCTTGCCGGGCACCGGCGTGCCCTCGCACAGCTCGAAGCCGTTGTAGATGCCGTAGACGCTCGACAGCGTGGCGGCCAGCGTGCCGCGCACGATGAAGCCCGGCCGGCCGCTCGTCTGGAGGTAGACCGGGTTGATGTCCGGCGTGTTGGCGAAGAAGTTCGGGCGGTAGTACTCGCCCATCTCGCCGGCCAGCTCGGTGGAGTAGCTCGCCAGCTCCGCCTTGGTATTGCGCCAAGTGAAGTAGGTGTAGCTCTGCTGGAATCCGGCCTTGGCGAGCTTCTTCATCATTTTTGGGCGCGTGAAGGCCTCGGCCAGGAACAGCACGTCCGGGTAGCGGTCGTTGACGTCGCGGATCATCCACTCCCAGAACGGGATCGGCTTGGTGTGCGGGTTGTCGACCCGGAAGATCCTGACTCCGAGCTCGACCCAGCCGACGACGATGTCGCGCAGCTCGACCCAGAGGCCCGGCAGCCCGCCCTTGTAGAAATCGACGTTGACGATGTCCTCGTACTTCTTCGGCGGGTTCTCGGCGTACTTGATGGTGCCGTCAGGACGCCAGTCGAACCACTCGGGATGCTGCTTGATCCAGGGATGGTCCGGCGAGCACTGGATGGCGAAGTCGAGGGCGATCTCCATGCCGTGGGCGTGGCTCGCCGCGACGAGGCGCCGGAAATCGTCGACGGTGCCGAGCTCCGGGTGGATCGCCTCGTGGCCGCCCTCCTCGGAGCCGACCGCGTAGACCGACCCGACGTCGCCCTCCCGGGCCTTGAGCGAGTTGTTCTTGCCCTTGCGGTTGGTGCGCCCGATCGGGTGGATCGGCGTGAAGTAGAGCACGTCGAAGCCGAGCTCGCGGATCGCCGGCAGGCGGGCCACGACGTCGTCGAAGGTGCCGTGGCGCCCCGGGTCGCCCGATTGCGAGCGCGGGAAGATCTCGTACCAGGCCGAGAAGCGGGCGGCCAGGCGGTCGGCCACCACCTCGAGCACGACGGGGTAGCGCGTGAGGTTGACCCGCTCGGCGTTGCGCCGGATCAGGCTCGCCTGCGCGAGGAGGCGCCGGAGCTGGGCGGCCGAGCCGGCCTCCTCGCCCTCGAGGGCGGCCACGAGCCCGGCGAGGGCCGCGGCGTCGCTCCCCTCGGCCAGCGCGGCGGCGCTCCGGGCGAGGGCCACGCCCTCGATGGTCTCGAGGCGAACGTCGATGCCGGCGGCCCGCTTCTTCTCGAGGCCGCGCAGCCAGGACGAGAAATCGTCCCGCCAGGCCTCCACGGTGTACTCGTAGCGGGTGTTGCGGCCGAGGGGGAAGTGGCCGCCCCAGCGGTCGTTGTCGATGAACACCATGGGGTCGCGGCGCCACTCGGTCTCGCCGGCCGCCCGCGACAGCACCGCGGCGTCGATGACGTCGTGCCCGTCCGTGAAAATGTCGGCCTCGACCCGCACGCGCTCGCCGACGATGCGCTTGATGGCCGAGCGGCCGCCGTCGATCTCGGGGCTGACCGCCTCGATCAGCACCCGCCCCTCCCCGTCCGGGACCGCCCGGCGGGCCTTGCGCCCGGCCGAGGAGGCGATGCGCCGCGCCGACAGGATGTGCAGGGCGCCGGGCGGCAGGTCGAGCGCCTGGTCGGCCCGGAACGCCAGGGGCGCGGCCTCGGGCGTCAGGTCCTCGAACGGGCCGAACTCGCCGCCCGTGCGGGCGATCAGGGGGGCGGGGTCCACCGCCACCGGCGCGTCGGTGGGGTTGAACAGCACAACGACGGCGTTCCCGGCCGAGCCCGGATGGCCGGTATCGACGCGGGCGAGGGCGAGGTAGGGCGCGTCCGGCGCCGAGAGACGCCACTGCGCGCCCTCGACGTTGGCGGCCGGGAGGTCGGCCCGCAGCCGGTTGATGGCGGCGACGAAGCCCGAGATGTCGATGCCGCTGTCGCTCTCGCGGCTCTCCGGGGTGCTGTCGACCACGTGGAGGGCCCGCCGGTAGCCCCACTCGTAGCCGATGGGCATCAGCACGCCCGCCGAGAAGAAGGCCGCGAGGGCGTAGCGGGCCTTGAGGAGTGCCGCCACCGCGGCCGGGTCGCGGCCCGCGGAGGCCGCCAGCCGCGGCATGTCGTGGTTCTCCGGGAAGGCGATGGAGGGCGCGATGGTGCGCAGGCGCTCGTACTGCTCGAGCGCCCAGGACGCCTTGAGGTCCCACCAGGCGAAGGAGTTGAAGAGGTAGTCGAAGCCCGCCTCGGCGGTCGCCCGCGCCTCCTCGAAGGTGCAGCCCAGGGTCTCGGCCGCGAACAGGGCGGCGTGGTCGCGGGCCTTGGCCCCGCCGATCAGGGCGCGCCAGACCTCCGGCGGCACCTTGTAGGCGGCGTCGCACCGGAAGCCCGCGACCCCGAGGCCCTGGAGCCGCGCCACGTAGCCGTCCCAGTACTCGGTCAGCGCCGCCCGCGGCCCCTGCGCCCCGTAATCGAACTCCGCGAGGTCGCCCCAGACCGTGACCTTGCCCGGGTCGTCGGGATCGACGGCCGCCGGGCTCACCGGCGCCCCGTCCGCGTCGCGCACGAAGAAGTCCGGCCGCTCGCGCACCAGCCGGCCGTCATTGGCGGCGTGGTTGACCACGAGGTCGGTCATCACCTTGAGGCCGTGCCGTGCCGCCTCGGCGCAGAAGGCGCGGACCTGCTCGTCGTCGGGCGTGCCGTCCTGGTCGCGCAGCCGCTCGTCCAGGCTCTCGGGATCGGCGACCGCGTAGAGGGAGCGGGAGCCGCCGGTCTGGTGGAACGGGTTGAGGTAGACCCAGTCGAAGCCGAGGCCCGCGATGCGCGGCAGCTCCGCGCTCCAGGCCGCGACCCGCCCGACCAGCAGCGGGAACAGGTTGTAGATCCGCGGCCCGGCCGCGAGCGGCGCCAGCGTGGCCGGGAGGGGCGTCACGTCCCTGGTGCGCCGGGCGGGCTTGGTGCTGGTGCGGGGTGCGTTCATCGGGCCCGATCCTGCCTGCTGTCGTTGTCGTGAGCGCCGTCGTCCGCGCGGACCGGCAAACCGGTCCGCATCGGTTCAGGCCGCCGCCTGGCGCAGTACCGCGAGGGGCAGCCGGCGGAACAGGCGGTCGACCCGAAGACGCCCGCCCTCGGGGCGAAGTTCCTCCCCGGTGACGAGATCGCGCCAGAGGCTGCCGTCCGGCACCGGCAGGGTCGTGGCCGCGAAGGCTTCGGCGAGGCGGCCCGGATCACCGGCGCGCCCGGCCACCCGCCGGGGCACCACCACCAGGAGGTCGCCGGCCTCGGACCCCGCGGTCGCGTCCTGGCGCAGGTAGGCCACGACCTCGCCCGCCCCCTCGCCGTCGGCCGCGACCGGCGCGTAATCCGCCTCGGCGTAGAATCCCGGCCAGGCGGCGCGGTCGGCGAGCAGGCGCGCCAGCACCCGCTGCTTGATGCGCCCGTCGGGCCAGGCGGCCAGGAGCGCGTCGAGGTCCGCCTCGTCGGCGAGCGCCCGCTCGCGCTCGTCGTAGTCCACGGGCCGGCGGTTGTCGGGGTCGACGAAGGAGAAGTCCCAGAACTCCGTGCCCTGGTAGATGTCGGGCAGGCCCGGCAGGGTGCACTTGAGCACCGTGCGGGCGAGACCCGTCACCATGCCGGCCCGGGCGAGGGCCCGGGCGAAGGGCCGGAACTCGGCCAGGAAGGCGGAGCCGGGCGCCACGAGGGCGTCGAAGAGCCGCGCGACCGCGCCCTCGTAGGCCTCGTCCACGTTGACCCAGCTCGACCGGCGCTTGCCCTCCCGCATGGCCTTCTCGGCGTAGGCGCCGAGCCGCGCCCGGAACGCCGTCACGGCCCCCGGGTCGGGATCGTCCTCCAGGAGTTCGAGGGGCCAGGCGCCCAGGATGGCCTGGAGGAACATCCACTGGTCGTTGGCGTCCGGCGCCGTCTCGCCCTCGACCTCGCTCAGGTGCGGCCCGGCGAGGCGGCTCCAGCGCTCCCACTCCGCCTGCCAGGCCTCGGGCAGCTCCGAGAGCGCAAGCAGGCGGGTGCGGGCGTCCTCGCCGCGCTTGGTGTCGTGGGTCGCCGTCGTGATCATGGCGTTCGGCCAGTCGCGGGCCCGGGCGGCCTGGAGCGCGTGGAACTGCTCCGCCGGCAGCCCGTACTCGCCCGGATCGCCCCCGACCTCGTTGAGCGCCAGCAGCTCGACGAAGCGGTAGAACAGCGTGTCCTCGAGGCTCTTGGCCATCACCGGGCCGGTGAGCTGCTGGAAGCGGCGGCGGAAGCGGCGCACCACCTCGGGGTCGGGCCGGCCCGGGCCCTCCGTGTCGATGCGCCCGAGGAGGACGTTCTGGGCGAAATCGTGCACGGAGCGGTCCGGCAGCCGGGAGCGGCGCTTGGCCTTGCGCACCGTGTCGCCGATGAGCTTGATGTCGCCGGCCTCGATCTCGTTCTCGTCGAGCTCCTGGGGCAGGTAGCTGCGGTAGACCGGGAAGCGGGCGATGATCTCGGACAGGGCCTGGCGCAGGGCGTTGACCGAGAAGTCACGGGTGCGCCGGTCGGCGTCGGCGACCTGCTTGAGGTCGGAGGTCAGCACCTCGAGCTCGCTCGCGAAGCTCGTCTCGAGGATCTCGGCCTTCACGGTGCGCAGGAGCCAGCCGTAGGGGTCGTCGACCCCGGTGGCGCGCGCGTAGAGCGCCGCGACCTCCCGCCGCCGGTCCCGGTCGACGAAGAGCCCGTCGATCTGGTTGAGCACGTCGTAGCCCGTGGTGCCGGCGATGGGCCAGGGCCGCAGGCGCTCGCCGGGCTCCAGGATCTTCTCGACCACGACGTAGAAGCCCGGGCCGAGGGCGGCCTGGAGGGCGCGGGCGTAGGCCGCCGGGTCGGCCAGGCCGTCGATGTGGTCGATGCGCAACCCGTCGATCCGCCCCTCGCGGATCTGGCGGAACAGCATCGCGTGGGCGCCCTCGAACACCCGCGCATCCTCGACCTTGAGGCCCGCCAGGGAGTTGACGTCGAAGAAGCGGCGGTAGTTGATGTCGCTCGCCGCCACGCGCCAGTGCGCGAGCCGGTAGGATTGCGCCTCCAGGATGCGGTGGAGCGCTCCGAAGCTGTCGGGGTGGCCCTTGAAGCCGTTCACGAGCGTCACGGCCCGATCGATCGCGGCCTGGAGGCCGGGCGAGCGCTCGACCGCCTGCGCGAGGCGCTGCTTGAGCCCCTCGGCCTCCCCCGGGAAGGCGGCGAGGCGGTCGGGGTTCGTCTCCTCGCCCATGCGGCGCAGCCGCTCGGAGATCGACAGGACCTCGGCCGAGCCCTCGTCGCCGACCACCGGCAGGGCGGCGAGCGCCCGGTCGAGCACGATCGGGTAGCTCAGCGGGCAGACCGGGAAGCGGTGCTCGAAGTGCCAGACGCTGAAGCCCCCCTCCGCGGGGTCGAAGGCGAGCGTCAGGTTGCCGTTCTCGAGGGCCTCGCCGTAGCGGTCGCCCAGGAAGGGCACCACCAGCTTCTGGCCCGCGCCGAGGCGGCCCCAGTCGATGTCGAAGGCGTTCGCGGCCGGGGACAGCGCGCCCCATTCGAGCACCGAGAGCCACCACGGGTTGTCGGCCCCGCCGACCCCCATGTGGTTCGGCACGATGTCGAGCAGGAGCTTCAGCCCGTGCTCCCGCAGCCCGTCGCTGAAGCGCACGAAGGCCTCCTCGCCGCCGAGCTCCGGGTTGATCTCCCGGTGGTCGACGATGTCGTAGCCGTGCATCGAGCCCGGCCGCGCCTTGTGGATCGGCGAGGCGTAGACGTGGCTGATGCCGAGCCGGGCGAGGTACGGCACGATCCGGGCCGCGTGGTCGAAGGTGAAGTCCTTGTGGAACTGGAGCCGGTAGGTCGCCCGCGGCGGCGGCGCCGAGAGGCGCGCCGCGCCCGAGCGGGGCCCGCGCTGCTCGGACGCGAGGGCCGCGGCGAGCTTCGCCAGGGGGCCGCCCGGGGCCGCGATGGCGTCGAGGTCGCGGTCGAGCTTGCGCCGCCAGTTCGGGTAGCCGTCGGTGATGCCCGGCATGTTGGCCTGGGTCACCTCGCCGAGCACGTCCTCGTACTGGACGGCGGTCAGCACGGACGGGGCCCGGGCGAGGAAGCGGGCGGCGGCCTCGAAGGGCGCCAGCTCCGGCGGCTCGGCGGCCGGCAGCAGGCCCTCCTGCGCCAGCGTCTCGGCGAGGCGGCGGCGCTCGTGCACCCGCTCCTCGCGCTCGGCGCTCGCCCGCTCGGCGTCGTAGAGGCCGAGCGACTGGCGGAGTTCGGTGTCGACGCCGCGCCACCAGCCGACGAAGGTCGGCAGGTCGTGGGTGGTGATGGCGCAGAGGGCGTCGCGCGGATACTCGGCCGGGCGCTTGAAGGCGCCTCCCTCCCCGCGCTCGAAGGTCAGGATGCGGTAGCTCAGGATGCCGGCCTGCATCAGGGCGTCGGAGAAGCCGGCCGGCGCCGTGCCGAGATCCTCCGCGATGACGAGGCACTTCGCCCGGTGGCTCTCGAGCCGCAGCACGGCCAGCATCGCCTCGAAGGGCATCGCCACGTAGGCGCCCTCCCGGGCGCCCTGCCCGACCGGGATCAGGAACAGGCGGGCGAGCTGGAAGGCGTGGTCGATGCGGATCGCGCCGGCGTGGCGCATGTTGGCCTGGACCAGGGCCCGGAAGGCCGCGAGGCCGTCCCGCTCCAGCGCCAGGGGATCGAAGGGCGGCAGGCCCCAATCCTGCCCCCCGGGGGCGAGCACGTCCGGGGGCGCCCCGATGGAGAGCCCGGCGGCGAAGCGCTCGGGGTGCGACCAGATCTCCGAGCCGCCCCGGTCGGCGCCGACCGCGAGGTCCCGGTAGAGCCCGAGCCGCATGCCCGCCGCGAGCGCCTGGGCGGCCGCGGCCGCGAGCTGGCGGTCGGCGAGGAACTGCAGCCAGACGTGGTAGGCGATGCGCTCCTGGTGGGCGGCCGCGAAGGCCGCGACCTCCGGCGTGCCGTTGCGCCGGTAAGGCGCCGGCCAGTCGCCGAGCCAGTGGGCGCCCTCGGCCCGGAAGTGCTCGGACAGGGCCTCGAAGGTCGCGTGCGCCTCGAGGCTCCCGCCGCCCGCGGCCCGGAAGGCGAGGAACTCCGTGTCCCGGCCGGCCCGGGCGCGGGATTCCTGCCACAGGGCCTCGAGGACCGGGCCGAGAACCTCCCAGACCCCCGCGTGGTCGACGAGCGAGGCGTCGCGCAGGCGCTCGACCTGCGGGCGCGCCTCCGCCAGGAGGAGGGCGGCGCGGCTGCCGGCGAAGCCCGGCAGGGAGGCAGGCTCGAGGTAGAGCGTCTCGAGGACCAGACGCGAGGACGGCGAGTAGGGCGAGACCTTCTGGCGGTCGGTCGGGAACAGGGCGTGGACCGGGCTCAAGCCCAGGAAGGCGGCGCCGCGGGCGCCCGCATCCGCCGCCGCCCGGCCGGCATCCGCGTAGGTGCCGATGCCGAGGTTCCGCTCGGAGCGCAGGCCGTAGAGCTGCGCGGCGAGGCCCCAGTCGCGGGCGCCCTCGTCGCCGAGCGCCCGCGGGCGCCAGCAGCGCTGGGGCGCGGCGATCACCGTCGCTTCCGCCCGCTGGTCGCCCAGGGTGACGGAGAGGCGGTGGTAGCCGGGCGTCAGGGGCGGCAGGTCGAAGCTCGGCTCGCCGTCGCCGGCCGACACCGGCGTGCGCCCGTCCCGCGCGCTGCCGCGCTCGTCGAGGAGGCGCCAGCTCAGGATGCCGCCCGGCCCCGTTCCCGGGGATCCCGCGCCCGGGGATCCCGCGCCGAGGCGCACCGGCACCCGGGAGGCGCGGCGCGCCTCGACCGGCAGCAGGGGCGGCACGAGGCCGTCGCGCAGGGCCTCGACCTGCGCGAGGCTCGCCCGCGCCTGCGCCTCGGTGTCCGCCGGCAGGCCGAGGGCGGCGAGGACGCCCCGGCGAACGGCGAGGGGCGTCGCGACGTTCTGGCCGAACGCATCGGTGTAGTCCGCGGCGATCCCGACCCGGTCGGCCAGCCGCGCGACGACATCCTCGAGCACCGCCATCTCACGCCACCTCTTTCAGGAACACGCCGGACCAGGGCGGGAGCACGAGGCCGCCATCCTGCTCCTGGGCGACCGCCGGCGAGTGCCAGAGGACCCGGCCGGCCGCACCCGCGACCTCGTAGGGCTCGCCCCCGAACGCCGCCACGAAGCGCAGGGAACCGCCCGCGTACGCCCAGGTCACGTCGACGACGTCGGGACGCGGCAGCCGCGCCGTGCCGCCCCGCCAGGCGGTCTTCGTCAGCGGCACGATCTCGGCCTGGCGCAAGGCCAGCAGGGCCCGGGTGTCGGCCAGCACCTCGGCGTGGGGCGAGCGCTCCCGCTCGGACCAGTCGAGCACCGAGGCCCGGAACGTCGCCTCGGCGGTCGGGTCGGGGATCGTCTTCGCCTTCTCGTCGTCCGCGAAGGCCGCGAAGCTCTTGAACTCGCGCCGGCGCCCGTCGCGCACCGCCTTGTTCAGCGCCTCGTCGGGCGCGAAGTCGACGAAGAACAGGAACGGCGTCGAGGCCGACCATTCCTCGCCCATCCACAGCATCGGGATCTGGGGCGCCAGCAGCAGCCCGGCGCGGGCGAGGGCGAGGCGGTCCGGATCGGCGATGTGGCTCAGGCGCTCGCCGAGGGCGCGGTTGCCGACCTGGTCGTGGTTCTGCAGGAAGGTCACGAAGGCCGAGGGCGGCAGGTGGCCGGACGACTCCCCGCGGGGATGGCCGCCGAGGGTCTTGAACGGCTCGCCCTGGTAGGCGAACCCCTCCGCCAGGCTGCGGGCGAGGTGGGCGACCGGCCGGTCGGCGAAGCTCTCGTAGTAGCCGGCCTCCTCGCCGGTCAGGAGCACGTGCCAGCCGTGATGGGTGTCGTCGGCCCATTGCGCGCTGTGGCGGACGGGGCGGCCGCCCGCGTCGCGCTCGAGCCAGCGGGCCTGGTTGGCCTCGTTCTCGAGCATCAGGTGGATCTGCCGGTCGGGCAGCGCCCCCCGGATGCGCTCGGCCAGCTCGGCGATGAAGTGGGTCGGCGAATCGTCCAGGATCGCGTGCACGGCGTCGAAGCGCAGGCCGTCGACGTGGAACTCCTCCAGCCAGTACAGGGCGTTGTGGATGAAGTAGTCGCGCACCACCGCGCCGCTGGTCTCGCCGTCGAAGTTGATGCCGGCCCCCCAGGGCGTCTGGTGCCGCTCGGTGAAGAACGAGCCGGCATAGGCGTGCAGGTAGTTCCCGGCCGGCCCGAAATGGTTGTAGACGACGTCGAGGAAGACCATCAGGCCGAGCCCGTGCGCCCTGTCGACGAGGCGGCGCAGGTCGTCGGGCGTGCCGTAGGCGGAATCGGGGGCGTAGGGCAGCACGCCGTCGTAGCCCCAGTTGCGGCGGCCCTTGAAGTCGGCGAGCGGCAGGAGCTCCAGGGCCGTCACGCCGAGGTCGCGCAGGGCCTCGAGCTTGTCCGCGAGGGCGGCGTAGGTGCCCTCCGGCGTCGCGGTCCCGACATGCGCCTCGTAGATCACCGTCTCCTCGAACGGGCGCCCGGCCCAGCCCTGGTCGCTCCACGCGAAGGCGCCCGGGTCCACCACGGCGCTCAGGCCCGCGACGTCCTCGGGCTGGAAGCGCGAGGCGGGGTCCGGCGCCACGAGGTCGCCGTCGATGCGGAAGCCGTAGCGCGCCCCCGCGCGGACGCCCGGCACCACGAGCCGCCGCCAGCCTCCGCCGGCGTCGGGCATGGGCCGCTCGCCCTCCTCGAGGACGAGCGCGACCGTTCCGGCGGTCGGGGCCCAGAGGGCGAAGCGCACGCCCTCAGGTCCGATCTCCGCGCCGAATGGCATGCTGTGGGCGCGCCGCATCGGGCCACCATCCTTCAATCGTGAGCGTGCGTGAGTGGCGAGGGCTGCCGGTCAGGAAATCCGCCCGGTTCCGCTTGGTTCCGCACCGCAGCGAGGGCGAGGCGCGTGCCTGACCGGCGCCCGGTGGCGGGCCGGCGCGCAGCCGGCGGCGAGCCGGCCGGGCGGGCGCGGCCCGGGGGGGCGCCGGGAAGC
>NZ_QOWC01000043.1 GCF_003574465.1 Methylobacterium crusticola
AGCCGCCTGCGCGCACGCCCGGTGCCGGCACCCTGCCGGCCGCGCCCCCGCCGGCCGTGGTCCCGCCGCCGGACGCCGAGCCGCGCCCGGCCGACCGGGAGGCGGGCCTGCGCCAGGGCGGCCGTCCCGTCGTCGACCGGGAGGGCCGGTTCCAGGACTGCGCCGACTGCCCGCCCATGGTGGTGATCGAGCCCGGCACCTTCGTGATGGGCAGCAGCGCCCACCCGACCGAGCAGCCGACCCACCAGGTCAGCCTCAGGCGCTTCGCGATCGGGGTCTCCCCGGTGACCGTGGCGGAATGGTCGGTGTGCCAGCGGGCGGGCGCCTGCGACTACAAGCCGACGGGCGAGCCCGAGCGGCCGGTCTCGAATCTCAGCTTCGACGACGCCCAGCAATACGTGACCTGGATCTCCCGCGCGACCCGCCAGCTCTACCGCCTGCCGAGCGAGGCGGAGTGGGAGTTCGCCGCGCGGGGCGGGACGACGACGCGCTACTGGTGGGGCAACACCTTCCGGCCCGACCTCGCCGCCTGCACCCCCGCCGGCAGCGCCCCCCCGGCCGCGCCCCCTCCGGTGGATCGCCAGTGGCTCAACCGCTTCGGCGTCGGCGACAGCCTGTGCTCGGTCGCGCAGTGGACCGCCGATTGCTGGCACAGGAACTTCCAGCGCGCGCCGACCGACGGCAGCGCCTGGGTGGTGGGCGGCAGCTGCCAGCAGCGCGTCCTGCGGGGCGGCTCCTGGATGGCGGCCGGCACGTCGGTGCGCATGACGAGCCGCAACTTCTACGACAGTTCGGTGCGCTACCCGGCGAACGGCTTCCGGATCGCGAGGGACTTTTGAGGCGTCGCGGCCCGGGCGCCGGCGGGGCCGCGGCGGGTCCCCACCCGGGTCCGGGCCCGGCCCGCGGCGGCCGCGCGAGGGCCGGGCGCCGGCCGGATTTCCTGTGACACCCGCTCCGGGTCGCCGGAGCGCGGAGGAGGATGGCGATGATCAAGCTGACGGCCGCGGGTTGCGGTCTCTGTGTTCTGCTCGCGGCCGCGCCCGCGCACGCCCAGGCGCCCGCCGACCCGGCGCCGCCGCCCATCGTGGCCCCGCCGGCTGACGCGACGGTGTACTTCATCTCGCCCACCAACGGCGCGCGCCTCAAGTCGCCGGTCGTGGTGCGGTTCGGCCTGCGCAACATGGGCGTGACCCAGGCCGGGAGCCCGGCCAGGAACGCCGGACACCACCACCTCGTGGTCGATGCCGGGACGCCCGCCGCCTCCGCGCCGATCCCGGCCGACACCAACCACCTGCATTTCGGCGGCGGCCAGACCGAGACGAAGCTCGATCTCGAGCCGGGCCGCCACACGCTGCAGCTCGTCCTCGGCGACGCCCTGCACCGGCCGTTCTCCCCGAGCGTCGCCTCCGACAAGATCACCATCACGGTGGTCTCGGCGAGCCACCGCGCGCGCAAGCACCGGCGGCACCGCAACCGCCGCTGACGGCGGGCCGGGCGGCGCCGCCGCGGCCGTCAGCGCCCGACGAGGCAGCCCACGGCCTGGCGCCAGCCCGCGAGCTTGCGCTCGCGGACGGGCCCCTCCATGGCCGGGGTGAAGCGGCGCTCGAGGCGCCAATGGTCGGCGAAGTGCTCGGGCTCCGGGTAGAGCCCGCAGCTCAGCCCCGCCAGGTAGGCGGCGCCGAGCGCGGTCGTCTCCTTCACCTCGGGCCGGTCGACCGGGGCGGCGAGCAGGTCCGCGAGGCGCTGCATCGTCCAGTCGGACGCCACCATGCCGCCGTCGACCCGCAGCACCGTGGCGCGGCCCTCCCCGTCCGGCCAGTCGGCCCGCATGGCGGCGAGGAGGTCGGCGGTCTGGTAGCACACGCTCTCGAGGGCCGCCCGGGCGAGCTCCGCCGGGCCGGTGCCGCGGGTGAGGCCGAACAGCGCCCCGCGGGCGTCGGGCTCCCAGTAGGGCGCGCCGAGCCCCACGAAGGCCGGCACGAGGTAGACCTCCTGGGCCGGGTCGGCCCGCTCGGCGAGGTCGCCGGTCTCGGAGGCGGACGCGATGACCTTCAGGCCGTCGCGCAGCCACTGCACGGCCGCGCCGGCGACGAAGATCGAGCCCTCGAGCGCGTAGGTGCGCTGTCCGCCGAGCTGGTAGGCGATGGTGGTGAGGAGCTTGTTGCGCGAGGCCACCGGCTGCGCGCCGGTGTTGAGGAGCGCGAAGCAGCCGGTGCCGTAGGTCGACTTGACCATGCCGGGCCGGAAGCAGGCCTGCCCCACCGTCGCCGCCTGCTGGTCGCCGGCGACGCCCCGGATCGGGATCGCGGCGCCGAACAGGTCCGGCGCGGTGCTGCCGAAATCGCCCGAGGAATCGCGCACCTCCGGCAGCATGGCGGCCGGCACGCCGAGGAGCGCCAGCATCCCGTCGTCCCAGGCGCCGCGGTGGATGTCGTAGAGCAGCGTGCGCGAGGCGTTGGTGGCGTCGGTGAGGTGCAGCCGGCCGCCGGTGAGGCGCCAGAGCAGGTAGGAATCGACGGTGCCGAAGGCGAGCTCGCCGGCCTCGGCCCGGGCCCGGGCGCCCGGCACGTTGTCGAGGATCCAGGCGATCTTGGTGCCCGAGAAGTAGGGGTCGAGGATCAACCCGGTCGTCGCCGTCACCCGCGGCTCGTGCCCCTCGGCCCGGAGGCGGGCGCAGATCCCGGCGGAGCGGCGGTCCTGCCAGACGATGGCGCGGTGCACCGCCTCCCCGGTGCGGCGGTCCCAGACGAGCGTCGTCTCGCGCTGGTTGGTGATGCCGATCGCCGCCACGTCCCGGCCCGAGGCGCCCGCCTGCCTCAGCGCCGCCCGGCAGGTCTCCAGGGTGGTGCGCCAGAGATCCTCGGGCTCGTGCTCGACCCAGCCCGAGGCCGGGAAGTGCTGCGGGAACTCGGCCTGGGCGAGGGCCGCGATGGAGGTGTCCGGCCGGAACAGGAGGGCGCGCGAGGAGGTGGTGCCCTGGTCGATGGCGAGGATGAAGCGGGACATGCGCGGGCTCTCCAGAGAGGGGCGTGGCCGCGCCGGCAGCGTCCGCCGGGCAGGAAGGCCTCCGCGCGAGGGCGGCGGGGGCGCCCGGCGCCGGGAACCGGCCTGGCGGGCGGGGCGCTGGCCGCGGGCGCCCCGCCCGGAGGCGCCCGCGGCGGCATCCCGGCGACCGGGCGAGGCGGCGGGGCCGGGGCGGGCCGTTGCGCCCGTCCCGGCCCGGCGGATCAGCCCTTCTTCGGGGGCGAGGCCGGCCAGCTCTTGATCAGGGTGTCGTAGTCGATGGTCTCGCCCTTCGGCTTCTCGTTGGCGAGCTTGCGCTGCGGCGCGATGTTGCCGTCCTTCTGGGCCTGCTCGAACCAGTGCTCGGCGGAGGTCTTCGGGTTCAGCTTCGGGCCGCAATCGCCCTGGACCTTGGAGCGCTCCAGGCGCGCCATCACGTCGTCCTGGGCCGCCGCGAGGGCGTCCATGGCCGCCTGGGGCGTCTTGGCGCCCGAGGAGGCGTCGCCGATGTTCTGCCACCAGAGCTGGGCGAGCTTGGGGTAGTCCGGCACGTTCACGCCGGTCGGGGTCCACTGCGTGCGGGCCGGCGAGCGGTAGAACTCGATCAGGCCGCCGAGCTTCGGGGCCCGCTCGGTGAACGACTTGTCCCAGATGTCGCTCTCGCGGATGAAGGTGAGGCCGACGTGGCTCTTCTTCAGGCTGACCGTCTTCGAGACGATGAACTGCTGGTAGAGCCAGGCGGCCTTGCGCCGCTCGACCGGCGTCGACTTCAGGAGGGTGAGCGAGCCGGCATCCTGGTAGCCGAGCTTCATGCCCTCCTTCCAGTAGGAGCCGTGCGGCGAGGGCGCCACCCGCCACTTCGGCGAGCCGTCCGGGTTCACCACGGCGAGGCCGGGCTTGACCATGTCGGCCGTGAAGGCGGTGTACCAGAACATCTGCTGGGCGACGTTGCCCTGCGCCGGGACCGGGCCGGATTCCGAGAAGGTCATGCCGGCGGCCTGGGGCGGGGCGTACTTCTTCAGCCAGTCGACGTACTTGGCGACGGCGTAGACCGAGGCCGGGCCGTTGGCGTCGCCGCCGCGCTCGACCGAGGAGCCGACGGGGCGGCAGCCGTCGAGGCGGATGCCCCACTCGTCCACCGGCTTGCCGTTCGGGATGCCCTTGTCGCCGTTGCCCGCCATGGAGAGCCAGGCATCGGTGAAGCGCCAGCCGAGGGACGGGTCCTTCTTCCCGTAGTCCATGTGGCCGTAGACCTTCTGGCCGTCGATCTCCTTCACGTCGCTGGTGAAGAACTCGGCGATGTCCTCGTAGGCCGACCAGTTGACGGGGACGCCGAGCTCGTAGCCGTACTTGGCCTTGAACTTCTCCTTCAGGTCGGCGCGCTGGAACCAGTCGTAGCGGAACCAGTACAGGTTGGCGAATTGCTGGTCGGGGAGCTGGAACAGCTTGCCGTCGGTCCAGCTGCCGAAGGAGCGGCCGATGAAGTCGTCGACGTCGAGCTGCGGGTTGGTGACGGCCTTGGCCTCGCCCGCCATCCAGTCGGTCAGGTTGACGGTCTGGTTGTAGCGGGCGTGGGTGCCGATGAAGTCGGAATCGTTGATCCAGCCGTCGTAGATGTTCTTGCCGGACTGCATCTGCGTCTGGATCTTCTCGACGACGTCGCCCTCCTGGATGACGTCGTGGTTCACCTTGATGCCGGTGATCTCCTGGAACGCCTTGGCGAGGGTGCGGGCCTCGTACTCGTGGGTGGTCAGCGTCTCGGAGACGAAGTTGATCTCCGTGCCGGCGAAGGGCTTCGCCGCATCGACGAACCACTGCATCTCCTTGAGCTGCTCGTCCTTCGACAGGGTCGAGGGCTGGAACTCGACGTCGACCCAGCGCCTGGCCTCGTCCATGCCGGCCTTCGCGCCGCCTGCGGCGACGCTGAGGGCGAGGGCGCTCGCGGCGGTGAGCAACCATTGGCGTGTCATCGGTGTCATCCTCCCTGGTGGATCCGTGTGGGCTCGCCCGTGCGGGCGCGCTGGTCCGGGCGCTCCGGCCGGTCCGGTTGCGCGAACCGCGAGGCCCGGAACGCGGCGCGCCGTCTCCGGACCGGTCCGCGGCGGACGGGCTTCGCCGTTCCGCCGCAGCCGATCTCGTATCCCTCCCGCTCGTCTAGGCGAAGCGGAACATCGCCGCCCCGTAGAGGAGCGATGCCGCGAGCGCCCATTCGAGGCTCGGGCCGACGAGCCCGAGCCAGGCGAGATGGATGAAGGCGGCCCCGACGAGCGTCAGGAACAGGCGGTCGCCCCGGGTCGTCGGGATGCGCAGGATGCCGACGCGCTCGGTCTCCGGGCGCCACACGGCGAGCAGGGTCATCAGGGCGAGGAGCCCGGCGATCACCGCGAAGAAGGCGGCGGTCTGCCAGGTCCAGGCCATCCAGGCGAAATCAGGCATGCGCCTCCTCCCGACCCTTCACACCCGGCCGAGGGCGAAGCCCTTGGCGATGTAGTTGCGCACGAACCAGATCACGAGCGCCCCCGGCACGATGGTGAGCACGCCGGCCGCCGCGAGCAGGCCCCAGTCCATGCCCGCCGCCGAGACCGTGCGGGTCATGGTGGCGGCGATCGGCTTGGCGTTGACCGAGGTCAGCGTGCGGGCGAGCAGGAGCTCGACCCACGAGAACATGAAGCAGAAGAAGGCCGCGACGCCGATGCCGGAGGCGATCAGCGGCATGAAGATCCGCACGAAGAAGCGCGGGAAGCCGTAGCCGTCGATGGCCGCCGTCTCGTCGATCTCCCGCGGCACGCCCGACATGAAGCCCTCGAGGATCCACACCGCGAGCGGCACGTTGAACAGGCAATGGGCGAGCGCCACGGACCAGGGCGTGTCGAACAGCCCGACCGCCGAGTAGAGGTTGAAGAACGGCAGCGCGAACACCGCCGGCGGCGCCATGCGGTTCGAGAGCAGCCAGAAGAACAGGTGCTTGTCGCCGATGAAGCGGTAGCGCGAGAAGGCGTAGGCCGCCGGCAGCGCGAGCCCGATCGACAGCACCGTGTTGATGCCGACGTAGGTCAGCGAGTTGAGGTAGCCGCCGTACCAGCTCGGATCGGTGAAGATCCGGACGTAGTTCGCGAAGGTGATGTCGCGCGGCCAGAGCGTGAGACCGGTGGTGATCTCCTGGTTGGTCTTCAGGCTCATGTTCACGAGCCAGTAGATCGGCAGCATCAGGAAAAGCAGGTAGAGCGTCATCACGACGTTGCGCCCGCGCATCAGGCGGCCCTCCGGTCGAGCGCGACGGTGGCGGCGGGCGGCAGGCTGCTGCCGGCAGCGTCCGCCGGGTCGCTCTGCGCGGGCGCGGCCCGGCTGCCCGCGTCGACGTTCGTCATCACGGTGTAGAACACCCAGCAGGTCGCCAGGATGATCAGGTTGTAGACGAGCGACATCGCGGCCGCCCGGCCGAGGTCGAACTGGCCGAGCGCCAGCTTGACGAGGTCGATCGACAGGAAGGTGGTGGCGTTGCCGGGGCCGCCCCCGGTGAGCACGAAGGGCTCGGTGTAGATCATGAACGAGTCCATGAACCGCAGGAGCACGGCGATCAGCAGCACGCGGCGCATCTTCGGCAGCTGGATGGTGCGGAACACCGCGAGGGCGCCGGCGCCGTCGATGCGGGCGGCCTGGTAGTAGGCGTCGGGGATCGACTTCAGGCCGGCGTAGCACAGGAGCGCCACGAGGCTCGTCCAGTGCCAGACGTCCATGACGACGATCGTGGACCAGGCCGCGAGGGCGCTTCCGGCGTAATTGTAGTCGATGCCGAGCCGGTTGATCAGGTAGCCGAGGAGCCCGATGTCGCCGCGGGCGAAGACCTGCCAGATCGTGCCGACGACGTTCCACGGGATCAGGAGCGGCAGGGCCATGACCACGAGGCAGAAGGCCACCGCCCTGCCCTCCCGCGGCATCGCCAGGGCCACCGCGATGCCGAGCGGCACCTCGATCGCCAGGATGACGGCCGAGAACAGGAGGTTGCGCCACAGCGCGTCGAAGAAGCGCTCGCCGAACTGGCTCGCGGGGTCGAGCAGCTCCTGGAACCAGCCGATGCCGTTCCAGAAGAACTGGTTGTTCCCGAACGTGTCCTGCATCGAGTAGTTCACCACCGTCATCAGCGGCAGCACCGCCGAGAAGGCGACGACGAGGAAGACCGGGAGGACGAGCAGCCAGGCCTTCTGGTTGACGGTCTTGGTCATGGCGCGCCGCCTCCCGCGGCGAGGCCCGGCACCAGGGCGCCGTCGGCGTAGATGTGGATCTGGCGCGGATCGAGGGTCAGGGCCGCCTCGTCCCCGTCGAGGCTCTGGCCCTCCGCCACGGTCGCCACGAGCGGCCGGCCGCCGAGCTCCACCCGCGCGAGGCGCTGGCGGCCGATGTCGTCGATGCGGCGCAGGCGCACCGGCAGCCCGAGGCCCCGGGGCGCGAGGTGCACGTATTCGGGCCGCACGCCGAGCTCGATGCGCCGGCCCTCCGGCAGGTCCGGGTAGCCGCGGGCGAGCGGGATGGCGTGGCCCTCGACGTAGGCGGTGCGGCCCTCGACCCGCGCCGGCAGCAGGTTCATGCCCGGCGAGCCGATGAAGTGGCCGACGAAGGTGTGGGCCGGCCGCTCGAACAGCTCGTCGGGCGTGCCGGTCTGCACCACGGCCCCGTCGTGCATCACCACCACCGTGTCGGCGAAGGTCAGCGCCTCGGTCTGGTCGTGGGTGACGTAGATCATCGTCAGGTCGAGCTTGCGGTGCAGCTCCTTCAGCATCGAGCGGAGCTGCCACTTCAGGTGCGGGTCGATCACCGTCAGGGGCTCGTCGAACAGGATCGCGGCCACGTCGGGGCGCACCAGCCCGCGCCCGAGCGAGATCGTCTGCTTCATGTCCGCCGTGAGGTTGCTGGCCTTGCGGTCGAGCACGCCCCGGAGGTCGAGGAGGCCGGCGATCTCCTCGACGCGGGCCCGGACGGCGGGGGCCGGCACCCGGCGGTTCCGGAGCGGGAAGGCGAGGTTCTCGCGCACCGTCATGGTGTCGTAGACGACCGGGAACTGGAACACCTGGGCGATGTTGCGCGCCTCGGTCGGCAGGGTGGTGACGTCGCGGTCGTCGAACAGGATGCGGCCGCGGGTCGGCACCACGAGCCCCGAGATGATGTTGAGGAGCGTGGACTTGCCGCATCCCGAGGGGCCGAGCAGCGCGTAGGCGCCCCCCTGGCGCCAGACGTGGTCGATCTCCTTCAGCGCGTAGTCCTGCGGCTCCTTCGGGTGGGGCCCGTAGGCGTGGGCGAGGTGATCGAGGGTGATGCGGGCCATGGGGGCGGGCTCCTCTCAGGCCGCCGCCGGCAGGTCGAGGGCCGCGGTACGGCCGCCCGCGTCGAACAGGAGCGCGTGGCGCGGATCGAGGTAGGCCGTGACGGCCGTGCCCGGCTCGAACCGGCGCACCCCGGCGAGGAGCGCGATCAGCCGGTGCTCGCCGGCATCGATGTGCACGAAGCTCTCCGAGCCGGTGATCTCCGCGACCGAGACGGTGGCGGGCAGGGCGACGGCGTCCGGGATCGGGTCGAGGGCGAGGTGGTGGGCCCGGAAGCCCAGGGTGTAGGTCCCGTCCGGTACGCCCGCGAAGGTGCCGGCGGCCCGGGCCTGCCCGCCCGTCGGCAGCGTCACCCGGCCGTTGGCCTTGACCACCCTCAGGGTGTTGAGGGGCGGGTCGGAGAACACCTGGGCGGTCGTGAGGTCGTGGGGCCGCCGGTAGACCTCCGGCGTCGGGCCGAACTGCGTCACCCGGCCCCGGTGGAGCGCCGCGGTGTGGCCGCCGAGCAGCAGCGCCTCGGCGGGCTCGGTGGTGGCGTAGACGAAGACGGCGCCGGTCTCGGCGAAGATGCGGGGAAGCTCCTCGCGCAGCTCCTCGCGCAGCTTGTAGTCGAGGTTCGCCAGCGGCTCGTCCATCAGCACGAGGTCGGCGCGCTTGACGAGCGCCCGCGCCAGGGCGGTGCGCTGCTGCTGCCCGCCCGAGAGCTCGAGCGGGCGGCGCCCGAGATGGGGCTCGAGCTTGAGGAGGCGCGCCGCCTCGCGCACCCGGGCCTCGATCTCGGCGCGCGGCAGCCGGGCGACCCGCAGCGGCGAGGCGATGTTCTCGTAGACCGACAGCGACGGGTAGTTGATGAACTGCTGGTAGACCATCGCGACGTTGCGGCGCTGCACCGGCCAGCCGGTGACGTCCGCTCCGTCGACGCGGATCCGGCCCTCGCTCGGCGCGTCGAGGCCGGCCATCAGGCGCATCAGGCTGGTCTTGCCGGCGAGCGTCTGGCCGAGCAGGACGTTGAGCGAGCCCTTCGGCAGCGCGAGGCTGACGTCGCGGATGTGGGTCTCGGGGCCGACCCGCCTGGTCACGGATTCCAGGACCAGCGTCATGGCGCGCCCTCCCCTCAGGCCGCCGAGGAGGCGGCGGCGTCCCGCCGCATGAACTCGTCGAGGGCGGCGGCCTCGGCGGCGTCGAGGCGCAGGCCGAGCTTGGAGCGCCGCCAGAGCACGTCGTCGGCGCCCGCCGCCCATTCGCGGCGCATCAGGTGGACGACCTCGCGCTCCGTCAGGTCGGCGCCGAACAGGCGGCCGAGGTCGGCGAGGCTGCGGGCGCCCGTGAGGATCTCGCGGGCCTCCGTGCCGTAGGCCCGCACCAGGCGCTCGACCAGCGCCCGCGGCAGGCCCGGATGCTGGCGCACGAGGCCCGCCACGACGTCGCCGTAGCCGTCCGCCGGGAAGTTCCCGCCCGGCAGGGTGGCGCTCCCGGTCCAGGAGGCCCCGTGCGCCGCCGGCAGGTGGTCCTTCAGGCGCTCGAGCGCCGCCTCGGCGAGGCGCCGGTAGGTCGTGATCTTGCCGCCGAACACCGACAGCATGGCGGGCTGGCCCTGCGGCGCGTCGAGGGCCAGGACGTAGTCGCGGGTGGCCTCCTGCGCCTTCGAGGCGCCGTCGTCGTAGAGGGGACGCACGCCCGAGTAGGTCCAGACCACCGCCTCGCGGGTCACGGGCTCGCGGAAGTACTCGCTCGCGGCGGCGCACAGGTAGGCGACCTCCTCCTCGCTCGCCGCCACCGCCGCGGGGTCGCCCGTGTAGTCCCGGTCGGTGGTGCCGATGAGGGTGAAGTCGCGCTCGTAGGGGATCGCGAAGATGATGCGCTGGTCGGCGTTCTGGAAGATGTAGGCCCGGTCGTGCTGGAACAGGCGCCGCACCACGATGTGGCTGCCCTGGACCAGGCGCACCCCCGCCGCGGCGTTGGCCCGCACCACGCCCGTGAGCACGTCGGCGACCCAGGGGCCGGCGGCGTTGACGAGGGTGCGCGCCTGCACGGTCTCGCGCCGACCGCTCGCCCGGTCCTCCACGGTCACGTCCCAGTGATCGCCGGCCCGGGCCGCTGCCAGCACCCGGGTGCGGGGCCGGATCACGGCGCCCCGCTCGGCCGCGTCGCGGGCGTTCAGCACGACGAGGCGCGAATCCTCCACCCAGCAGTCGGAATACTCGAAGGCGCGCCGGAAACCCGCCTTCAGGGGCGCCCCGGCGGGGTCGCGCGCGAGGTCGAGGGTGCGGGTGCCGGGCAGGCGCTTGCGGCCGCCGAGGTTGTCGTAGAGCAGGAGGCCGAGGCGCAGGAGCCAGCCGGGCCGGAGGCCCTCCTGGTGGGGCAGCACGAAGCGCAGCGGCCAGACGATGTGGGGCGCCATGGCCCACAGCACCTCGCGCTCCATCAGGGCCTCGCGCACCAGGCGGAACTCGTAGTGCTCCAGGTAGCGCAGGCCGCCGTGAATCAGCTTGGTGGAGGTGGAGGAGGTGCCGCTGGCGAGGTCGCTCTGCTCGAACAGCACCACGGAGGCGCCCCGGCCGACCGCGTCGCGGGCGATGCCGCAGCCGTTGATGCCGCCGCCGATCACCGCGAGGTCGACGATGCCGTGCTGCTGGCGTCCGACGCCCAAGCCAACCTCCCTGCCGGAGCCTTTCGGCTCTTTCGTTTCTACGCCTGAATCGAACCTATGAGGGCCGGAAATCGAACGCAAGCGAAAACGAAAGAACAGGCCCGGACGCGAAACCCGGCGGCTTTCGGATCGCCGCCCCGCCCGGCGCCGTCACTCGGCGGCGTCGGGCGTCTCCTGCGCGGCGGGGTCCGTCCCGGTCTCGATCAGTTCGACGCGGTGCCGGAGGCAGAGCTCCCGCAGGGCCGCCGAGGGCAGCGCGTCGGTCACGAAGGCGTCGAGCTCGCCGACGTGGCCGACGCGGATCGGGGCCGAGCGCTCGAGCTTGAGCTTGTCGGCGACCAGGATCACCCGGCGGGCATTCTCGATGATGGCGCGGGCCACCCGCACCTCGCGGTAGTCGAAGTCGAGGAGCGTGCCGTCCTCGTCGATGGCGGAGGCGCCGATCACCGCGTAGTCGACCTTGAACTGGCTGATGAAGTCGACCGCCGCCGAGCCGATCACGGCCCCGTCGGCCCGGCGCACCGGCCCGCCCGCGACGATGAGGCTCATCTTCGGGTGCCGGTACAGGAGCGTCGCGACGTTGAGGTTGTTCGTGATGACGAGGAGGTCCTGGTGGTCGCCGAGCGCCCGGGCGACCTCCTCGGTGGTGGTGCCGATGTTGATGAACAGGGAGGCGTTGTCGGGGATGAGCCGGGCCGCCGCCGCGCCGATCGCCCGCTTCTCGGCGTGGGCGACGAGGCGGCGGGCCTCGTAGGACACGTTCTCGACGCCCGAGGCCACCACGGCGCCGCCGTGGATGCGCGAGAGCAGCCGGCTGTCGCAGAGCTCGTTCAGGTCCTTGCGGATGGTCTGGGGCGTCACGTCGAACCGCGCCGCCAGGTCCTCGACGCTGACGCGGCCCTGCTGGCGGGCGAGGGCGAGGATGTCCTGCTGGCGCTGGGAGACGTGCTCGTTCACGGGATCCTATCGCACCGGTGTCGGCCGGCCGCGCGGGCGGCGATCCGCGGCATTGTCGGGGGAACGGCCGGGCGGCGCAATCGCCCGCGGGCGCCGGCCCGCGGGCTTCACGCGCCGCCTCCCGCTTGAGCGCGCGGGCCGGCGGGCCCACACTCGCGGCGGCCTCAATCGCCCGGAGGGATCGATGTCGGAGCACGTCTACAAGGTCGTCGAGCTGGTCGGCTCGTCCACGGTCTCGATCGAGGACGCCATCGAGACGGCGATCGCGCGCGCCCACCGCACCGTGCGCAACCTGCGCTGGTTCCAGGTGCTGGAGACCCGCGGGCAGATCGAGAGCGGCAAGGTCCAGCACTACCAGGTCACCCTGAAGGTGGGCTTCACCATGGAATGAGCCGGCGGGCCCGGCCGCGGGGCAGAACGTTCTCGCCGGCGCACCCGGCGCGCAACAATCTCCTGCGCGGCCCCGTTCTTTAAAAAGAACAATCTCGTTGACTTGAAGAACGCGCCCCGGCAGTCTCGGGACCTCGGCGCCGGCCCGCCCGCGGCCGGCGCTCCCCGGTCCACGCGTGGAGGCCTCAGGATGGCGTCTCGACGGCCGCGCGGACGCGCGCCGCCTCGACGGTGAGGCTTCGCGCCCGGACCGGCACGGGCCCTCCGGGGCGGCGGGTTGAAGGGCGGGCGCCGGCCGGCCCTCGCCCGCGCCGCCGGCGCACCCCGCGGGCCTGAGCCCGGAGCCCGTCGCGGCGACGGGCGCGACCGTCCTGCCGCTGCGCGCCGGCGTGCCGGGCCTGCACTGAGCGCCGCCCCGCCGGGACGATGTTTCGAACGAGGAGACCTGCCGCGATGCTTCGACGTCCCGCCCTGGCGCTCGCCCTGCTGCTGGCCGTGGGAGCGACCGCCGCCCCGGCCGACCCGATCCGGGTCGGGGTCACGGCCGGGCCGCACGCCGAGGTGCTGGAGGCCGTGCGCAAGGTCGCGGCCGAGCGCGGCCTCGACCTCAAGGTGATCGAGTTCACCGACTACGTCGTCCCCAACCAGGCGCTGGCTCAGGGCGACCTCGACGCCAACTCCTTCCAGCACGAGCCCTACCTGCGCAACCAGATCGCCAAGACCGGGTGGCCCCTCGTCAAGGTCGCCACCACCACGGCGTCGCCGCAGGGGATCTACTCCAAGCGCTACAGGTCGGTGGCCGACCTGCCGAAGGGGGCGACGATCGCGATCCAGAACGACCCCTCGAACGGCGCCCGCTCGCTCCAGATCCTGCACGCCAACCAGCTGATCCGCCTGCGCAACCCCGGCGACACGGCGGCGAGCCTCGCCGACATCGCCGAGAATCCCCGCGGCTTCCGCTTCGTCGAGCTCGATGCCGCCCAGCTCGCCCGCGCCCTCGACGACGTCGACGCCGCCTCGATCAACAACAACTACGCCATCCAGGCCGGGCTCGACCCGACCCGCGACCCGCTCCTGCGCGAGCCGGCCGAGGGCCCCTGGGTCAACATCATCGCGGTGGCGGAGCCGAACCGGGACAAGCCCTGGGTGCAGGCGCTGGTCGAGGCCTACCGCTCCGAGCCGGTGAAGCGCTTCATCCTGGCCCGGTTCAAGGGCGCCTACGTGCCGACGTGGTGAGGAATGCCCCCGCCGGCTCCGCCACCGCAAGTCCCCCGCCAGGAGAGGTCCGCCATGCCCGCCATCGCCGTCGCGCGCCGGCTCCGCCGCAGGAGCCGGCTCTTCGCCTGGAACGCCCTGACGGTCCTGGTCCTCCTCTTCCTCACCACCTACGTGGTGCGGGCCGGCGAGCGGGAGGTCCGCGCGGGCGCCCTCGCCACGGGGGTGCTCGCCCTGCAGGAGGCCGCGGGCCCCGCGGACCGGCGCCCCGACGCGGGCCTGCGCGGCTGAGCGCCCCCGCGGGCCGGTGCCCGATGCCGCGCCGGCGGCGCGGCGGCCGGCCCCTCGCCCGGCCGGCCGCGACCGGGTAAGAGCGGCGTCGCCCCTCCACCACGAGCCCGTCCGCCATGGCGCCACCGATCCGCCTGAACGCCTTCGCGATGAACTGCGTCGGCCACCAGTCCCCCGGCCTCTGGCGCCACCCCCGCGACCGCTCGGCGGAGTACGGCAGCCTGGCCTACTGGACGGAGCTCGCCCGCACCCTGGAGCGGGGCCTGTTCGACGGCCTGTTCCTGGCCGACGTGCTCGGGGTCTACGACGTCTACGCCGGCTCGCCCGCCGCGGCGCTGCGGAACGCCGCGCAGGTGCCCCTCGCCGACCCGATGCTGCTCGTGCCGGCCATGGCCGCGGTGACGGAGCGTCTCGGCTTCGGCATCACCTGCAACCTGTCCTACGAGCCGCCCTACCTGCTGGCGCGGCGCTTCTCGACCCTCGACCAGCTCACCGGGGGGCGCGTCGGCTGGAACATCGTCACCGGCTACCTCGACAGCGCCGCCCGGGCGATGGGGCTCCCGCGCCAGGCCGCCCACGACGACCGCTACGACGTGGCCGAGGAGTACATGCAGGTCGTCTACGCGCTCTGGGAGGGGTCGTGGGCGGACGACGCCGTGGTGGCCGACCGGGCCCGCGGCGTCTTCGTGGACCCCGAGCGGGTGCGGGCGGTCCGCCACGAGGGCCCGCATTTCCGCCTCGACGGCATCCATCTCTGCGCGCCGACGCCCCAGCGCACGCCCTTCCTCTACCAGGCCGGGACCTCGCCGAAGGGGCGCGACTTCGCCGGCCGGCACGCCGAGGCGGTGTTCCTCTCCGGTCCCTCGGAGGCGGTGGTGGCGCCGCGGGTCGCGGCGCTCCGCCAGTCCCTCGCGGCCCACGGCCGCGACCCGGGCGACGTGACGGTCTACGCGCTCGCCACCGTGATCGTGGCCGGGACCGACGCGGCCGCCGAGGCCCGGCTCGCCGAGTACCGCGCCCACATCAGCGACGAGGGCGCCCTGACGCTGATGTCCGGCTGGACCGGGGTCGATTTCTCCCGGCTCGACCTCGATGCCGAGGTGCGCCACGTCGAGAACGACGCCGGGCGGAGCGCCATGGACAACATCACCCGGGCCGACCCCGGCCGGGTCTGGACGGTGCGGGAGGTGGCCCGCCACGTCGGCATCGGCGGCATCGGCCCGGTCTTCGTCGGCGCGCCGGCGACCGTCGCCGACGCCCTGGAGGGCTGGATCGCCCGCACGGGCGTCGACGGCTTCAACCTCGCCTACGCGGTGGCGCCCGAGAGCTTCACGGACGCGGTCGACCTGCTGGTGCCGGAGCTCCAAGGCCGCGGGCGCTACCCCCTCGCCTCCCCGGCCGGCACCCTGCGCGCGCGGCTCACCGGACGCTCGCGGCTGCCCGCCAGCCATCCGGCCGCCTCCCTCCGGCGCGGGTGAGCGCGGGCGGCGGCCCCGCACGGGGGACGCCGCCCGGAGGCATCGGCCGCGCAGCCGGCCGGGCCCGCTACTCCGAGGCGGACGGCTTGTCGGAATAGACGTGGAAGTGGTGCCGCCCGGTGCTGACCGTGTACTCCAGGATGTAGTCCGGCAGACGCAGCCGGTCCTCGCCGAAATCCAATCCCCGCTCGGCCCGGCTGCGGCGCGCCCGCGCCAGGGCTCCGTCCTCGAGCGTGGCGAGGAGGGCGTCGCAGTCGCCGTGCGTGAGCTCGGTTCGCAGGCTGCGGATGATGGCGGCGAGGAGCCGGCGCCAGTCCTCGACGCCTCGTGCCGTGTGGTCCTTCAGCGTCGCGCTGATCTCCGTGATCGCCGCGTCGCTGCTGCACCCGAGCATGTAATCCGCGAGGCGATAGTTCAGCACTTCCTGGCTCTGCGGGAAGAACCGCTGCGGCGTGTAGACGGGCTGCGGCAGGTCGGCCCTGCCCGCCGCGAGGTGCCGCGCGAAGTTCGCCTTGTAGGTGTCGCACGCGACGTAGCCGGCGACCGTCGCGGGCACCGGCGGGGCGGCGGCGTACGGGGCCGATGCCGCGCGGTGCTGATGCTGGGCGGCCGCGAGGCAGATCGCCAGGATCGGCAGCCCGACCGCGGCGAGGTAGGCGGTCTGTACCGGCTTGGAGCCGGGAGCGGGGACCCCGATGGACCGCGGCATGGTGAGCCCCCGGATCGCCGTCGTGCCTGATGCGCCGCGCCGCGCGGACGAGCCGATCAATCGATGGGCGGGGGCTCGGGGGCAGGCACAGACAGCACCGCGTCATCCTGCTCCGATCCCGACGCGCTCGCGCCGGGGTGGAAGGCGGTTTCGATCTGCACGAGCAGTATGAGGCACAGGACGATGATAATGAGACGGAGCATTGCACACCCCCCATCGCGAGATCGATGATCTCGAAAGCCTGTCACGGGAACGATGGGATCCAAAGTACTGGACAAATACGCTGGGCGCCTCCTGCGATCGGATGATGACACGCGCCGGCGGCGGCCGCATTGCCCGAATACGCTGCTCGGGGCCGCCGGACCGGCCGGGACCGGTTTCCGCGGGAGGTGCGTGGCGCCGGCGAGGAGGGGCGAGACGCGCTTCATCGGGGCGCCGGGCGCGCGGCCGGCGGGCCCGCGCGTCGCCGGGCGCCGGCGTCCCTGCATCGTCGGGGTTCGCGGCGCGGCGGAACGACGGCGGGCTGCGGGGCGCGGCGGGGTGACGGGCCGGGCCTTCGACCTCATGGCGGGCTCGGCGGCGCCCGGCGCGGCGCCAGACGGGAGCGGAGGCGCCGGCATGGGGCTGCGCCGGCCCGGGGGGAGGACCGGTGTCGCGCGGCCCCGCCCGGTCCCGCGCGCCGGCCGGTCCCAGCCCGGCCCGCGGGGTTCGACGGCGTCCCGCGGCCTCCGGCGCGGCGCCGCGCGCTACCGCCCGTTCAACCGTCGATGGATGCTGATCAGCGCGTCCGCGGCGCTGTCGGTCAGGTTCGTGATGATGACGTGCGGACCGAGGTAGACGGTGCAGTAGCCGTCGAACGCACGTTCCTTGCGGGCCTCGACCATGATCGCGATCCTCGCGGCTCGGTTGCGGGAAACCTAGGGATGAGCGCCCAACCCCACCCAGAGCACCCGGCGATCGGGAGACACCATCCACACGACGTTGACGCGGGCATCCGCGGTGTTGAGGCCGATCGCGCGCGCCATCTCCAGGGCCTCGGAATCCGTCGCCGCCGAGATCTCGTGGCGGTAGAGGACCGGGCTCATCACGCCGTCCGGCTCGTTCTCCGCACCCAGGAAGTGGTAGACCGCCATGGTTGCCTCGCAGCTTGATTGCCTGATTACTGCACGGGCCGTGCCAGCCTGAGAACAACGCCTATCGAATCGGGCCGGCTCCCGGCCTCTACCGCTTATGGCGCTCGCCCGTACCGGAAGGCGGGACGGCGGCGCCGCGCCCTCGCGCCGCCCGTCACCCCTGGCGCCCGCTGGCCGCCGGCCCGCCTCCGCGGCCGGCCCGGGGCGGCATGCGCGCGATGAGCCGGGCGCGGTCCCGGACCTCCACGGCGTAGCGGGCCGTGAAAGCCGCGGCGCGCCGGATCGCCGCCGCGTCGTCGTCCGCGACCATCCTGTACGTGTCGACGACCGCATCGGACGGATCCAGCAGGCAGACACTGTAGGTCGTGTCGCCGAACCGCATCGCACTGCCGTACGTGTGGGTGATCGCCATATTGGTCATGGGTGCCGCACGCAACGGGTCGCGCTCTGCCACGACCGGGCGCACTCCGCCGTCGCGGGATGTTTGCGTTGTAGCGTGGAAATCTCGGGGTCATGAAGTGGGGATTTGCCTGACCGGCGTGCGGCCCGCGACCCCGGCGCCCGCGATGGCGGCGGGGCGAGGCGCATCCGCGCCCTATCTCAGGGGCTGAGCCGCGCGGCGGCTGCCACGACGGAGCGTGAGCATGACGAAGCTCTTCATCGCGAAGATCGGCCGGGACCATCCCCTGGTGACGGTGCGGGCCGCAGGCGAGGGCGAGGCCAGGCTGTTCCTCGAGGCCGCCTATCCGGACGAGACGATCGAGGCGGTGGCGGAGCCGAGCGACTGGGTGAGCGATGCCGACACCGGGAGCCGGGCCGGCGACATCCGCGAGCACCCGGGCGTGGCCTGGCAGGCCCCGTCGAGCCTCCCGGGCTGATCCGCGCGCGGCGCCCTTCTCAAATGAGTGTGCCGGCCCGGCGGCGACGCGTTACGGTCAAGGTCGGGACCCCGCCTTCCCGCCCGGCCCCGCCGAGGCGGGTTCTTTCTGAGATCAGCGCGCCGCACACCGCCGCCGGCGCTCTGATGCCCCGGGCAGACGCGCCGAGCGCAGCCTGCCCGGGGCTCACCCCCCGCAGGCCGGGGCGCACCGCCCGGTCCTCGCTAGTGGAGTGCGAGCTCGCGGGAATGATCCGCGACGGACAGCTGCGCCGTGCTCGCGAGCGAGACCGGGAGCGCGACGTCCCGCGGCACCGGCATCGTCTGACGGGACACGTCCTTCTGCGGCGGCCCAGGCTCCGCGGCCCGGGCGGAGAGGGTCGCGGCGCGTTCCCGCTCGGTGTGCTCGGCCTGCTCGGCCAGATCCTCGAGCTTGTACGCCGCCAGGGCGGCACAGCTCGCCACGAAGGCGAGGAGGCGGCTGGGCTGCGCGAACTCCTTGCAGAACATCAGGTAGCCTGCGTTCGCGGCAAAGAACAGAATCAGGCCAAGGGCCGTCAGATTGAACAACTGCCCGGACTGTAGATACACAAACAAGACGACAGCCAATAAGATGGCGGAGGCGCCAACGAGGCAATATCTGATATATTCAGAGTACAATCGGTAGCCCTCCACATTGCGTGCGCCGCACGCGCGCGGCGTGAACCGTCACGCTGGTCGCCCGGCGAGGCACAATAGGGTCAATTAAGGCTTGGTTAAGGCACGACATAGCCCGCCGGCGTCCCATGTGCCTCCCGGCATCGCAGCGTTGGCGGTGGCATCGCGGTTGGCAGAGTGATGAATACGATCCGACTTGCCGGCAGAAATTTCAATCTATACTAGATCAAAATTCAATATATTGTACATATCGATGGATTTTGGCCGTGAATAACCGGTTGATTTCATTTTGTAGCGGCCGCGCTCAAAAGAAATTCAATCAGTCAGGATTGTGCCAATCCCGAGAACGGCAGTTCGACTTGCGGCGGCCGGTCCGGCTGCGGTGGCCGTGGTGGCGTCGGGCCGAGGGCGGGGACGATGGCAGCCGACGGCGGGGGCTCCCGCAGCACGCGATCGTGGCGGAGATCAGGCCGAAAGGAGGCCGAAGGTCGCTCGAAGGAATCGGGAGGCCTGCCCGTGCGCGTGAACCTGCGAGCAGGGTTGCCGGATGTCGGACGCCACCGCACCGGTTGCGAGAGCGGCGACGGGATCGTGCACCATGAGGTCCCCGCGTCCGGTGGCAGGCCGCCGCGCGTGCGCCCGTGCGGTCACTCGGGAGGGGTGCAGCGGCCGTCCCGCAGGAGTGCCCATTCCTCGCAGACGCGGCCGTCGGGGAAGCGGCAATACCCGGTCTGGCCGCTGTCACGGCTTCGGATCTCGGACGTCCCGCCCTTCTCTGCGCAGCTCACGGATGCGGAGTTTCCGAGGGTGAGGCGCTCGGAACGGCCGCGTTGACCCGCCTCGGCGCCGGCGGCGATCAGGCACGCGCAGACCATGAGGAGAGACCGGGCCACTACGGCAGCCGGTCTTCGTTCCCGATGATCGATCACGATCGTTGCTCCTCCACCGGCCGCTTCACCTGCATCGGCCCGTCCGCGCGTCGCCGCCCGCGCGTACACGGCCTGATCTGCGAAGACCCGCCCGGCCTTCGCGCGCCGCGCGTCGTGCGGCCGGAGAGCGGATCCGCATCGGGGCGGGCCGCCGGCATCGTCCCGCGCCCGCCTCGCCGTGGTGGCGGGCTCGACCGGTGCCGACGACGGTGCCGGGCTGGCGCCCGTCGGGGCTCGTGGGCGGCTGGGGGCCGGATGCCGGGCCCCTCGCCATGCCCCGCCACGATGACGCCGGCAGGCCCGGCGGTCCCGGATCACCTTGCCTTCGGCTTGGCCTTGGCCTTGGCCTTCGGGGCGGGCGCGGCGGCGGCGATCTCCGCGTCCCGCTCCAGCCGTGCCGCCTTCAGGCGCACCATGTTCTCGTCGCGGCTGCGGTCGGCCGAGGCGATGTCCTCCCAGGCCTGCTTGGCCATCTCGGCACGTTCGGCCTGCATCGCCGCCCGGTGCTCGCGCTGGGAGGCCTTGGCCGGTTCGGTGGCGCCGTCGGGCGCGTCGTCATGGGTGCTCATCGTTGATCCTTATCGTTCCTGCCGGGTGGTCGACCAGCCTCGCTGCGCCGCCGGCATCCCTGGAGGCGTCCCTGCGATCGTGCGGGCGCTTCCTGCCGTCGTCGTGAGCCCCGGTCGGCAGGCCCGTGCAATCCCTCTGACTGCCCGTCCGCGCGCGGCCGCGAAGCGCGGCATGGCGTCGCGCCAGGATCGCCGCCCCGCTGCCCTCCGGGGGCGTCCGAAAACGACGAGGGCCGCCGAGTGGCAGCCCTCAAGTCGTCCGGATCGTTGAGGAAAACTGGAGCGGGCGAAGGGATTCGAACCCTCGACCCCAACCTTGGCAAGGTTGTGCTCTACCCCTGAGCTACACCCGCTCTCGCGTTTTCCGGAGCCACCGTGGCGGCGCCGATGGGCGGCATAAACACCATTCCGCCGGCGGGCGCAAGGGGGAGATCGCGGCGCGCGGCCCGTCACCAGCGCGCGGCGGGCGGGATGCCGTGCGCGATCTCGGCGAGGCGCGCCCGGGTGGCCGTCGTCGTGTCGGCGGGCAGGTCGCCGAGGGGGAAGAAGCCGCACTCGGCGATCTCGCGGTCGGGGCGCTTGGGCGCCCGGACCGCGAAGGCGCGGGCGACGTAGAGCGCGACGTGGTCGCGTCCGGAGGCGGCGGCATTGAGGTAGAAGCCGTGCAGGCGGGGCGTCACGGCGGGGTCGAGCACCACCTCGGCCTCCTCCAGGAACTCCCGGCCGAGGGCCTCGAGGGCGGTCTCGCCGGGCTCGACGCCGCCGCCCGGCAGGTGCCAGCCGGCCACGTAGGTGTGCCGGATCAGGCAGACCCGGTCCTCTCCGTCGATGGCCGCGCCGCGCACGCCGAGGGTCATCCCGCGGGTGACGCGCCAGACCAGGTGGGCGCCGCGCATGAGCAGGTGCTGCGTGCGTCGTGTCACGTCGTCCCCTCCCGGGCGCCCGCTCAGCCGACCGCGAGGCGGATCTCGCCCACGCCCTCGATCGACCCGACCAGGGTCTGCCCGCGCGCGACCGCGCCGACGCCCTCCGGGGTGCCGGCGAAGATCACGTCGCCGGGCTCGAGCGCGAAGTAGGCCGACAGGTAGGCGATCTGCTCGGCCACGGACCAGATCATGTCGGAGAGGTCGGCCTTCTGGCGCACGGCGCCGTCGACGGTGAGCGCGATCGTGCCCCGCTCCGGGTGGCCGATGGCGCTCGCCGGCTGGAGCACGCCGACCGGTCCCGAGGCGTCGGCGCTCTTGCCGAGCTCCCAGGGCCGGCGCAGGGCCTTGGCCTCGTCCTGGAGGTCGCGCCGGGTCATGTCGAGGCCGACCGCGTAGCCGTAGACGTGCTCGAGGGCGCGCGCGACCGGGATGTCGCGCCCGGACTGGCCGAGGGCCACCACCAGCTCGATCTCGTGGTGGTAGTTCGCGGTCTTCGGCGGGTAGGGATGCGCCACGGTCTCGCCGGCCGGCACCACCTGGAGCGCGTCGGCGGGCTTCATGAAGAAGAACGGCGGCTCGCGGGTCGGGTCGGCGCCCATCTCGCGGGCATGCGCCGCGTAGTTGCGCCCGACGCAGTAGACCCGCCGGACCGGGAACAGATCCTGGGTGCCGTGAATGGGGAGCGCGGTGCGCGGCGGGTTCGGGATCACGGAGAGCATGGGGTCCGTCTCGGGCGGGGGGGCGGGGCCCGGCGCCTTGGGAAAACGCCGGCTGACCGCTATCTAGAGGCCGCGTCCGCGGCGCGCCATCCCGGCCTCCCGCGCCGCCGGGTCGGTGCCTCGGTGGACCGCATCCCGCCTCCGGGAGCCTGCCGCGTGCGGGGTCCTGTCCGCCTCCGTGAGCCTGCCGTGTCCAACAAGAGCCTGATCGACACCCTCGCGGCGCGCCTCGGCGCCGCCCACGTCCTGACCGCGCCCGACGACGTGGCTCCCCACCTCGCCGAGACCCGCGGGCTCTACCGCGGGGAGGCGCTCGCGGTCGTGCGCCCGCGCGACACCGCCGAGGTGGCCTTCGCGGTGCGGGAATGCGCCCGCGCCCGGGTGCCCGTGGTGGCGCAGGGCGGCAATACCGGCCTCGTCGGCGGCGGCGTGCCGGCCGGCGGCGTGGTGATCTCGCTCTCGCGCCTCGACCGGGTGCGGACGCTCGACGTCCTCGACGCCACCATCACGGTCGAGGCGGGCTGCGTGCTCGCCCGGGTGCAGCAGGCGGCGGACGAGGCCGGGCTGCTCTTCCCCCTCTCCCTCGCCTCGGAGGGCTCGTGCCGCATCGGCGGCAACCTCGCCACCAACGCCGGGGGCACCGCGGTGCTGGCCTACGGCAACGCCCGCGAGCTCACCCTCGGGCTCGAGGTGGTGCTGGCGGACGGGCGGGTCTGGAACGGCCTGCGGGCCCTGCGCAAGGACAATGCCGGCTACGACCTGAAACACCTCTTCGTCGGCTCCGAGGGCACCCTCGGCATCATCACGGCGGCGGTGCTGAAGCTCTTCCCCAAGCCGGCCTCCCGCGCCACCGCCTTCCTGGGCCTCGCCTCGGCGCGGGCGGCGCTCGCGGCCTTCGGGCACCTGCGCGGGCGGGTCGGCCCGCGCCTCACGGCCTTCGAGTACCTGCCGCGCTTCGCCCTCGAGATCGTGCTGCGCCACCTCCCGGGTGCGGTGCGCCCGCTCGCGGGCGACCACGCCGCCTACGCGCTGGTGGAGCTCTCCTCCCCGGCCCCCGATGCCGGCGCGGAGCTCGAGGGACTCCTCGCCGGGCTGATCGAGGCCGAGGGGGCCGAGGACGCCGTGCTCGCCCAGAGCGACGCGCAGGGACGCGCCCTCTGGCGCCTGCGCGAGAGCCTGTCCGAGGTCCAGGGCCACGAGGGCGGCTCGATCAAGCACGACGTCGCGGTGCCGGTGTCGCGGGTGGCGGAGTTCCTCGAGCGGGCGACGGCCGCCTGCGAGGCGGCGATGCAGGGGGTGCGGGTCTGCGCCTTCGGGCATTTCGGCGACGGCAACATCCACTTCAACCTGACCCAGCCCCCGGGCATGGACCGGATGGCGTTCCTGGCCGCCTGGCCGCGCTTCAACCGCATCGTCCACGACATCGTGCACGAACTCGACGGCTCGATCGCGGCCGAGCACGGGGTCGGGCTGATCAAGCGCGACGAGCTCCTGCGCTACAAGGACCCCGTCGCCCTCGACCTGATGCACCGCCTCAAGGCGGCCCTCGATCCCCACGGCCTCCTCAATCCCGGCAAGGTGCTGCCCGACCGGGTGCTCCCCGGCGACCTCCTGCCCGGCGAGGCTCCGCCGGAGCGGGAGGGATCCGGCGGGGCGCCGGCGGCCGGGAGCCGCTCCGGCGCGGCGGCCTGAGCGCCGGAAAGCCGGCGTCCGGGGGCGCCCCGGTCCGTGGCGAAAGGTCACCGGCCGGCGGGCTCCCGCCCGAGCCGTGACGCCTGCGCCGGGGTGTCCCGCCCCGGAGCGCCTTGCAGGTTCCCGCCGAGTTGCTAGCTCAGGGTGTATTGGACTTCCGGAGAGCCCCGGCATGAACGCCCGTCCCGACGCCCGCAACTTCGCGGCCCCGCAGAAATTCGGCATCGGCCAGCCGGTCCCGCGGGCCGAGGACCCGGTGCTGGTGCGGGGCGAGGGCCGCTACACCGACGATCTCGCCCTGGACGGGCAGGCCTACGGGGTGTTCGTGCGCAGCCCGATCGCCCACGGTTTCCTGCGGGGCATCGACTCCGAGGCCGCGGCCGCCCTGCCGGGCGTGATCGCGGTCCTGACGGCGGCCGACCTCGACGGCTACGGGCCGATCGGCAACGGCATGCCCTTCAAGAACCAGGACGGCTCGGCCATGCGCAAGCCGCCGCAGCCCTCGCTGTCGACGGACCGGGTGCGCTACGTCGGCGAGCCCGTCGCCCTGGTGGTGGCCGAGACGCTGGCGCAGGCCCGCGACGCCGCCGAGGCGGTGGTGCTCGACATCGAGGACCTGCCGGTCGTCACCACGGCCGACGAGGCCGCCGCGGAGGGCGCGCCCCTCCTCTACGACGACGTGCCGGGCAACCTCGCCCTCGACTTCCGCCTCGGCGACGCGGCGGCCACCGAGGCGGCCTTCGCGGCGGCGGCGCACGTGACGACCCTCGACCTCGTCAACAACCGCCTGGTGATCAACCCGATGGAGCCCCGCTCGGCCATCGGCGCCTACGACGGCGAGGCCGGGCGCCACACCCTGCATGTCGGCTCGCAGGGCGTGTTCGGCCTGCGCAACGGGCTCGCGGACGGCGTCCTGAAGGTCGCGCGCGACAAGGTCCGGGTGCTCACCGGCAACGTCGGCGGCTCGTTCGGCATGAAGGCGCCGGTCTATCCCGAGTACCTGCCGCTCCTGCACGCCGCCAAGGTGCTGGGCCGGCCGGTGAAGTGGACCGACCAGCGCTCCGAGAGCTTCCTGTCGGACCATCACGGCCGCGACGTGGCGGTGGTGGCGGAGCTCGCCCTCGACGCCGAGGGGCGCTTCCTGGCCTACCGGCTGCGCGGCAGCGCCAACATGGGCGGCTACCTCAACCCCCTCGCGCCCCTGTTCCAGACCGTCAACATCGCCCGCAACATGGTGGGGGTCTACCGCACGCCGGTCTTCGACGTCGCGGTGGCCTGCCTGTTCACCAACACCACGCCGATCGGCGCCTACCGGGGTGCCGGCCGGCCGGAGGGCAACTACTTCATCGAGCGCCTGATCGACACCGCCGCCGCCGAGACCGGCCGCGACCGCGTCGCCCTGCGCCGCCTCAACCACATTCGCCCCGAGGACATGCCGTACGCGGCGCCCTCGGGCATGACCTACGACAGCGGCGACTTCCCGGCGGTGCTCGACCGGGCCCTCGCGGCCGCCGACTGGGACGGCTTCGCGGCGCGGCGGGCCGAGAGCGCCGGCCGGGGCATGCTGCGAGGCATCGGCATCGGCGACTACCTCGAGATCACCGCGCCGCCCCAGAACGAGATGGGCGGCATCCGCTTCGAGGCCGACGGCACCGTGACGATCATCACCGGCACGCTGGATTACGGCCAGGGGCACCTGACGCCGTTCTCGCAGGTGCTGCACGACCGCCTCGGCATCCCGCTCGACCGCATCCGCCTGCTCCAGGGCGACAGCGACCAGCTCATCGCGGGCGGCGGCACCGGCGGCTCGAAGTCCCTGATGGCGAGCGGCGCCGCCATCGTGGAGGCCGGCGACCTCGTGATCGCCAAGGGACGCGAGGCTGCCGCCTCGGTGCTGGAGGCGGGCGTCGCCGACATCGAGTTCCGCGAGGGCCGCTTCACCATCGCGGGCACCGACCGCGGCATCGGGCTGCTCGAGCTCGCCGCGAAGGTCCGGGCCGGGCTGCCCGACCCGGGCGCGCCGACGAGCCTCGACGTCGCCCACGTGCACGAGCAGTCGCCCTCCGCCTTCCCGAACGGCTGCCACGTCGCCGAGGTCGAGGTCGACCCGGAGACCGGGGTCGCCACCGTGGTGCGCTACACCACGGTCAACGATTTCGGCACGATCGTGAACCCGCTCCTCGTGGAGGGCCAGCTCCACGGCGGCGTGGTGCAGGGCATCGGCCAGGCCCTGATGGAGCGCACCGCCTACGACGACCAGGGCCAGCTCGTGACGGGCTCGTACATGGATTACTGCCTGCCGCGGGCCTCCGACGCGCCGTTCATGGGCTTCGAGAGTCACGCGGTGCCGGCCACCACGAACCCCCTCGGGGTGAAGGGCTGCGGCGAGGCCGGCTGCGCCGGGTCGCTGCCCTCGGTGATGAACGCCCTCGTGGACGCCCTGCGGCCCCGGGGCATCGCCCACATCAACATGCCGGCGACCCCGCGGGCGATCTGGGCGGCCCTCCAGGAGGCCTCCGCCCGATGAGCGGCCCGGCGACGCTGACGTCGGAGGCCCGCGTCGACACCCAGCAGGGCAGCCGCTACCTGACCCAGCTCTGCAAGCACTGGAGCCACAAGTTCCCCGACACGGCGTTCTCGCCGGAGCGCGGCGTGGTGCCGTTCGGGGAAGGCCGCACCTTCACGGCCGAGGCCGACCCGGACGGCCTGACCCTGCGGGTCGCGGCCCACGACCTCGAGGCCCTGACCCGGATGCAGGGCGTCGTGGCCGAGCACCTGGCCCGGTTCGCCTTCCGGGAGGATCTCGGCGGGCTCGCCTGGGCGCGGGTGGTGTGAGCGGCGCGGTCCCGGCGCCGAGGAGCCCGCCGGGATCGCCGCGCGGGGTGGATTCGCGTACGCTCGCGCCGCGCCGCCCGGGGCTCGCGGGGCCGAGTTCCCGCCGAAGCCCGCGCGCGCGGCACCGGACGCGGTCGGGCCGTGCAGGCCCGCAACGAGGCATTCCCGAAGAAGGCGGCATCATGAACATCCACGCCCCCGACCCCACGGCGCCGACAGCCGCGTTCGCCCCCGACGCCCGCCTCGACCGGCTCGCCGAGGTGGCGGTGCGGGTCGGGCTCGGCCTCCAGCCCGGCCAGGAGCTCGTGATGACGGCGCCGCTCGAGGCCCTCCCCCTCGCCCGCCGCATCACCGCCCAGGCCTACGCGGCCGGCGCCTCCCTGGTGACGACGCTCCTGGCCGACGACGAGGCCACCCTGGCGCGCTTCAAGCACGCGCCCGACGGTGCCTTCGACCGCGCCGCCGGCTGGCTCTACGAGGGCATGGCCAACGCCTATCGCGGCGGCGCGGCGCGGCTCGCGATCTCGGGCGACGACCCGTCCCTGCTCGCCGGCCAGGATCCCGACAAGGTGGCGCGGGCGAACCGCGCCCGCTCCAAGGCCTACATGCCGGCCCTGGAGCTGATCGCGAACTTCTCCACCAACTGGACCATCGTGTCGGCGGCGACCCCGGCCTGGGCCCGCACGGTGTTCCCGGCCCTGCCCGAGGACGAGGCCGTGGCCCGCCTGTGGGACGCGATCTTCGCCGCGTCGCGGGTCGACGGCGAGGATCCGGTCGGCGCCTGGGCGGCCCACAACCGGCACCTGAGCGACCGCACCGCCTTCCTGAACCGGAAGGGCTACGCGTCCCTGCGCTTCCGCGGGCCCGGCACCGACCTGACGGTGGGCCTCGCCGACGACCACGAGTGGTGCGGGGGCGCCGCCACGGCGAAGAACGGGATCCTCTGCAACGCCAACATCCCGACCGAGGAGGTGTTCACCACGCCCCACAGGTCGCGGGTCGAGGGGCACGTGAGCGCCACGAAGCCGCTCTCGTACCAGGGCACCCTGATCGACGGCATCGCGGTGCGCTTCGCGGAGGGCCGCATCGTCGACGCGACGGCCCGCACCGGCGCCGACGTCCTCGCCCGGGTGATCGAGACCGACGAGGGCGCCCGGCGCCTCGGCGAGGTCGCGCTCGTGCCGGCCTCCTCGCCGATCTCGGCCTCCGGCCTGCTGTTCTGCAACACCCTCTACGACGAGAACGCGGCGAGCCACATCGCGCTGGGCCAGGCCTACAGCAAGTGCTTCCGCAACGGCGGCGCCGGGCTCACCGAGATCGACCTCGTGTCCCGCGGCGCCAACCGCAGCCTGATCCACATCGACTGGATGATCGGCTCGGCCGAGGTCGACGTCGACGGCGTGGCGAAGGACGGCCGCGCCGAGCCGCTCATGCGCCGCGGCGAGTGGGTGGATTGAGCGGGCGGAGCGCCGCGGGGCTCCGCCCGCGGTTGCTCAGCCGACGTAGATCAGCTTCTTGCCGCGGTTCTCGCCGCGGTAGAGCGCCCGGATGGCACCCGGCGCCTGCTCGATGCCCTGTGAGACGTCCTCGTCGTAGTAGAGCCGGCCCTCCTGGTACCAGGAGACCAGCGCCCGGGCGGCGGCCTCGAACTGGGCGACGTGGTCGAGCACCACGAAGCCGCTCCAGACCAGCCGGCGGGTGAGGACCTCGCGCTCGTTGCGCGGCCCGGTCGGCGTCTCGGTCCAGCTCGCCACCGAGGCCGTCCCGCACTGGACCACGCGGCCGGCCACGGCCATCCGGCGCAGGGCCGCGTCGAGGATCGGCCCGCCGACATTGTCGAAGTAGACGTTGATCCCGCCGGGCGCGTCGGCCGCGAGGGCGGCGGTCCAGTCCGCCGTCCGGTAATTGTAGACCGCGTCGTAGCCGTAGCGCTCGCGGCAGCGCGCCACCTTGGCGTCGTCGCCGGCGAGGCCGAGGGCGCGGCAGCCGAGGTTCCGGGCGATCTGCCCGACGAGGCTGCCGACCGCCCCGCCGGCGGTGGAGACCAGCACGGCGTCGCCGGCCATCGGCCGGCCGAGCACGGTGAGGCCCAGATACGCCGTGAGCCCGTTGAGGCCGAGGAGACCCGCATGGGCGGAGAGCGGAACCGCCTCGCTCGCGCGCCGGAAGATCGCCGCCGGCGTCGCCACGGCGTAGTCCTGCCAGTCGAACCATCCGTACAGGAACTCGCCCTCGCGCACGTCCGGTGCCTGCGAGCGGACGACGACGCCCACGGCCAGCGCCCGCATCGGCCCGCCGAGGGGCACGGGCTTGGCGTAGTTGGACTCGGCGCTGGCCCATCCGCGCTGGGCCGGGTCCGCCGAGAGGTAGAGGTTGCGCACCAGGAACTCGCCCGGGCCGGCCTCCGGCACCGCGACCTCGTCGAGGGCGAAGTCCTCCGGCTGCGGGATGCCCTCGGGCCGGCGCGCCAGTATCACCCGGCGGTTGCGGTCCGGACAGCGATAGTCCGGGACATGTGTCGGGCCGCTCATCGTCCATCCCTCCCCTGGCCGCGCCGCGCCCGGCGGATCATCCGGGGGGCGGCCGCGACCGGCGTCTCGTGCGCGGCTCACCCGCGCGCAGGCGCCAGGGTAGCGCCGCGACCGGGTCCCGGACATCCCGCGCCGGTGATCGGGGATCGCGGCGCGGGATGTCCGGGACCCTGGCGCGCCGCACGGGACCGCTCCCTGAGGACGCGTCCCCTAGAGGCCCGGCCCCTTCGCGGCCCCCAGGATCCGCCCCGGGCCGTTATGCTCGGCCTGCAGCACGACCACGTAGGTATCGGCGTCGCCCGCCCGCAGGGCCGCGCGGAGCACCTCGTAATGGGCCGGGGCGCCGGTCCAGGTGCCGACGTGGTGCATGCCCCTGACCACGTTGCGGTAGGTCACGGTGCGGCCGCGGTTCTCGCCGCGGCCGATCGCGACCTCCCGGGTGCGGGCGACCGGCAGCAGCCACAGCTCCGCCGTGCGGCCCGGATCCGGCGCGGCGCCGACGTCGATGGCGATGCGCTCCGGCCCCGCCTCGCTGCGGATCGCCACCGGGAGGCTCGTGGCGGTGCCCGGGTCGCGGATGCTGCGTTCCAGGGCGGCGCGGTCGGAGCCCACCACCGTGGCGGCGCCGTTCACCACCGCCTGCGGGGTGAAGACCTGCCGGTCGCCCCGCATGCTCGCGTAGGCGCGCTGGCGCTCGGTGAAGGCGGTGTGCGCCAGGGTGTCCTTCCAGCCGAGGTAGTCCCAGTAGGTGACCGGCAGGCTGAGCGCGATCACGCCGGGGTCGCGGGCGAGCTCGCTCATCAGGCGGTCGGCCGGCGGGCAGGCCGAGCAGCCCTGGCTCGTGAACAGCTCGATCACGGCCCGGGGCGCCTCGGCGCCGAGGGCCGTGCCGGAAAAGCCGGTCAGGATCAGGCCTGCGAGAAGTCGGCGGAGGGCCGCGTGCGTCATGCGCCATCAACACCCGGCCGCGGGGCCGACGGAAGTCACGTTAGCTTGAGCCGGCGCCGTCACGGGCGCCGGCGCCGCGCCCGCCGCGGGCGGCCTCGCGTCAGCCGCAGGCGGCGCCCCCTTCGGCAGCAGCGCAGGCCGCCAGCGCCGATGCATCCAGAGCCACTGCTCGGGATGGTCCCGCACCCAGCCCGCGATCACGTCGGTCATCGCCTGCATGGCGCCCCGCACGTCGATCGCGCCCGCGGCGTCCCGCGGCAGGTCGAGGGCCGGGGTGAGCTCGAGCCGGAAGCGCCCCTCCGGCAGCCGGATCACCCGCACGCCGTGGACCGGGCACTCGTAGTGGCGGGCGAGCTTGGCGAGGAGGGGATTGGCGAGGGCCGGCCGCCCGAGGAAGTCGACCACGACGCCGCGGGTGAAGTGCTGGTCCACCAGCATGCCGAGGTGGCCGCCGCGCTCGACCACGCCCTGCATCGCGAAGGCGGCGCCCGGGCCCGCCGCGGTCAGGCCCCCCATGGTGGCCCGCCGCACCTCCTGCACGAGCTGGGCCGCGGCCGGGCTGTTGGGAGGCCGGAACACCGCGCTCGCCTCCAGGCCGAAGCGGGCGGCGCAGATCGCCGGCAGCTCCCAGTTGCCGAGATGGGCCGAGAAGATCAGCCCGGGCCGCCCGTCGTCCCGCAGCGCGAAGAAGTGCTCGATGCCCTCGACGGCGATCCGCCCCGGCGTCGGCGCGTCCGGGTCGTAGTCGAAGATCGCCGCGAGGTGGGCGTACTCGGCCCCGGTGCGCCCGAGATTCTCCCACGAGCCGAGGGCGATGGCCCGGATCTCGGCCTCGCTCCGCTCGGGGAAAGCGTGGCGCAGGTTGGCGAGCGCCGTGCGGTGCGAGGGCAGCCGCGGGCCGAGGGCGCGGGCGATCCGGGCGCCGGCCGCCCCCGCGCGGGCCGGGCCGAGCCGGCGCGCGACCGCGAACAGCCCCCGCACCACGAGGACCATCGGCAGTCCGGCGAGGCGGGAGAGGAGGCGGTACAGCCTCAGCTTCAGACGGAGCAAGGAGGGTCTCACGGCGGATCGCGACGCTTGGATCCCGGGATCTCGCACGAATCGCGCGGCCGGGAGACCCGGTTCCGTGCCGATTCGGCGGACCTGTCACATTTTCGCAAAGGTCGGCGCGGCGGGTCCGGCCGCGTCCGGGCGGGGGATTGTCAGAGCGTGACGATGATCTTCCCGAACACCTGGCGCGAGGCGAGGCGCTCGAGGCCGCTCGCGTAGTCGGCGAGGGGCAGCACCGTGTCGACGACCGGGGTGAGGCCCCCCGCCATCTTGGCCAGGGCCTCGCGGATGTTGGCGAGGCGGCAGCCGAACGAGCCCGTGATGCGGTACTGCTGCTGGAACAGCTGCATCAGGTTCATGGTCGTGGAGACGCCCGAGGTCGACCCGCAGGTGACGAGGCGGCCGCCCCGCTTGAGGCAGAGCAGCGAGCCGTTCCAGGTCTCCGGGCCGACGTGCTCGAACACCACGTCGACGCCCTTGCGCCGGGTCAGCTTGCGGACCTCGCCCTCGAAGCGGTCGGTGCGGTAGTTGACGACGTGGTCGGCGCCGAGCGCCCGCGCCTTCTCGCCCTTCGCGTCGTCGCCGACCGTCGCGAACACCGTGCAGCCGATCGCCTTCGCCATCTTGATCGCGGCGGTGCCGATCCCCGAGCCCCCGGCATGGACCAGGATGCTCTCGCCGGGCTCGAGCCGGGCGTTGTCGAACAGCATGTGCTGCACGGTGCCGAAGGCGACGGGCGCGCAGGCGGCGTCGGTGAGGCCGACGCCCTCCGGCACCGGCACCACGAGGCGGGCCGGCAGGTTCACCCGTTCCCGCGCGAAGCCGTCGATGTGGAAGCCCATGACGCCGCCCACCTCCTCGCAGAGGTTGTCGCGGCCCTCGCGGCAGGCGCGGCAGCGGCCGCAGGTGAGCGCGCCGTAGGGCGCGACGGCGTCCCCCACCGCGAGGTCCCGGACGCCCTCGCCGACGGCCGCGACCTCGCCGGCGGCCTCGGCCCCGACGGCGAGCGGCAGCCTGCGCTTGGCGAAGGCCATCCCGCGGAAGCCCCAGACGTCGATGAAGTTGAGCCCGACCGCCCGCACCCGCACCTGGACCTCGCCGGGGCCGGGCGGCGGCGGCGCGTCGATCTCCGTCAGGCGGAGGTCGCGGTCGCCGAAGAGCTGGAGGGCCTGCATGCTGTGCTCCTGGTGGACGCGTCGTCTCTCACTCGGGCGCCAGGTACCGGCGCCGGGCCCAGCCGACCACGGCGCCGTACTTGACGCGGCACCAGGTGAGGCCGCTCGGTGTGTCGTTAGTGCAGCCGAAGCCCCGCAGCCGCGCCCGCGCCGGCGCCTGGCCGAGGACGGGCGTCGCGGCGTCGGGCGCCTCGCGGATGCTCAGCGTGTCGCCGGGCGCCAGGGAATCGACCCGGAACGCCTCCTGGGCGCGGGCCGGAGCCGCCCCCGCCGCCAGGACGAGGAGCGCGGCCGCGGCGGCGGCGCGACGCATCGGGGGGTGCCTCATGGAATCGTCGCGCTGCTCAGGTGCGGTGGATGCCCATCATCGCGGTCAGGCCGCCATCCACCGGCAGCACCGCCCCGGTGATGTAGCCCGCGCCGGGGCCGAGCAGGAATGCGACGAGTTCCGCAACCTCCGCGGGCGCGGCGAAGCGTCCGGCCGGGATCTGCCGCTCCATGCCGGCGCGGTGGGCCGCGTAGGGCGCCATCATGGCGGTATCGATGAAGCCCGGCGCCACCACGTTCACGGTGACGCCGCGCCGGGCCGACTCGATCGCGAGGGTGCGGCAATAGGCGATGAGCGCCCCCTTGGTGGCCGCGTAGGCCGCGTTGCCGGGGTTGGCCCTCAGCGCCGCCACGGAGCCCACCGCCACGATCCGGCCGGCCTTCGCCCGGGTCATGGGGCGCACCAGCGCCTTGGCGAGCCGCGTCAGCGACCAGAAATTCACCTGCATGGCGGCCTCGGCCCGCTCCTGGTCGAGCATCGCCGCGAGGCTGTCGTAGGGCTGGCCGGCATTGTGGACGAGGCCGAACACGTCCTCGCCCGCCATCACCTCGCAGAAGGCGTCGAGGGCCGCCCGGTCGGCGAGGTCGAGGCGGTGGGCGCGCAGGCGCCGCCCCGGATGCGCGGCGGCGGCCTCCCCGGCCAGGGCCTCGGCGGCCTCCCCGGATTCGCGGTAGGTGAAGTCGACGTCGTGGCCCGCCGCCGTCAGGGCGCGCACGATCGCCGCCCCGAGCCCCCGGGCGCCCCCGGTGACGAGGACGCGCCGCCCCGGCGCCGCCGCGCTCACGCCGGGTCCGCCCCGAACACCAGGCAGGTGTTCTGGCCGCCGAACCCGAACGAGTTCGACAGCACGAAGGAGACCGGCAGGTCGCGGGCCCGCGTCACCACGTCGAGGGGGATCGCGGGGTCGGGCACGGCGTAGTTCAGCGTCGGCGGCACGCGGCCCTGCGCGATGGTGAGGAGCGAGAAGGCCGCCTCGACGGCGCCGGCCGCCGTGAGCGTGTGGCCGATCATCGACTTGTTGGACGAGATCGGCACGTCCCGCATGCGCTCGCCCAGCACCGCGAGGCAGCCCAGTGCCTCCATCTTGTCGTTCTCCGGCGTGCCGGTGCCGTGGGCGTTGACCGTGTCGATCCGGTCGGGGGCGAGCCCCGCATCGTCCAGGGCCGCCCGGATCGCCGCGATGATGGGCGCGCCGTCGGGGCTCGAGCGGGTGCGGTGGAAGCCGTCGCCCTTCTCGCCGCAGCCGAGCACGTAGCCGAGGATCCGGGCGCCCCGGGCGCGGGCGTGGGCGGCGTCCTCCAGCACCAGGGCGGCGGCGCCCTCCCCCATGACGAAGCCGTCGCGGTTCCGGGCGAAGGGCTTCGCGGCGCCCTCCGGCGGGTCGTTCTGGGTCGACAGGGCGGAGAGCAGCGAGAAGCGGATCAGCGATTCCGGGTTCACCGAGCCGTCGGTGCCGATGCAGAGCGCCGCGCTCGTCTCGCCGCGCCGGATCGCCTCGACGCCGAGCTGGATCGCGGTCGCGCCCGACGAGCAGGCCGTCGAGAGCGAGATCGGCGAGCCCCGCGTGCCGAAGCGGTCGGCGATGCGGTCGGCGACGGTGCCGAAGATGAACAGGTCGTGCCAGTCGTCGAAGCGCCGGGTCGCGGCGGCGCGCAGGAGGTCGGCGTAGGTGACGTCCCCGGCGGCACCGGAGGCTTCCGCCAGGGCCCGGCGCTGCGGCCACTCGATCTCGACCGGCGGCACCGCGATGAACAGGGCGCCCGGGAAGGCCTTGCCGAGCCCCGCCTGGGCCACGGCCTCGTCGGCCGCCTCCGTGGCGAAGCGCTCCGACAGGAGGGGCGCCACCATCGGGTCGGCTCGCAGGAAGTCGACCGTGCCGGCGATGCGGGTGCGCAGGCCCTCCGTGGGGAAGCGCGTGATGGCGTGGATGCCGGAGCGGCCGGCCGTGAGCGCTGCCCAGTTGTCGGCGGCGCCCTGCCCCAGCGACGTCACCACGCCGAGGCCGGTGACCGCCACCAGGGGCCGGTCGCGCGCGTCGCGGACCGCGCCCGGGTTGCCGCTCGGGGTGGGGGTCATGGGGCCTCGTCCGGTGCGGTGATGCGCAGGACGCCCTCGCCGCGGCGGTGGCCCACCACCGTGACGGCGACCTCCCGGGCCCCGCCCTGCGCCACCAGCGCGGCGGCGAGCGCGGCCCCGAAGGGGGCGGCGGCCTCCAGGGTGTGGCCCGTGACGTCGCCGAGCGCCCGGACCGGCGCGCCCGGCGCGAGCCGGCCGAGGCTCTCAGCCTCCTCGGCGGTGATGCCGGCGCAGCCGGTGGCGCCCGAGATCACGGCGTCGGGCCGCGCGAGCCCGGACCCGGCCCACAGGGCCGCGATGCTGCCCGACACGGCGCCGGGCCGGCGCGGCGTGCGGTCGCTCTCGACCGCCGCGAGCCGCGCGAGGGCGCGCGCGCCGCGGGCGGCGGCGTGCTCCGCCGCCTCGAGCACCAGGAAGGCCGCCCCCGATCCGAGGATGAAGCCGGGGCCGTCCTCCCGGGCGAAGACCGGGGCGTAGCCGGGCGTGCGCAGGTGCCCGCCCATCTCGTGGATCAGCAGCACGTCCGCGCGCTCGGCGTTGTAGGAGCCGCCGACGAGGAAGATCTCGTTCTGGCCCGAGGCGATGCGGGCCCGGGCGATGCGCAGGGCGTCGACCCCGCTCGCCTCCTCGCCCATGAAGGTGCGCGAGGCGCCGGTGACGCCGTGCACGATGGCGATGTTGCCGGCGAGCAGGTTCGAGAGCTGGGCCAGGAACAGGGTCGGGCGCAGGTCGTTCTGGAGGCGCTCGTTCAGGAAGGCGCCCGGATCGGCGGCCCCGCGCAGGCCCGTGAGGATCTGGCCGTCGACCGCGTAGTCGCGCTCGCCGCCGCCCGCCGCCACCACGAGGTGCATGGCCGCCTTGAGCGCCGCGTCCGCCTTGGCGCCGGCGGCGTCGAGGGCGAGCCCCGCCGCGTAGACGCCGAGGCGCTGCCAGGCCTCCATCTGCCGCTGGTCGGACTTCTTCGGGATCTGGCCGTCGAGGCCAGGCGGCGCCACAGGGTGGACCGGGTAAGGCGCGAAGGTGGTCGCGTCGGTGCGGGGCGCCGCGCCGGAGCGGTAGGCGGCGAGGTGGGCCTCGACGCCCTCGCCCGCGCAGGAGACGAGCCCGAGGCCCGTGATCACGACGTTGCGGGCGCTCACGGGGCGTCCCCGTCGAGGAGGCCGATCCGGACCGCGCGCTCGCGCATCGGCGCGTCGAGGCCATCCGGGAACGGCATGGTCCGGAAGCGCAGCTCCGCATTGCAGAGCGGCTTGCCCTCGGCCCGGATCGCCGCCTTCGTCACCGCGTAGCCCGAGCCGTCATGCTCCAGGCTCGCCTCCACGTCGAGCTCGGCTCCCGGTCCCACGAAGGAGCGGAAGCGCGCCTTGTCGACGCCCATCAGGAACGGCATGTGGCGGAACGACGCATGGGCGAGGAGCAGGTAGCCCGAGGCCTGCGCCATGGTCTCGGTCAGGAGCACGCCGGGCACCAGGGGATATCCGGGGAAGTGCCCCTCGAAGACCGGGCTCGCGAGCGGCACCGTCGCCCGCGCCCCGATGCGCCAGGCGGCGCGGTCGAGGAGCACGACCCGGTCGATCATGTCGAAGTATTCGAGGCGCATCCCCGCGGCGGCCCTCAGGCGTCAGACCTTGGCGGCCTTCTCGGCCACGAGCCCGTCGATGCGGGCGCAGAGGTTCTTGAGCACGAAGTACGCCTCGGCCGGCACCTTGCCCTCGTTGACCTCCTGGGTCCACTGCTCGAGCGGCAGCTTGATGCCGAAGGCCTTGTCGATGGCGAAGGCGATGTCCAGGAAGGCGAGGCTGTCGATGCCGAGATCGTCGATCGCGTGGCTCTCCGGCGTGATCGACTCGCGCGGGATGTCGGCGGTCTCGGCGATGATGTCGGCAACGCGATCGAAGGTGCCGGAGGTCGTAGCGTCGGACATGGACGTGCAGCCGTCTTCCTGCTGAGGTCTGGCTCGAACGGCGCGACCTCCGGACACCCGCCCGAGCCCTGGTCACGAAACCGCTGTTGGCGTTCGCCGGACCCGGCGAATCGAACGGAGCGCCCCGCTGGCGCGGGACCGCCCCCGGTCGAGGGGCCCGCATACACGAGGGGGCACGGGCCGGCAACAGCGTGGCGTTCCTTCGCGGCCCCCGCGCCCTAGTTCAGCGCGGGCGGTTCCCCCGGACGAGGCCGCGCCGTGGACACAGAGGACGCCCCGTGGAACACGTGACGCCACCGCCGCCGACGGTGCCCGCGGAGGCGGACCGGCACGGCCTCGCCCGCACCGCCCTCGTCCTGGGCCTCGGGGCCCTCGGCGTGTGGATCCTGCACGGGTTCCTGCCCGCGCTCGCCTGGGCGGTCATCCTGACCATCGCGCTCCGGCCGCTCTACGCCCGCTTCACGAGGGCCTTCCCGCCGGGGCGGCACAACGTCGTCGGACCGGCCCTATTCACCCTCGGGGTGGCGCTCGTGATCCTGGTGCCCCTCGCCGTGGCGGCGATCCAGGCGGCCCGGGAGGCGCACGACGTGGTGCAGTTCTGGCGCGAGATCGAGGAATCCGGCTGGCCGGTGCCGGACTTCGTCGCCCGCCTGCCGTTCGGCGCCGCGCAGGTCTCGGCCTGGTGGCAGGAGAACCTGAGCCACCCGTCCGGCTCCTCCGAGATGCTGCACCGCCTCGACCGCTCGTCAATCGTCGGCTTCGGGCGCACCTTCGGCAGCCAGATCGTCCACCGCTCGGTGCTGTTCTGCTTCACCCTCCTGACCCTGTTCTTCCTGTTCCGGGACGGCCCGGCGGTGGCGGACCAGGGCCTCAGCGCGGCGCGCCGGCTCTTCGGCCCCCGGGGCGAGCGCGTGGCCCGCCAGATGGCGGCCTCGATCCACGGCACCGTCGACGGGCTGGTGCTGGTCGGCCTCGGCGAGGGCTTCCTGCTCGGGGTGATCTACGTCTTCGCCGGCGTGCCGCACCCGGTCCTGCTCGGGGCCGCGACGGCGCTCGCGGCCATGATCCCGTTCGGGGCGCCCCTCGCCTTCGGCCTCGCCGCCGTGCTGCTCGTGGCCAAGGGCGGCGTCACGGCCGCCGCCGTCGTGGTGGCGGCCGGGATCGTGGTGACCTTCGTGGCCGACCATTTCGTGCGCCCGGTCCTGATCGGCGGCGCGACCCGCCTGCCCTTCCTGTGGGTGCTGCTCGGGATCCTCGGCGGCGTCGAGACCTTCGGGCTCCTCGGCCTGTTCCTCGGCCCCGCCGTGATGGCCGCCCTGGTGCTGCTCTGGCGCGAGTACACCGAGGGCGACGCGACCCCGGTCGCCTGATCCCGGCGGCCCCGCGGCCCGCGGGGGCGGTGCCTCTTTCGCCCGCGCCGGGCTTTACCCGTCCCGGGCCGGTGCTCCAGGATCGCGCGCGCCCTGCCGGGGACCGGCGAGGCGCGCTCCCGCGGAAGACTCGAGACGGCAGATGGCGGCGATGACGGATGCTCCCCTCCCGCGCGGCGAGGCCGCCCGGCGGCTCGGCGCCCTCGGCCTCGTCCTGCCGCGGGTGCCGCCGCCCCGGGGGGCGTTCCTGCCGTTCTCGCGGATCGGCCCGACGCTCTGGCTCGCCGGCCAGATCTGCGAGTGGGAGGGGGAGGTGCGCTTCACCGGCCCGGTGCCGGACGTCGCGACGGGCCAGCGGGCGGCCGAGCTCTGCGCCCTCAACCTGCTCGCCGCACTCAGCCTCGCCCTCGAGGGCGACCTCGACCGCGTGGTGCGCTGCCACCGCCTCGGCGGCTTCGTGCAGGTCTCCCCGGGCTGGCCCGACGTGCCGAAGGCGGTGAACGGCGCCTCCGACCTGATGGCGCGCCTGTTCGGCGAGGCCGGCCGCCACGCCCGGACGGCCGTCGGGGTCGCGGGCCTGCCGGCCGACGCGAGCGTGGAGGTGGACGGGATCTTCGAGGTGCGCTGAGGCGGAGGCGGCGCGGGTCCGGGACCGCGCCTCACTCCTCGAGCCCGAGCACCTGGAAGCTCGTGCGCAGGTCCTCCGACATCGGCACGTTCAGCCGTTCGCCGTTGGGCAGGCGCTTCAGGAACCACTTCTCGTAGGTCCAGCGCAGCTCCCGGCTCTCGGCGAGGCGCCCGAAGGTGCCGGTCACCACGGCGGCGAGGTCCGGGTCGTCGCGCCGGAACATGATGCCGTAGGGCTCGAACGAGAGCTTGTCGGGCAGGACCGTGTAGGCGGCGCCGTCCGCCCCGGCCCCGGCGATCAGCCCGTACAGCAGCACGTCGTCGAGCGCGAAGGCGTCGGCGCGGCCCTCGCGGACCATGGCGAACGACTCGGCGTGGTCGCGCCCGACGAGGATCTCGGACTGGATCTTCAGCCGGGCGAGGAGCGCGCGCAGCGCCCCCTCGTTGGTGGTGCCGGCCGTCACCACGACCTTCTTCCCCCCGAGGTCGCGGTAGGAAGCGAGGCCCGCGTTGCGCCGCACCAGGAGCTTCGTGGCGCTGATGAAGGTGACGGGCGAGAAGGCGACGCTGCGCCGCCGCTCGGCGTTCGCGGTGGTCGAGCCGCACTCGAGGTCGACCTTGCCGGAGGTCACGGCCGCGATGCGCGATTCCGAGGTGACGGGCTCGTACACGATCCGCAGGCCGTCCCGGCCGACCGCGCGGGCGATGTCGTCGACGATCTCCTGGCACAGGTCGATGGCGTAGCCGAGCGGCCGGGCCTGGCCCTCCTCCACGAACGAGAACGGCAGCGAGCTCGTGCGGTAGCCGATCGTGACGCTGCCGCGGGCCGCGATGCTCTGGAGCGTCCCGGTGAGCACCTCGACCGAAGCGGCCGGGGCGGCGGCGAGGACCAGCCCGGCGAGGGCGGCGGCGAGGCGGACCGCGGGCCGCCCGCGCAGGCGCGCAGGGCGGCGCATCACTCGGCCGGTTCCGGCAGCGGGCTGACGTCGCGGTCGAGGCGCTGGTCGGTCATGGCGAGCTGCCCCTCCCACTTGGCGACCGCGACCGTGGCGACGCTGTTGCCGAGCACGTTCGTGGCCGAGCGGCCCATGTCCAGGAACTGGTCGATGCCGATGATGAGGAGGAGGCCCGCCTCCGGGATCTGGAAGGTCGAGAGCGTGGCCGAGATCACCACCAGCGAGGCCCGGGGCACGCCCGCCATGCCCTTCGAGGTCACCATCAGGAGGAGCAGCATGGTGAGCTGCTGGCCCAGGGTGAGCGGGATGTTGTAGGCCTGGGCGATGAACATCACCGCGAAGGTGCAGTACATCATCGAGCCGTCGAGGTTGAACGAGTAGCCCATCGGCAGCACGAAGCTGGTGATCCGGTTCGGCACGCCGAAGCGCTCGAGGTTCGAGAGCGTCTTCGGGTAGGCGGCCTCGCTCGAGGCGGTGGAGAAGGCGAGGACGAAGGGCTCCTTGATCAGGTCGAGCAGGCGCCGGATGGCCGTCGAGCCGACGAGCAGGTAGCCGGCCAGCACCAGGAGGCACCACAGCACCGCCAGGCTCAGGTAGAACTCGAGCATGAACTTGCCGTACGTCACCAGCACGCCGAGGCCCTGCGTGGTGATGGTGGCCGCGATGGCGGCGAACACCGCCACGGGGGCAAACATCATGACGTAGCCGGTGATCTTCAGCATCACGTCGGCGAGGCCCTCGATGCCGGCCGCGAGGGCGTGCCCCCTCTCGCCGAGAGCCGCGAGCGCGACGCCGAAGAACACCGAGAACACCACGATCTGCAGGATCTCGTTCGTGGCCATCGCCTCGACGGCGCTCTTGGGGACGAGGTGGGTGACGAACTCCTTGAGCGAGAGCGAGGCGGCCTTGAGCCCGGTGCCGGCGCCGGCCTCCGGCAGCGGCAGGTTGAGGGCGTCGCCCGGGCGCAGCAGGTTGACCATCACGAGGCCGAGCAGCAGCGAGCACAGCGAGGCGCCGACGAACCAGAGCAGCGCCTTGCCGCCGACCCGCCCGACCGAGGCCGTGTCGCCCATGTGGGCGATGCCCACCACCAGCGTCGAGAACACCAGGGGGGCGATGATCATCTTGATCAGGCGCAGGAAGATGTCGCTGATGAGCGAGATGTAGCCCGAGATCTCCTTGGCGGTCTGCGGGTCAGGCCAGGTGATGCTGCACAAGTAGCCGACCACGATGCCGAGCAACATGCCGATGAAGATGAGCGTGGTCAGCCGGGAGGATCGCATCGTTGCCTCTCCTGGCCGAGTTCTTCCGGGTTCGCGTCGCTCGGCCTGCGCCGGAAGTGAAGCACGAAACAGGCCACGTGCAAATTGCTTTGACGGCTACTCGGCGGCGGGCGGCAGGCCCGCGGGCTGCCCTCTGCCCGGCCGCGGGCGCGCCGCCGGCGGGGCGGGGCGGATCGGTCGGGACGGGAACCGGGACGGGCGCTCAGCCGGCGCTCGCGTCTCCCACCGGCGAGCGGTCGGAATGGAGGCCCGCCGCCTGCTCGACCAGGGTCAGGATGTCGAGGGCGCGCCAGGGCTTGGGGATGAAGGTCGCCGACACCCGCAGGTCGCTCGGCTGGTCGCCCGCGTCGCCCGAGGTGAGCAGCACGTGGACCCGGGGCCAGGTGACGCCGATGATCCGGGCGAGCTCGAAGCCGCCGATCTGGCCGGGCGTGCGGACGTCGGAGAACACCACGCTCACCTCGTCCCCGCGCTCGCGCAGGATCGCCAGGGCCTTCTCGGCGGTCTCGGCCTCGATGACGCGAAAGCCCGTCTCCTCGAGGAGCGTGGCCGCGAGGAAGCGCTCCTCCGGTTCGTCCTCGACGACCAGGATGACGGGCTGGGTCTTCGCGGCGGCGCCGGGTGCGGTCATGAGCAGGGAACGAACGGCCAGTCTACTGGTTGCATAGCTCCGCACCGTTCTGTCAATGCGCTCACGAAAGCTTGTCGCTGTGTGGCATCGCGGCAACGCCGCGACGCCGTGGGACCGCCGCTCAGGCGACGCCGTACTTCCGGAACCAGGCCAGCATGCGCGACCAGCCCTCGTCGGCCGCGGCCTTCCGGTAGCTCGGGCGGTAATCGGCGTGGAAGCCGTGGGGCGCGTCGGGGAAGACCTCGAGCTCCATCGTCCTGCCGGCGGCGCGGGCCGCGTCGCGGGCCTTCTCGACGTCGGCGACCGGGATGCCCGTGTCGGCGCCGCCGTAGAGGCCGAGCACCGGGGCGCGGATCTCGGCGGCGAGGTCGCCGGCGGTCTTCGGCTGGATCGGCGTGCGGGCGCCCCCGACGGGGCCATACCAGGCGACCCCGGCCTTCAGGCTGGCGCTGTGGGCCGCGTAGAGCCAGACCGTGCGCCCGCCCCGGCACCAGCCGGTGATGCCGAGCCGGCCCGAATCGCCCTTGGCCTCGGCCGCCGCCCAGGCGGCGGCGGCGTCGAGGTCGCCGAGCACCTGGGCGTCGGGCGTCTTCGACACCACCTCGCGCACGATGGTCTGCGCGTCGGTCATCGTGGAGACGTCGCCCTGTCGGGCGAACAACTCCGGGGCCACCGCGGTGTACCCGGCCTTCGCCAAGCGCCGGCAGATGTCCTTGATGTACTCGTGGACCCCGAAGATCTCCTCGACCACGAGGACGATCGGGAACGGGCCGGGGCCGCTCGGCATCGCCCGGTAGGCCGGCATCGGCCCGTCGCCGACCGGGATGCGCACCTCGCCGGCCTCGATCCCGGTCTCGTCGGTGTGGATGACCTGCGCCTCGACCCGGGTGGTCGCGAGGGTCAGGCCGCTCATCAGCCCGGTCATCACGAAGCCGCGCCGCGAGAACGGCGGCGTCACCAGCCCGTCGAGGCCCTGGAGGTCGCGGGTCCCGCCGGTCTCCGGCTCGCTCGTCGCCCCATCGCTCGTCACCATCCGCGGCTCCTCCCCTGTGCGATCGCCCGGGCCGCCTCGCGGCCGGCCTCTCGGGCGGGCGCCATCATGCGGGTGCGGCGGCGGCGGGCAAGGTGCGACGCGCCACTTTCGCGATCACGATTCAGGCGGGTGCCGGCGCGCGGCCTGGCCGGCGGCCCGCTTCGCGCGGACCGCCCGCCGGCGCCGGCCGGCCCGACCCCGGCGCGTCAGGCCACCGCCGCGGCCTTGCGCGCCTTGCCGGCGTTCCGGGCCGGCCAGCCGAGGCTGACGAGCCGGGCCTTGGCGTGCTCGCGCACCTCGTCGCGCAGGCCGGGCGCCATGGCGGCCAGCATGCGCTGGGTGTCGGGGTCGAGCATCAGGTCGGTGACCGCGTTGATGGTCGCCGCCGCGTCGATCCGGGCCGTGAGGTCGGCCTCCGCGGAGGCGCTCACCTCCCGGGCCGCCGTCTCGTCCTCGGGCACCCCCTCGTCGGCCGCCAGGGCCTCGGCCGGAGCGGCCCGGACCGCCCGCGACTCGGCCGAGGCGGTCCTCGGGGCAGCTTGCACCGGGGCGGCCTGGGCCGGTGCGACTTGCGCCGGTGCGGCCTGGGCCGCCGCGGCCTGGGCCGCCGCGAGGTCGGGCCGGCTGGCCTTGAACTCGTCCGCCTCGTCCTCGGAGTAGAGCAGGCCGTGCAGGCCGGCGAGCTTGAGGATGACCCGGTCCTTGGCGCGCTTCTCCGCCATGGCGAAGACGTAGGCCGCCTGGCGGCCGGAGACGCGGTAGTTCACGCCGATGAGCGCCTCGCCGATCGACCACTCGGTGCGGTCGCCGTTGGCGCCCGGCATGTGCCCGGTGACGAGGATCACGGCCTCGTCCCGCTCGGCCCGGACGATCACCGGCGCGTCGAAGCGGATGCGGGCCTGCACGGCGATGCGCTCGAGCGCCTTGTGGTAGATCACGGCGGTGCCCTGCACCCGCCAGACGTTGCCGGCGAGCGGCTCGCCGTAGGTCGCCAGGATGTCGGCGATCTGCTTGTCCGTCGTTGCGCTCATGCGATCGATCTCACCTGCTGGAAGCGGCATCCGGACGGGTCGTGAGCGTCCGGCTCCGCACCCGTTCCGTGTACCATGCAAGATGGTGATGGGCGAGGATTTTTGCCAGATTTGCGAGGCTCGAAATCCCGTTCCGGAGCGATGATTTTGTCGCATCCGGGCCGTGCTGCAGGATGCCGTGCGAACAGCCGAGGATCAGCACGGCCGCGCTTGAGCCCGGCGGATTTGCGGCGCATTGACCGGCTCGGATATGTTCGCTAATCGTTCTTGTCGCTTGGCGCGATGATGACTTCGATCCTGAGCCCGTGCCGCCGGCACTGCCGCGTCCGGCCCGATCTCGCCGTGAGTTCCGCCCGTCCATGAGCACGCATGCCCTGTTCGATCCGTCCTCCCTCGCGGAGCGCCCCGGCCGGCGCCGCGACGCGGTCCGCGGCGCCGGCCGGCGCGGCGTCGGCGTGGCGCTCGCGGTGCCCCGCGTCGCCCTCGTGGCGGATTTCCTGGCGATCGCGGCCCTCGATCCCGCGGTGGAGCGCCTGCGCGCCTCGCCGCCCCCCGTGCGCCTGTGCCTCGGCGACACGGTCGTGACCCACGCGGCCGATTTCGAGCAGACCCGCACGGACGAGACCGGCCTCCTCGTCGACGTCGTGGCGGAGGCGGATCTCGGGCGCCATCCGTTCCGCACCGCCTACGTGGCGGGGGAGCCGGTCCTGGCCGAGGACGGCCGCCGCTTCGTCATCGAGAGCGCCGCGACGCTCCGGGCCGAGCCCCGGATCTCGACCGTGCGCCTCGTGATGGCCTGCCGCCGCACCTACGTGTCGGCGGGCGACCGGGTCCGCATCCTGCACCACCTCGACGAGTGCGGCACCGGCCGCCTCGTCGAGTGCGCCGCCATGGTGCAGAACGCCCAGGACGGCGTCGCGGCGGTGCTGGCGCTGGCGGTGGAGGGGCTGGTCGCGGTCGACGTCAGCCGCCCGATCCTGCCGGAGACGCCGGTGCGGCGCCGCCCCCTGCCCTACCCGGATCCCTTCGGGTTCTAGAGCCGCGCCCGGTCCGGGTGGAGCGGCCGCGGCTCACGCCCCGCGCCGCGCCACCGCGCCCGCCACGAGGGCGCGGACCGCCGCCCGCACCGGCTCGGGGGTCTCGTCGCGGGCGAACTTGGCCTCGATCTCCTCGCGGATCAGGGCGCCGTCGTCGCTGCGGCCGAGGTCGGTCGTGGCCTCGGCGCGCAGCAGCGACACGAAGGCGCTCTCCACGGGGCCGGCCGGCGCCGGATCGGCGGCGGGCGCCACCTGCCGGCCGGTGAGGTCGAACACGTCGGCCGCGTGGGGCAGCGTCTCGGGCGCGAGCGCGAGGTCCCCGGACAGGATCCAGGCGGCGGGCTCGTGGGCGATCAGGTCCACGGAGGCCCGGGTGATGTTGCCCGGGTTGAACCAGACCGTGCCGCCCACGCTCACCGGCTGGTGCCGGCGGTGGACGTGGCCGTTGACCGCGAGCGCGCAGCCGAGGATCGGCGCGGGCGGCACCGCCCCCGGGTAGCCGCCCGCGAAGGCGAGGTCGTGGTGGGTGAGCCAGACCGTGCAGTCGACGCCGCCGAGGCACCCCCGCACGTCGTCCGGGATAACCTGCCCGTAGGGCGTCGCCCCGAGGCCGATGCGCTCCGACCCGACCGCGTAGCGGGCGGCGGGGCCCGATTCGGCCACGACGTCGAGGACGTCGCTCACGGCGAGCATCGCCAGGCTGTCGCCGTCCGAGAGGCGGGTGTGGCGGATGTCGTGGTTGCCGACGTTGGCGAGGGGCCGGTGCCGGAACGCCTTGAGGATGCGGATCAGGCGCGACTTCAGGCTCTCGTCGGGCTCGACCGGGTGCTCGAACAGGTCGCCGAGGAGCACCGGGGCGAGGTCGCGGGCGTTGGCGAGGGCCACGCAATGCGCGAGCTTCGCCAGCACGGGTCCGGGCCAGTCCCGGTCCTTGCGCCGGCCGGGCCGCCGCGACGAGACGTGGGGGTCGCCGATCAGCAGGAGCCCGCCGCAGCGCAAGGGGGCGGCCTCGAGCCGCTCGCGCCCGAGGATCACGCCGCCGCCCCCGGTGCCGTGACCGCACCCGGCCGCGAGGCCGCGTCCGGCCGCGAAGCCGCGTCCGGCCGTGAGGCCGCGTCCCCTTGGCGGTGGCGGTGCCCGGAGAGCAGCGCCTCGGCGGCGGCCGGGCCACCGCAGGCCGGGCAGCGCCCGCCCGTCGCGGCGAGGAGGTCCGCCATCGCGGCCTGCGCGGCCGCGAGG
>NZ_QOWC01000044.1 GCF_003574465.1 Methylobacterium crusticola
CGGGGCCCCGCGATGGGGTCCGGGACCGGGTCCCCGCGGCCGGGCGCCCGGGCCCGCCGCGGGCGGTGAGCGCCGCCGGTGCCCGCCCCCCGCCCGAAAAAACCGCCCCGCCGCCCGGGCGGCGGGCCCCCATCCCCCCGTCGGCGCCCGCGCGCGCCCTCGTCCCGCGCCGAGCCGGAACCGACCCCATGACCTCCGACGACATCCTCTCCGCCCTGCGGCCCGCCGCCCTGCGCGGCCGCCTGCTGCCCGACCACCCCCTCGCCGACCTGACCTGGTTCCGGGTCGGGGGACCCGCCCAGGTGCTGTTCACCCCGGCCGACGAGGAGGACCTCGCCGCCGCCCTGGCGGCGCTGCCCGCGGAGGTGCCCGTCACGGTGATCGGGCTCGGCTCGAACCTGATCGTGCGCGACGGCGGCGTGCCCGGGCTGGTGGTCCGCCTCGGCGGGCGCGCCTTCGGGACGATCGCGGTCGACGGCGAGGCGATCCGCGCCGGGACGGCCGTGCCCGACATGAAGGTGGCCCGCGCCGCCGCCGAGGCCGGGCTCGACGGGCTCGCGTTCTACCGCGGCATCCCGGGCTCGATCGGGGGGGCGCTGCGCATGAATGCCGGGGCGCATGGCGGCGAGACCACCGGCGTCCTGGCCGAGGCCCGCGCCGTCGACCGCGGCGGGGTGCTCCGGGTCCTCGGCCACGCCGAGATGGGCTTCGCCTACCGCCATTGCGGGGCGCCCGCCGACCTGATCTTCACGAGCGCCCTGTTCCGGGGCCGGCCCGGCGACCCCGCGGCGATCCTCGCCGAGATGGACCGGGTCACGGCGGCCCGCGAGGCGGCCCAGCCGATCCGCGAGCGCACCGGCGGCTCGACCTTCAAGAACCCCGACGGCGCCAAGGCCTGGCAGCTCATCGACGCCGCGGGCTGCCGCGGCCTCGTGCGCGGCGGCGCCCAGGTCTCGGAGATGCACTGCAACTTCCTGATCAACCGCGACCACGCCACCGCGGCCGACATCGAGGGCCTCGGCGAGACCGTGCGCGGCCGCGTGCTCGCCCGGTCCGGCGTCGACCTGCACTGGGAGATCAAGCGGATCGGCGTGCCGGCCCGCTGATCCGCGAATCACCTCATGGGCCGGGCCGGGCCCGGGCGAGAGAGAGAACCATGACCAAGCACGTCGCCGTCCTGATGGGCGGCTGGTCCGCCGAGCGGGAGGTCTCGCTCAATTCCGGGCGGGCCTGCGCGGCTGCCCTGGAGGCCCGCGGCTTCCGGGTCACGCCGGTCGACGCGCAGCGCGACCTCGCCTCCGTCCTGGCCCGGGTCGCCCCCGACGCGGTGTTCAACGCCCTGCACGGCCCCCACGGCGAGGACGGCACCGTCCAGGGCCTCCTCGAGATCATGGGGCTGCCCTACACGCATTCGGGCGTGCTCGCCTCGGCGCTCGCGATGCAGAAGGACCGCGCCAAGGTGGTGATGAAGGCCGCCGGCGTGCCGGTGCCGGACGGCGTCGTGGTTAACCGGCGTGAGGCATCTCGGCAACACATCCTGCCGCCGCCCTACGTGGTCAAGCCGGTGGCCGAGGGCTCCTCGGTCGGGGTCATCATCGTGCGCGAGGGCAGGTCCCACCCGCCCCAGGAGCTCGCCCGGGAGGATTGGTCGTTCGGGGAGCAAGTCCTTGTCGAGACTTACATTCCGGGCCGCGAGCTGACCTGCGCGGTGATGGGCGACCGCGCCCTCGGGGTGATCGACATCCGGCCCGCCACGGGCGAGTGGTACGACTACGACGCGAAGTACGCCAAAGGCGGCTCGATCCACGTCCTGCCGGCGGAAATTTTACCGGATATTTACCAGCGAGTTCGAGAGTTGGCGTTAACGGCGCATCAAGCACTTGGTTGCCGGGGCGTGAGCCGTGCCGACCTCCGCTACGACGACACACCGGATGGAACCGGTGCGCTCGTGGTGCTGGAGGTCAACACGCAGCCCGGGATGACCGAGACGAGCCTGGTGCCGGAGATCGCAGCCCATGCCGGGCACAGCTTCGGTGAACTCGTCCAATGGATGGTGGAGGACGCTTCCCTGAACCGCTGACCGTCGCCGGTTTCGCCGGCGCCGGGGCCGGCGCACCCGCGACGCCCCCCGGGGCGGGGCGGGCGGCCGGCGGAGCGGGCCCGCGCGCGCCCTCGGGGCGGCTCGCCGGGTACCTGCCGCGGTTCCTGCGGCCCCGCCGCGCGTCGGTGGCGGTGCCCCTCGGGCGCAGGATGCCGCGGCTCCTCGGCACCGCCCTGGTGTTCGGGTTCTTCGGCGCCGTCAGCGCCGTCGGCTTCGTGGCCGGCGGGAGCTACGCCGAGTTCTCGGCGCGCCACGGCACCCCCGCCGACGTCGCGGCCCGCGCCCTCGGCTTCGGCCTCGACAAGGTCACGATCGCGGGCCTCGCGCAGCTGCGCTCGGCCGAGATCCTGCAGGCGGCCGGCATCGACCAGCGCCACTCGCTGCCCTTCCTCAGCGTGGTGGAGGTCCGCGACCGCCTGTCCGCGGTGCCGCTGATCGGCGCGGTCTCGGTGCGCAAGATCTACCCGCGCGAGCTCCTGGTCACCCTGACCGAGCGCGAGCCGAGCGCGCTCTGGCAGCGCAACGGCGAGATCGCCGTGATCGCGGCGGACGGCACGGTCATCGACCGGATGCGCGACGGCCGCTTCGAGGCCCTGCCGCTGGTGGTGGGGGAGGAGGCGAACCTCCGCACCAAGGACTACCTCGCGCTCCTCGAGGCGGCCGGCCCGCTCAAGGACCGCATCCGCGCCGGCACCCTGGTGTCGGGCCGGCGCTGGACCCTCAAGCTCGACGGCATCGACGTGCGCCTGCCCGAGACCGGCGCCCGCGAGGCGATGGCCCGCCTGGTCCGGCTCGAGGCCGAGTCGCGCCTCCTGGGGAAGGACATCATCGCGGTGGACCTGCGCATGCCCGACCGGGTGGTCGTGCGGCTGACCGAGGAGGGCGCGGCGGCGCGCCAGGAGGCCCTGAAGAAGCAGCAGAAGAAGCCCAAAGGGACCGAGACATGATGCGGGACCGAGACATGATGCGGGACCGAGACATGATGCGGGACCGAGACCCGATGCGGGACCCCGTCCCGCCCCACGACGGCGGCGCGCCCCGCGCCGGCCGCCCCGACGCCCACGGCCCCCGGCCCCTCCCTCGCCCCATGAGCCTCCCTCGCCCCATGAGCCCCGCGTCATGAGTCTCCTCCAGCACGGCCTGACGCCGCGCCTGAAGCCGCTCTCGGCGCGGCGCAGCGCGACCCTGTCGGTGCTCGACATCGGCACGAGCAAGATCGTCTGCCTCGTCGCCGAGCTGCAGCCGGTCGAGACGCTCGCCTCCCTGCGCGGCCGCACCCACCTCGCCCGCATCATCGGCATCGGCCACCAGCGCTCGCTCGGCCTCAAGGGCGGCGCCGTGGTCGACCTCGAGGCGGCCGAGAACGCCATCCGCCAGGCGGTGCACGCCGCCGAGCGCATGGCGCGGGTCGAGGTCCAGTCCGTCATCGTCAGCCTGTCGGGCGGGCGGCTCGGCTCGCAGCACTTCGACGCCCGGGTGCCGGTGCGCACCGGCGCCGTCACCGGCGCCGACGTGCAGCGGGTGCTCGAGGCGGCCAGCACCCACAGCGTCAGCCCCGGGCGCGCGGTGCTGCACGCCCTGCCGACCGGCTACGCCCTCGACCAGCAGAGCGCGGTGATCGACCCCTCCGGCATGCTCGGCGAGAACCTCGGCGTCGACCTGCACGTCGTGACGGCCGAGATCGCGGCGGCCCGCAACCTGATGCTCGCCGTGGAGAACACCCACCTGCGGGTCGAGGCGGTGATCGCCACGCCCTACGCCTCGGGCCTGTCGGCCCTCGTGGACGACGAGGCCGAGATGGGCGTCGCCGTGGTCGACATGGGGGGCGGCACCACCAGCGTCGGGGTCTTCTCCGGCGGCCACCTCGTCCACGTCGACGCGCTGGCGGTGGGCGGGCACCACGTCACCATGGACATCGCCCGGGGCCTCTCGACCCGGGTGGCGGCGGCCGAGCGGCTGAAGACGCTCTACGGCGCCGCCATGGCGACCGCCTCCGACGAGCGCGACATGATCGCCGTGCACGGCGTCGACGAGGACGAGCGCGACCTGCCGCACCACATCCCGAAATCGCACCTCGTGCGCATCATCCGGCCGCGGGTCGAGGAGGTGCTGGAACTGGTGCGCGACCGCCTGCGCAACGCGGGCTTCGCCGCCCAGGCCGGGCGCCGGGTGGTGCTGACCGGCGGCGCGAGCCAGCTCGTCGGCCTGCCGGAGGTGGCCCGCCGCATCCTCCAGGGGCAGGTGCGGATCGGGCGCCCGCTCGGGATCAAGGGATTGCCGGAGGCCGCCAAGGGTCCGGCGTTCTCGGCCGCCGTCGGCCTCCTGGTCTACCCCCAGGTGTCGCACGTCGAGCACTTCGAGCCGCGCGGGCAGAGCGGCGCGATCGGCCTTCCGCACGACGGCTACCTGCACAAGGTCGGCCGCTGGTTCCGGGAGAGCTTCTAGGGAATCGCCCGCCCGTCTCCGGCCCCGCGGGGGGCCGGAGACGGGCGGGCGGGACGGGACATCGGCGCCGGGTACGGGCGCCTGCCAAGACACAAACGAGAGGCACGAGAGGCTCGCGCACCATGGCCATCAGTCTGCAAGCGCCGGATATCCGGGAACTCAAGCCCCGCATCACCGTCTTCGGAGTCGGCGGAGCCGGGGGCAATGCCGTCAACAACATGATCGAGTCGGGCCTGCTCGGCTGCGAATTCGTGGTCGCCAACACCGATGCCCAGGCGCTGACCTCCTCCAAGGCCGAGCGCGTGATCCAGATGGGCATCGGGGTGACGCAGGGGCTCGGCGCCGGCTCCCAGCCGGAGGTCGGCCGCGCCGCCGCCGAGGAGGTGATCGACGAGATCCGGGATCAGCTCTCGGGCGCCCACATGTGCTTCATCACCGCCGGCATGGGCGGCGGCACCGGCACGGGCGCGGCGCCCGTCATCGCCCGCACGGCCCGCGACATGGGCATCCTCACGGTCGGCGTCGTGACGAAGCCGTTCCAGTTCGAGGGCGTGCGCCGCATGCGCACGGCCGAGACCGGGATCTCGGAGCTGCAGCAGGCCGTCGACACCCTGATCGTGATCCCGAACCAGAACCTGTTCCGGGTCGCTAACGAGAAGACCACCTTCGCGGACGCCTTCGCGATGGCCGACCAGGTGCTCTACTCGGGCGTCGCCTGCATCACCGACCTGATGGTGAAGGAGGGCCTCATCAACCTCGACTTCGCCGACGTGCGGGCGATCATGCGCGGCATGGGCAAGGCCATGATGGGCACCGGCGAGGCGAGCGGCGAGAAGCGCGCCAACCGGGCGGCCGAGGCCGCGATCGCCAACCCGCTCCTCGACGACGTCTCGATGAAGGGCGCCCGCGGCCTGCTGATCTCGATCACCGGCGGCAACGACCTCACCCTCTACGAGCTCGACGAGGCCGCGACCCGCATCCGCGAGGAGGTCGATTCCGACGCCAACATCATCCTGGGCGCCACCTTCGACGAGAGCCTCGACGGCATCATCCGGGTCTCGGTCGTCGCCACCGGCATCGAGCCGGCCCTGATCGCCGCCAACGCCGTTGGGTCGCCGGAGATCGCCCAGACCGAGCAGCGCATCGCCGAGGTGGCCGAGCGCCTGCGGGCCGAGGCCCGGGCCCGGGCGGCGGCGCCGAGCGCCTCCTTTCGGCCCGAGGCCCCGGTAGCGGCCCGCGCCGCCGAGCCGGCCCCGATGCCCGTGGCCCCGGCGCCCGAGCCGGTCCGCCTCGAGGCGGCCGCGCCGCAGCATCAGCCCCACCCGCCGATGATGCGCGACGAGGTCCAGATCACCCCGGCCCAGCCCCGGTCCGCCCCGGTCTACGACCCGGCCCCGGCGCCCCAGCCCGAGCCGCAGATGAGCGTGGCCTCGGGTCCCTTCATCCCGCCGTCGCCGGCGGTGGTGCGGGCGCCGCGGATGCCCCGGGTCCAGGATCTGCCCCTCCCGGCGCAGAACCAGATCCGGGCGAGCCGCGGCGAGGAGCCGGTGCAGCAGCCGACCGCCCAGGACGTCAAGCGCACCTCGCTCCTGCGCCGCCTCGCCACCGTCGGCTTCGGCGGGCGCCGCGAGGACGAGGCCCCGGCGGCCCAGCCGGCCCCGCACCCGCAGGCGATGCCCCAGCCCGCCCCCCGGCAGGCGCCGCCCCAGGCTCAAGGGGGACAGGCCTACGGCGCCCCCCAGGGCTACGCCCCGCAGGCGCAGCATGCCGCGCCCGCCCACCGGCAGCCCGCCCCCCCGGCCTACGCGCCGCAGGCTCCCGCCTACCCCGCCCAGCCGCAGGGCTACCGCCCGGCGCAAGGCAACCTCGACCCCCAGGGCAGGATGGTGCCCGCCCCCCGCATGATGGACGACGACCAGCTCGAGATCCCGGCCTTCCTGCGGCGCCAGGCGAACTGACCGAAGGCCGGACGGCGGGGCCCCGTCCGGGGTGCCATCTTCCCGCCATCAAGGCGCTCTGTGGAACCCAAATGACACACCCCGAGGCCTCGCGGCCTCGGGGTTAACGCGTCTTTTAAACCTTTGGTGCAAAAGAGCTTTCGGCGGGCCAATCCGGTCCGCCGTTCTGTTACAGAGCGTAAGAAAGCGTGATTTGGCCGTGCTTCCGAGCGCGACTATAGCTGTCTTCAGACGAATAAGGGTGCCGGCCCGCGCTGCGGGCACAGGCATCCCCAAGGGGCTTCAAGCAACGGACGGATCGCCTCGAGCGTGTCACCCCACAGTGGGACGCGACGGTGAGTCACGGCCGAGGGCTGAGGAATGAGAACAAGTCAGCAGACGACCCTTCGCTCAGCCGCAAGCCTCTCGGGCATCGGCGTACATTCCGGCAATCCCGTTTCCATCACGCTCCACCCCGCCGAGGCGCATCACGGCATCGCCTTCCTGCGCACCGGCATGGCCGGCGGCCGGGACCGGGTGATCCAGGCCCACCACGCCCAGGTCACCGCCACCGAGCTCTGCACCGTGATCGGCGACCGCCAGACCGGCGCCGTCGCCACCATCGAGCACCTGATGTCCGCCCTCTACGGGCTCGGGATCGACAACGCCCTCGTGGAGATCGACGGGCCCGAGATGCCGATCCTCGACGGCAGCAGCGCGCCCTTCGTGGACGCCGTCGCGGCGGTCGGCACCACCTCCTGCGGGGCGCCCCGCCGCTTCATCAAGATCCTGCGGGGCGTGCGCGTCGAGAAGGGCCGCGCCTTCGCGGAACTGCGTCCCTTCGAGCGCGGCTTCCGCCTCGACGTCGAGATCGACTTCGAGAGCCCGGTCATCGGCCGCAGCCGCAAGGCCCTCGACCTCACCCCGGCCGCCTACCGCCGCGACATCGCCCGTGCCCGCACCTTCGGGATGATGCGCGACGTCGAGCGCTACTGGAAGGCCGGCTTCGCCCTCGGCGCCTCCCTCGAGAACACCGTCGCGGTCGGCGACGGCGGCGTGGTGAACCCGGAGGGCCTGCGCTACAAGGACGAGTTCGTCCGCCACAAGATGCTCGACGCCATCGGCGACCTCGCCCTCGCGGGCCTGCCGATCCTCGGCGCCTACCAGTCCTATTGCGGCGGCCACGGCCTCAACGTCGGCGTCCTGACGGCCCTGTTCGCCGACCGGGCCAACTACACGATCGTCGAGGCCGCCGGCGGCCGCCGCGAGCCCGTCTTCGCCGAGTTCGGCGTCAGCCTCGGCAGCGCGGTCTACGCGCCCGAGTGCTGAGGCTCCGTCCGGGTTGTGCCGAAGCCACACCCCGGGGCTTTCGACGCGCCGACGCCCCCCGGAGGGGTGATCCGGGCGCACAACCGGCCGGCGCGCCGCTTTCGCGCCCTAATCGCCTCCCAGGGTTAAGCGGTTCCGAACGATCGCCGCGGCGTCCTGGCGAGGCGGTCGTTCCCGGGCGTGGCGCTCGCCGCGCGCCCGGGATGAGGGGCTTGGCTTTGACGATCAGCGGCCGCGACGTGCCGCCTGCTTGGGGAAGAACCCGAATGCCGCTCGCCCACCCGCTTCGCGACGCGAAGGTAACCGTTCTGCGGACCGTGCTGCTCGCGGCGTGCGGCCTCGGCCTCGCGGGCTGCGACTCGCTCGACGCCATCAACCCGTTCGCGTCCGAGAAGTACAAGACCGAGATCGTCCCCGACGTCCCGGCCGACAAGCTCTACAGCCAGGGCCTCGCCAAGATCGAGGATCGCGACTTCGAGGCCGCGACCAAGAAGTTCGGCGACCTCGACAAGCAGTACGCCTACTCGGACTGGTCGCGGAAGGCCGTGCTGATGACCGCCTACGCCAATTACGAGGGCGGCCGCTACGAGGACGCGATCACCGCCTCGAAGCGCTACCTCCAGCGCCATCCGGGCTCGAAGGACGCGGCCTACGCCCAGTACCTGCTGGCGATGTCGCACTACAAGCAGATCCCGGACGTGACCCGCGACCAGGATCGCTCCGAGAAGGCGCTCGTCGCCCTCCAGGAGCTGGCGCAGAAGTACCCGACCTCGGAATACGCCGTCGACGCCAAGGCCAAGATCCAGATCACCCGCGACCAGCTCGCCGGCAAGGAGATGGAGATCGGCCGCTACTACCTGGAGCGCCGCAACTTCCCGGCCGCGATCAACCGCTTCCGCGACGTGGTGAGCAAGTACCAGACCACCCGCCACGCCGAGGAGGCGCTCGAGCGCCTCGCCGAGGCCTACATGGCCCTCGGCATCGCGGGCGAGGCTCAGACGGCCGCCGCGGTGCTCGGCCACAACTTCCCCGACTCGCCCTGGTACAAGGACGCCTACGGCCTGCTCCAGAACGGCGGCCTCCAGCCCCGCGAGGAGCGCTCGTCCTGGATCAGCAAGGCGTTCCGCGGCATCATCGGCGACACCCGCACCGCCGAGGCCCAGTAGAGGAGGGCGCCCCGGGACCCGGGGCGCGTCCGGGCCCCCCGGAGCCCCGCGGGGGTGTCCGGGTCCATCCGGGACCGGCCGCTGCGGCGGCGGCGCGCACTCGCGCCACGGCTCTCGCGGCTGTAAACACCGTCCCGTTCCTCCGTTCGACGGTCCCGGCAAGGGTGGCATGCTGGTTCAGCTCGCGATCCGCGACATCGTCCTGATCGACAAGCTCGAGCTGAATTTTCGCGATGGCCTGAGCGTCCTGACCGGCGAGACCGGCGCCGGCAAGTCGATCCTCCTCGACGCCTTCACGCTCGCCCTCGGGGGGCGCGGCGACGGCCGTCTCGTGCGCCACGGCGAGGCGCAGGGGCAGGTCACGGCGGTGTTCGACGTTCCCCCGGCGCACCCGGCCCGGGCGCTCGCGGCGGCGGCCGACCTCGACACCGAGGGCGACCTGATCCTGCGCCGGATCCAGGTGGCGGACGGGCGCACCCGCGCCTTCGTCAACGACCAGCCCGTGGGCGTGCAGGTCCTGCGGGCGATCGGGTCGGCGCTGGTCGAGATCCACGGCCAGCACGACGACCGGGCCCTCGCCGACCCGACCACCCACCGGGCCATCCTCGACGCTTTCGGCGCCCTGGCGGAGGCGCAGGGCGCGGTCGCCGGGGCCGCCCGGCGGGTGCGCCAGGCCCGCACCGCCCTCGCCGAGCACCGCGCCCGCGTCGAGGCCGCCCGCAAGGAGGTCGACTTCCTGCGCCACGCGGTCGACGAGCTCGGCGCCCTCGATCCGAAAGCCGACGAGGAGACGGGGCTGGCCGAGCGCCGCACCGCCATGCAGCAGGGCGAGAAGGTCGCCCGGGAGCTCCACGAGGCCCTCGACGCCGTGGGCGGCCAGGGCTCGCCCACGGCCCACCTCTCGGCGGCCCTGCGCAAGCTGGAGCGCCGCGCCGCCCAGGCCCCCGGGCTGGTCGAGCCCTGCATCGCCGCCCTCGACAACGCCCTCGTGGCCCTGGACGAGGCCCGCACGGCGCTGGAGGACTCCCTCCAGGCCGCGGAGTTCGACCCCCGGGAGCTGGAGCGCGTCGAGGAGCGGCTCTTCGCCCTGCGGGCCGCCGGCCGCAAGTACGACGTGACGGTCGACGACCTCGCGGCCCTGCGCGAGCGCTACGCCGCCGACGTCGCCGCCATCGATGCCGGGGAGGAGGCCCTGGCGCGCCTGGAGGCGGAGCTCGCGGCGGCGGACGCCGCCTATCTCGGCCTCGCCCAGGGCCTCAGCAAGGGCCGCCGCAAGGCGGCGGCCGCCCTCGACAAGGCGGTCCAGGCCGAGCTGCCGCCCCTGAAGCTCGAGCGGGCGCGCTTCATCACCGAGATCAGCACCGACCCGGACTCCCGCGATCCCGCCGGGCTCGACCGCATCGAGTTCTGGGCGCAAACCAACCCGGGCACCCGGCCCGGGCCGATGATGAAGGTCGCCTCGGGCGGCGAGCTCTCCCGCTTCATGCTCGCCCTCAAGGTCGTGCTGGCCGACAAGGGCTCGGCCCCGACCCTGATCTTCGACGAGATCGACACCGGCGTCGGCGGGGCCGTCGCCGACGCGATCGGCGCGCGCCTCGCCCGGCTCTCCGAGCGGGTCCAGGTCGTGGCCGTCACCCACGCGCCGCAGGTCGCGGCCCGGGCCTCGACCCACTTCCTGATCGCCAAGGAGGCCGTCAAGGGCTCGGACCGGGTCGCGACCCGGGTCAGGCCGCTCTCCGCCGCGCCGCGCCAGGAGGAGATCGCCCGGATGCTCGCCGGCGCCACGGTGACCGAGGAGGCCCGCGCCGCCGCGGCCCGCCTGCTCCAGGCCGCCGAGGCCTGAGGGCCCGCCCTGGACAGCCCTGAGCGGGCGGTTAAGCTGACAGCGCGCTGCGCTGATTCGCCGCCCGGGATCGCCGTCATGGTGAATGAAGCGCGAATTTAACGAAATCTTTACCATATCGGCCGAGACTGGCGCTTCACGGAGCAGATCACCCGATCGGGGTGCTGACGCGGCGGCACGGGGCTCTCGGTCTCATGAAGCAGGATTCCATTCCATCCGGCGAGGCGGCGCGGGAGCGCGCCATGCCGGCCCTCGGCGCCGACGCGCAGCGCCGGCTCGGGCTCAAGCTGCGCTCCCTCTACGAGCGCACGATCGACGGCCTGCCGATCCCGCTCGAGCAGGTCGAGTTGCTGCTGCGCCTGCGCCACCGCGAGCGGGACGCCCAGCGCGCACGCTAGGGCGCGCGCGCCGCCGCGCCATCGATCGAGGGCGGGGCCCGGTCATCCGCACGACCGGGTCTCGCGCCGCCGGGACGGCGCGCGTGCGCGCCGCGGGGCCTCCCCGCGCCCGGCCTTGCCGGAACGCGAAAGGGGCGGGCCCGCGCCGCCGCGTGCCCGCCCCCCAAAAAAAACCTTCTCGCCCCGGGACGGCGGCTCAGACGCCCTCGCCCATGGCGGACTGCATCATCCGGTCGCCCGTCAGGTCGTCGTCGCCGTAGCCGAGCAGCTCCGCCAGCCGGTTGCGGGCCCGGTTGACCCGGCTCTTGATCGTCCCGATCGCGACGCCGCAGATCCCCGCCACCTCCTCGTAGGACAGGCCCTCGGCGCCGACGAGGATCAGCGCCTCGCGCTGGTCCGGGGGCAGCTTGGCGAGGCCGGCGCGCAGGTCCTGCACGTCGAGGCGGTGGCCCTGGTCGGGGGCCGTGAACAGCCGCGCCGCGTACGAGCCGTCCTCGTCCTGCACCTCCCGCATGCGCTTGCGCTGCTCGGAGTAGAAGGCGTTGCGCAGGATCGTGAACAGCCAGGCGTTCAGGTTGGTGCCGGGCTGGAAGCGGTGCTGGTTCTGCCAGGCCCGCAGGATCGTGTCCTGGACGAGGTCGTCCGCCCGGGCCGCGTTGTTCGTCAGCGACAGCGCGAAGGCCCGCAGGGACGGCAGCGCCGCGAGCAGGCCGGCCCGGAATTCCGGCTCGACCGCCTGGCCCCGGGCGGTGAGCGCCGCCTCGAGCTTCTCGATCAGCGCCAGGAAGGCATCGGGCGTCTTCGCGGTCTCGATCGGCGCGTAGGCGTCCCGCAACTGCTGCCCGAGATGCCGCTGGACGCCGGAGGGCAGGCAGGGCTTCGCATCGGACTCGGTGTCGGTGACGGTGCGGTTGGCGAGCATTCGACTCTCACAAGGCTGGAACGGAACGGGAAGGGGGGCGGTCATGCCCTGCGGCCGGGCCTCGCCCTACCGCCAGGGTGCTGCCGCTCGCCCCATCCCGCGCGGGACGGCATCCATGGGAGGGAAGTGGGGTCGGGAGCGCGCCTGTCGAGGTGCGGCACGGCCCCGCGGGGCACGCGGCCGGGGTCAGCGGCCCTTGAGGGCGTCCTTCACGCCGCCGACGGCGTTCTGGACCTTGCCGCCGGCCTTCTGGCCCTTGCCCTCGGCCTCGAGCTTGGCGTCGCCCGTGACCTTGCCGGCGAGTTCCTTGGCCATGCCCTTCGCCTGCTCGACCGCGCCCTCCACCCGGTCCTTGTCGATCGCCATCGGGGTCTCCTCTCTCGACGCGGCGCGCCCGAGGCCGCCGCTCCGGGGCAACGGGCCACAATGGTCAAGGTTCCGGGGCCGAACCCCGAACGGGCTCACCAGGAGCGCGCGCCGGGCTTGGTCCGGTACTCCGCGGCGCGGATGCGCGTCATGAGCCGGTCGAGCGCGACGAGGAGCGCCGCCTCCTCGGCCTGCGCGGCCGCGACCGCGGCGGGGTCGCTCCGGTAGAGGCGCTGCTGCGCGGCGAGCGCCAGCCGGCGCTCGAGCGCCTCGCGCTCGGCGTGGAGCGCGTGGAGCTCGCGGCGGCAGGCGTCGTTCCCGTTTCCGGTCTGGATCGTCTCGGCGTTCGGCACGGGCGCGGATCCTCTCGCCTCCTCGCGGATGTCGCGGGGGGTCAACGCGCGAGGGCGTGGAAACGTCGCAACGGAGGCCGCCCGGCGGGGGCAGACCCGCCCCTGTCATCCAATCGTCATCCAACCGTCATAGGGCCGGCGTCGTGCGGGGCCTATGGCTCCCGGCGCGACGGCGGCCCCGGTCCGGCCCCGGCACCGTGCCAGATCGACCCGAACACGGAGAGTCACGTGAAACCCTTCTCCACCGCGCTCGCCATCGGGCTCGCGACCGCCCAGATCGCCACCTCGGCGCTGGCCCTCGACATCACGGGGGCCGGGGCCACGTTCCCGTTCCCGGTCTACTCCAAGTGGTCCGAGGTCTATCGCCGGGACACCGGCAACGGCCTGAACTACCAGTCGATCGGCTCCGGCGGCGGCGTCAAGCAGATCCAGGCCAAGACCGTCGATTTCGGCGCCACCGACGCGCCGCTCAAGGGCGCCGCCCTCGAGAAGGACGGCCTCGTCCAGTTCCCGACCGTGATGGGCGGCGTCGTCCCGGTGGTGAACATCCCGGGGCTCAAGACCGGCGAGATCAAGCTCACCGGCGAGATCCTGGCCGAGATCTACCAGGGCAAGATCCGCAAGTGGTCGGACCCGAAGATCGCCAAGCTCAACGAGGGCGTGAAGCTGCCCGACGCGCCGCTGACGCCGGTCTACCGGTCCGACGCCTCCGGCACCACCAACATCTTCACCACGTACCTGTCGGACGTGTCGCCGGCCTGGAAGTCCGAGTTCGGCGCCTCGACCACGGTGAGCTGGCCGGCCGGCCAGGGCGGCAAGGGCAACGAGGGCGTCACCGCCGTCGTCAAGCAGGTGCCGAACGCCATCGGGTACGTCGAGTACGCCTACGCCAAGCAGAACAGCCTGGCGGTGGCCCTGATCCAGAACCGGGACGGCCAGTACCCGATGCCGGGCGACGAGGCCTTCCAGGCCGCCGCCGCCAACGCCGACTGGAAGGCGGCGCCGGGCTTCGGCATCTCGCTCACCAACCAGCCCGGCGCCAAGGCCTGGCCGATCACCGCCGCGACCTTCATCCTGGTCCACAAGAATCCGGCCGAGCCGGCGCGCACCGCCGAGGTGCTGAAGTTCTTCGCCTGGGCCTACAAGAACGGCGACACGCTCGCGACCAGCCTCGACTACGTGCCGCTGCCCGACAAGGTCGTGACCCAGGTCCAGGACGAGTGGAAGAGCATCGTCGGCAAGGACGGCAAGCCCGTCCTCGGCATGTAGGCACCCCGGGGGCGGGCGGCCCGCGCCCGCCCGCCCCCGGCGCCGCCACCCGGCTCGCGCCGCCCCGCGCGGCGCGCTACAGGCTCCGTTCGTCGACAAGGAAACCCGGATGGTCGCGTTGTCCGAAAACGTCGCTCTCGCGTCGCGCCCCGCCGCCGCCCGCCGCACCCCCGGCGGCCTCGCGGACCGCGCCTTCCGCACCGCCGCCTACGCCTCGGCGCTGCTGGTGCTCCTGGTGCTGGCCGGCATCCTGGCGGCGATCGCGTATGGCGGCTGGCCCGCCTTCCAGACCTTCGGCCCGGGCTTCCTCACCTCCAGCGCCTGGAACGTCGGACGCGAGGAGTACGGTGCCCTCGTGGCCGTCATCGGCACCCTGGTGTCGGCCTTCCTGGCGCTCCTGATCGGCGTGCCGGTCTCCCTCGGCATCGCGATCTACCTGACCCAGCTCTGCCCCGGCTGGGCCCGGCGGCCCGTCGCGATGACGATCGAGCTGCTCGCCGCCGTGCCGAGCATCATCTACGGCATGTGGGGCCTGTTCGTGTTCGCGCCGCTCTTCGCGCGCTTCGTGCAGATCCCGGTCTCGAACCTCGTCGAGGGCCTGCCCGTCGTCGGCACCCTCCTGTACGCGCAGGTGCCCTCGGGTGTCGGCGTGCTCACCGCCGGCATCATCCTGGCGATCATGATCGTGCCCTTCGTGGCCTCGATCACCCGCGACATGCTCGACCAGATCCCGACCGTGCTGCGCGAGAGCGCCTACGGCATCGGCTGCACCACCTGGGAGGTCGTGCGCCACGTGCTGATCCCGCAGGCCTCGGTCTCGATCATCGGGGCGATCATGCTGGGCCTCGGCCGCGCCCTCGGCGAGACCATGGCGGTCACCTTCGTGATCGGCAACGCCAACCGCCTCTCGGCCTCGATCTTCGATCCCGGCTCCACCATCGCGTCGCGCATCGCCAACGAGTTCAACGAGGCGGACGGCATGCAGCTCAACGCCCTGATGGCGCTCGGGTGCATCCTGTTCGTCGTCACCTTCGTGGTGCTCATCATCGCCCGGCTGCTGGTGCGCCGCGCGAGGGTGGCCTGACCCAGCGCCGCACGGAGACAACCCCGATGGATGCCCCGACCCCGTCCGCCCCCGCGCCCCAGGCGGCCGTCCCGGCGGTGCCGGCGAGCCCCGCGCCGCAGGCCTACCCTGCGCAGCAGGCTCTTCCTGCGCAGCAGGTCCTTCCTGCGCAGCAGGCTTGGGGCCGTGTCCGCGCCGGGCGGCGCACGGCCGACCGCCTGCTGATCCTGCTCTGCACCGCCGCCACGTTCCTGGGCGCCCTGGTGCTCGGCTCGATCCTGCTGATGCTGATCATCGAGGGCCTGCGCGGGCTCTCGCCGGCCCTCTTCACCGAGGTCACGCCCGGCCCGGGCTCCGAGGGCGGCGGCATCGCCAACGCGATCCTGGGCAGCCTCGTGATGACGCTGATCGGCATCGTGGTGGCGACGCCGGTCGGCGTCCTGGCCGGCACCTACCTGGCGGAGTACGGCCGCACCTCCGGCCTCGCCAACCTGATCCGCTTCCTCAACGACATCCTGCTCTCGGCCCCGTCGATCCTGATCGGCCTGTTCGTCTACACCCTGATGGTGCGGCCGATGGGCGGCTACTCGGGCTGGGCCGGGGGCGTGGCGCTCGCCATCATCGCGACCCCGGTGATCGTGCGCACCACCGAGGACATGCTGCGGCTCGTCCCGGGCGCCCTGCGGGAGGCGGGGGCCGCGCTCGGCGCGCCCGCCTCGATCGTGATCCGCCAGGTCACCTGGCGGGCGGCGCAGTCGGGCATCGTCACCGGCATCCTGCTGGCGCTCGCCCGCATCGCCGGCGAGACCGCGCCGCTCCTGTTCACCGCCCTCAACAACAATTCCTGGTTCAGCCCGAACCTGATGGGCGGCGTCGCCAACCTGCCGGTGATGATCTACCAGTTCGCCCTCTCGCCCTACGAGAACTGGCGCCAGCTCGCCTGGGCCGGGGCGCTGCTCATCACCGCGACGATCCTGGGCCTGTCGATCACGGCCCGCTTCTTCCTGCGCGGCGTCAAGGCCCGCTGACCCCCTCCGGAGATCCCCGATGAGCGCCACCGCCACCGCCGCGCCGGTCGTCGGCCAGAGCCGGGCCGACGAATCCGCCCCGGTCCGCCTCGCCGTCAAGGACGTGAACTTCTACTACGGCGACTTCCGCGGCCTGAAGAACATCAACCTCGACTTCCGCGACCGCCAGGTCACGGCCCTGATCGGGCCCTCCGGCTGCGGCAAGTCCACCCTGCTGCGCACCTTCAACCGCATCTACAGCCTCTACCCCGAGCAGCGCGCCGACGGGCAGATCCTGCTCGACGGCCGCAACATCCTCGACCCGGCGATCGACCTCAACGAGCTGCGGGCGCGGGTCGGCATGGTGTTCCAGAAGCCGACCCCGTTCCCGATGTCGATCTACGACAACATCGCGTTCGGCATCCGGCTCTACGAGCGCCTGCCGAAGGCCGAGCTCGACGACCGCGTGGAGGAGGCCCTGCGCAAGGGCGCCCTCTGGGACGAGGTCAAGGACAAGCTCCGGCAATCCGGCATGGGCCTGTCGGGGGGCCAGCAGCAGCGGCTCTGCATCGCCCGCACGGTGGCGCAGCGCCCGGAGGTGATCCTGCTCGACGAGCCGACCTCGGCCCTCGACCCGATCTCGACCGGCCGCATCGAGGAGCTGATCGAGCAGCTCCGGTCCGAGTTCACGATCGCGATCGTGACCCACAACATGCAGCAGGCGGCCCGCATCTCGCAGTTCACCGCCTTCATGTATCTCGGCGAGCTGATCGAGTTCGGGCCGACCAACCGCCTGTTCATGAACCCGGCCAAGCGCCAGACCCAGGACTACATCACCGGCCGATTCGGCTGAGTTCCCCTCGGAGGACGGCCCCATGGCGAACCACATCGTCAGCTCCTACGACACCGACCTGCAGAACCTGCGCCGCAGCATCGCCGAGATGGGCGGCATCGCCGAGAAGATGATGGCCGACGCGAGCCACGCCCTCGTGCGCCGCGACGTCGGCCTCGCCCAGAGCGTGATCGCCGCCGACCCGCGCCTCGACGGCCTCCAGCGCGAGATCGAGGAGCGGGCGATCCTGCTGATCGCCCGCCGCCAGCCCATGGCGATCGACCTGCGCGAGACGATCTCGGCGATCCGCGTCTCCGGCGACCTCGAGCGCATCGGCGACCTCGCCAAGAACGTGGCCAAGCGCGTCGTGGCGATCAGCGACCAGGTGCAGCTCCAGAAGATCGTCGTCGGCGTGGAGCACATGAGCGAGCTCGTGCAGGCGCAGCTCAAGGACGTGCTCGACGCCTACGCCACCCAGGACACCAAGGCCGCCTTCGACGTCTGGGAGCGGGACGGCGACATCGACTCGCTCTACACCTCGCTCTTCCGCGAGCTCCTGACCTACATGATGGAGGACCCGCGCAACATCACGTTCTGCACGCACCTCCTGTTCTGCGCCAAGAACGTCGAGCGCATCGGCGACCACACCACCAACATCGCCGAGACCATCCACTACCTCGTCACCGGCGAGACCTTGGCGGGCGACCGGCCCAAGAACGACCGCTCGAGCTTCGCCACCGCCGAATCTCCGGCCGGGGCCTGACCGCCCCGGCCCGCCACCCGAACCGCCCGCCATGAACGCCCGTATCCTGATCGTCGAGGACGAGGAGGCCCTGACCCTCCTGCTGCGCTACAACCTGGAATCCGAGGGCTTCGCGGTCGACGCCGTCGCCCGCGGCGACGAGGCCGACCTGCGCCTGCGCGAGCAGGTGCCGGACCTCGTCCTGCTCGACTGGATGCTGCCGGGCCTCTCGGGCATCGAGCTGTGCCGGCGCATCCGGGCCCGGCGCGAGACCGAGCGGCTGCCGGTCATCATGCTGACCGCGCGGGGCGAGGAGGGCGACCGGGTCCGCGGGCTCGCCACCGGCGCCGACGACTACATCGTCAAGCCGTTCTCCGTGCCGGAGCTCCTGGCGCGGGTGCGCTCGCTCCTGCGCCGCGCCAAGCCCGCGCACCTCGCCCACCTGCTCGTCGCCGGCGACATCGAGCTCGACCGGGTGAGCCACCGCGTGCGCCGCGACGGCCGCGAGCTGCATCTCGGGCCGACCGAGTTCAAGCTGCTCGAGTTCCTGATGCAGAGCCCCGGGCGGGTCTTCTCGCGCGAGCAGCTCCTCGACGGTGTCTGGGGCCACGACGTCTACATCGACGAGCGCACGGTCGACGTGCATATCGGCCGCCTGCGCAAGGCCATCAACCGCGCCCGCCACCCGGACCCGATCCGCACCGTGCGCGGCTCGGGCTACTCGTTCGACGAGATGTTCGCGCCCGGCGCGTAGGGCGCCGCACCGGCTGGGGAGGGCGCCCTGCCGGGGGGACCCGGACCGGCCGTGCGGTCCGGTCCGGGGTTCCTGCCGAGACTTCAGTCGCAGACGCGTCTCACCACGATCCTGCCGGAGCGGTCGACGACCCGCCTGACGTCGCAGCCGTCGTCGTAGGCCGGGGCGATGCCGACCGGTTGCAGGCCCCATCCGGTGTTCCAGCCGAAGCCGTGGTGCCAGTGGTGCCCGTGATGGTGTCCGTGGTGGTGCCCGTGATGGTGTCCGTGGTGGTGTCCGTGGTGCCCGTGGTGGTGCCCGTGGTGGTGTCCGCCGGGGCCGCCCGGATTGCGCTCGCCGACCGCGATGCCGGCGCGGCTGCCGAGGCCGCCGTTCCGGACGCCCCCGCCCTGGAAACCCCCGCCGTGGAAGCCGCCGTGGAAGCCGCCGCCGTGGCCGCCGGAGCCGCCCCGGTGGCCGCCGCCGAAGCCGCGGGCCTGCGCGGCACCGGCGAGCGCGACCGCCGCGATGCCGGCGACGAGGGCTGCGCGAAGTACTGACCTGGTCATGTCTGCTCCTGTTCGTGCGATGTGGGAGCAGATTGACCGCGTGCGGCCTCTCCTTCTGTGATGTGGATCACGTCCGTGGGGCGGGGACGGACGGGCTCGTCCCCGGCCGGTCCCCCGGGGGCGGCCGGGTCCACGTCCGCGGCGGCCAGACGGTGACGGCCGCCGCCCCGCCGGCCGCTCCGGCGCGCAAAGCGGACCGCACCCTGACGGAACGGAGTCTCGAGGTGTCCGCCGCCTGGCCCGGCACGGGCCGGCGGCTCCCTCGGCCCGCGCGTCCTGCCGGAGGCGGGGCGGCCGGGGCCGTGCGCGCCCTCGATCCGCGGCCGTCGCGGGGCGGGTGCGCGGAGCGGAGCAATCGTCGCCCAGGCGCCGGGACCGGCCGCGGCGCCCGGGACGCCGGCCGGGCGCCGCGGACCCGGAGGTCCCGCGGGCGCCGACCGGTCAGGCCGTCACTTCTTCTGCTCGGACCGCGCGCTCGCCGAGATCCCGCCCTTGAGGCTCGGGGCCGCGGCACTGGCCTGCGGCTTCTCCTTCTTGGGCTTCTTGACCTCGCGGTTCCCGCGCTTGCGATCGGATCCCATGGGAAGCTCCCTCGGTGATGGCTGGCGGATCGACGCGACCAGCACGCCGCGCGCAGGCAGGAACTCCGCCCCGCGGCGCCGATCGCGCGTACTGATGAAGAACACAGCGGACCAGACGCGATCCAGAGCCGCTTAATCGACGCGCGCCCGGATAGCTGGCAAATCATCATGGCACGGTTCGCCCAGCCTGTCCGAAAAATATTTCCGGATCGCGATGAACAACGCGGGCTGCCGGGAGGACGTCCATGATACGAGGAGAGCCGCGCCGGTCCGACGGCGCGCCGCATCACGGAGGATGTGATGCCCACCGACTATCCCCGGAAAGCGCACGTCCCCCCGGGCCTCCTCGGCACGTTCCGGCTCCGCCTCCTCACGCTCCGGCTCGACCTGACCTGCCGGCAGATCCGCCGGGCGCGGGCGCGCCACGATCACCAGGGCCTGCTCCGCCACACCGAGGTGTGGGCCGGCCTTCACCTCCGGGCGGAGGAACAGGCGAGCGTACGGCCGCGGGCTCGACGACGTGCGGGACGTGATCTGCGAGCGCGTGCGCGTCACGGTCCCCCGGATCGAGCGCGAGCGCTGCCGCATCCGCTGGGCCCTCGGCCGGATGCAGCGGGCCGAGGCCGCCGACGACCGGCGCGCCTACGAGCACGCGCAGACCCTGGGCGAGGCCGCCCAGACCCGCCTGGCCCGGCTCTGGGCGACGCTGTAGGGCCCGGCGCCCCCGGCGCGTGCGCCCTCAGGCCGGGACCGGCGCCGTCGGGGCGGCGTCCCGCAGGAGGCGCAGGGCCTTGAGGTGCGCGATCTTCTCCTCGCGCGTGGCCGCGTCCTGGTCCAGCTCGGCCCGCAGCCGCGCGGCCCGGCTGACCTGCAGCTGCACGTCGCCCTCGAAGCGGCCTGCATTGCGGCCGACGCTGAGAAAGTTGATTGCCATCGTGGTCGCCTCGGCAGCGCGATGCCGCTGATTCGAAGTAGGCCGCCCGGCGCCCGAGTAAATCGGGTCGTTCGAAAACATATTTCCCTCGGCATCCCGGACGGGGCGGCGACGGCCGCGCGCCCGCTTGTGTCGGCTCCGGCGGGCGGGTAGTGACCGGGCTTCGCCCGCACAAGCCGCCAGGAACGCCCGCTCCCGTGCCCGCCCGCCTCGACGCCATCGACTGGGCGATCCTCCGGGAATTGCAGGCCGACGGCAACATCACCAACGTCGAGCTCGCCCGGCGCGTCGGCCTCTCGGCGCCGCCGTGCCTGCGCCGGGTCCGGGCGCTGGAGGAGGCCGGGATCATCCGGGGCTACCGGGCGCTCCTCGACCCGAAGGCCCTGGGCTACGAGGTCGTGTGCTTCGCCATGGTGCAGCTCGCCGCGCAGGGGCAGGCGGACCTCGCCGCCTTCGCGGCGCAGATGCGCGGCTGGCCCCTGGTGCGCGAGTGCTGGACGCTCTCGGGGGAGACGGACTTCCTGCTCAAGTGCGTGGCCCCGAACCTGGCGGCGTTCCAGCAGATGGTCGGCTACCTCACGGGCCTGCCGAACGTGCGCAGCGTGCGCACCGCGCTCGCCATCGACCAGATCAAGGACGACCCGATCGCGCCGCTCGGCGAGGCGTGAGCGCCGGCCGTTCAGGCCGGCAGGGCCATGCGGACGAGGAGGGCGACGAGCTCGGCCTGCCGGTGCGTTCCGGTCTTGGCGAACACGGCCTTGAGCTGGCTGCGCAGGGTGGCGACCGTCGTGCCGCCCGCCGCCGCGACCTCGGCGAGGTCGCGGCCCCGCGCCAGCGCGTTGGCGAGGCGCGCCTCCGCGGCCGTGAGGCCGAAGGCCTGCCGCAGCAGGGCGTCGCCGACCTCGCCGGCCTCGGCGGGGTCGCGGATCAGCAGCACGGCCCGGGCTCGCCGGAACGGCTCCTGCCCCGAGGCGACCAGGGGGGCGGCGTGCACGACCAGGGGCGGCCCGCCCTCGCGGGGCACCGCCACCGGCGGCGCGGCCGGCGCCGCGTGGGCGGGGCCGCGCCCGATCACGCTCCCGATCAGGCGCCCGAGGGCCGCGTTGGTGGCCGCCGGATGGGCGACGAGCGTGCCCTGCACCACGCGCAGGGTCCGGCCGCCCATCGCGCGGGCCCGCCCGTTCTGGCCGACGACGCGCCCGGTGCCGTCGAGCAGCAGGCCGCCGCAGCGCATCAGCTCGAAGGCCTCGAGGATCGACGAGGCCCGCGTCTCGGCGAGGCGCAGCGCGACCTCCCCGGCCCGCTGGAAGTGCGGCAGCATCCGGCCGATCTGGGCGATCTCCCGGTGGGAGAACGGTTCCTGGCCGGGCTTGCGCTCGACCGACAGCATGACGCTGTCCTGCCCGGAGGCGACCAGGTAGATGCCGGCGAACCAGCGGAACCCCGAGCGGGCGACGAAGTCGGCGTTGAAGGGCAGGTGGTCGAGCTCCCGGGGCGTGAAGATCTGGGACTCGACCAGCACGCCGCGGGTGTCCTTCAGGGCCGGGATCCCGCGCGTCACCCGGGGATTGTCCGCGAACCAGCCCTCGTCGACGCCGCGGCTCACGACCGCGTCCAGGCCCTCCGAGCAGGCCGGCGCGACGGCGGCGCGGGGCCCGGGCAAGATGAGCGCCCCCTCGGCCCCGAGCGCCTCGCTGTAGGCGTGCAGCGCCGTACGCCAGAGCTCGGGCCGCAGGGCCGCCTCGTAGAAGCGGTCGACAACCTCCCCCAGGCGATTCTCGCGCGACCCCGCCATCCCGCCCCGCACCCGCCGGTCCCGCCCCGCCACCTAACGGTCAAACGGTGGCAGGCGCACTATACCGATCGGGTCATTTACCTCAAATAAGGGATGTCGGGCCTGTACTTGCGAAGCGTAATCCAGGGGCGCGGGCCGGCGGGACTGTGTCGAGATCGATCGCCATCCCGCGATGTCGCGCAGGCAGGATGCGGTCGTCCTCGCGGATCATCCGGAGCCGGGCCGCGAGGGCGCCCCGCCTCGCCCCGGGACGCGTGCGTGGCGACGAAGGATCGGCGATGACGGATTGCAGCGACGTCGTGAGGTTGTTTGCCACGCCGATCGGATCCGCGCGGAGCCGCGACGACGCGGCCCTGCCGATCACCCAGACGCTCTACCGCACCGGCGACGGCCGCTACGTGCTGCGCACCTGCATCCGGCTCTCGCCGGAGGCCGCCACGGCCGCCTGCGACGTGATGATCTACGACACCGAGGCGGCGCTGCGGGAGGCCCTCGGCGCCGACCGGGGCGGCAGCGACGACCTCGACCGGGCCCTGCTCGCGGCGGCGGATTTCGGCCCGGGCCGCTGAGGCCGCGGGCCGGCGCGGGCCGCGGGCCGGCCGGCGCCGGCGGGGGGCCGCGTCAGTCGAGCCCGAGCCCGCGCTTGAGCCACGCGGCGTAGTGCTCGGCCAGCACCGTCGTGCGGCGGCGCTCCGAGGCGGGGTCGTACCAGGCGCCGCCGTAGCTCGCGGGCGTGGCCGAGAGCTGGGGACGGCGCAGCAGCACCTCGCCCTTGCGGCCGAGCACCAGGGCCTCGCCGTCGAGGTAGTCGGTGTTGCTGCCGCCGCCGCGGCCGTGGCGCGAGTCGCTGCCCGCGTAGGCGTTGAGCGATACGCCGGTCACCCGGACGACGAGGACCGGGCCGGGGCCGCCGAGACGGTCCGCGAAGACCCGCCCGAGGGCGGCCTGCAGGTCGCCCCGCACCTGGAGCGCGAAGCCGTCGAGGCCCTGGGCCTGGAGCGGGCCGACATCGACCCGAATCGCGGAGAACCGCGTCCCGGGGGGCAGGCGGTCGTCCTGCGCCGCCGCCGTGCCGGCGGCGAGGATCCCGGCGAGCAGCGCGCCGACGAGCCCCCGCACCAGGGCGGCCGCGCGGGCTCGCCCGGCTGCGGGGCGCGGCCGCGGGCCGGCGCGCCGCGTCGTCTGGCTCACGTCGTCCGGTCCGCCGCGCCCGGGCGCCCTCAGGCTCCGAACCGCACGCCGACGACCTCGTAGGACTTGCCGCCGCCCGGCGTCGAGACCTCGACGGTGTCGCCGACGGCCTTGCCGATCAGCGCGCGGGCGATCGGGGAGGTGATCGAGACCCGGCCCGAATGCACGTCCGCCTCGGGCTCGCCGACGATCTGGTAGGTCTTCTCCTCCTCGGTGTCCTCGTCCACGAGCTTGACGGTGGCACCGAACTTGATCTTCGACCCCGACAGCTTGGCCACGTCGATGATCTCGGCGCGGGAGATCAGGCTCTCCAGCTCGAGCACCCGGCCCTCGTTGAGGGACTGGGCCTCCTTGGCGGCGTGGTACTCGGCGTTCTCCGACAGGTCGCCGAGCGCGCGCGCCTCCGAGATCGCCTGGATGATGCGCGGGCGCTCCTCCTGCTGGCGGCGCTTCAGCTCCTGCTCCAGAGCCGCGAATCCCCGCACCGTGATCGGAACCTTGTCCATCGTCGTCGTCTCGCGTCACAAGTAATGGGCCCGGTGAGAGGGAGAGCCACTCTCGACCAGGCCTGTTCAGACCACCCTGAATGGGCGCGACGTCGTCACGGCGGGCGTATACCCGCGTCCCATGGATCAGGCCACGAAATATTCCTGCAAGGCACGCACCTGGAGATCGTCCTCGAGATAGGCCTTGATCCCCTCGGCGGCTGCCATCGCCCCTGCGAGAGTGGTGTAGTACGGGACTTTATGCAAGAGGGCGGCCCGGCGCAGGGACCGGGAGTCCGACAGGGCGCCCGCGCCCTCGGTCGTGTTGAACACGAGGTGGATCTCGCCGTTCTTGATGGCGTCGACGACGTGGGGCCGGCCCTCCAGCACCTTGTTGATGCGGGCGGCCGGCACGCCGTGCTGCGCCAGGAAGCGCTGCGTCCCGGTGGTGGCGACGACCGAGAAGCCGACATCGGCCAGCATCCGGATCGCGGGCAGGATGCGGGCCTTGTCGGCGTCGCGCACCGACACGAAGACGGTGCCGGATTTCGGCACCTGGGTGCCGGAGCCGAGCTGGCTCTTGGCGAAGGCGACGCCGAAGCTCCGGTCGAGGCCGATGACCTCGCCGGTGGAGCGCATCTCCGGGCCGAGCAGGACGTCGACCCCGGGGAAGCGCGCGAACGGGAACACCGCCTCCTTGACCCCGATGTGCTGGAGCGGCCGCCGCTCCAGGCCGAAGCTCGCGAGGGGCTCGCCCGCCATCACCCGGGCGGCGATCTTGGCGATGGGCTGGCCGATCACCTTGGCGACGAACGGCACGGTGCGGGAGGCGCGGGGGTTGACCTCCAGCACGTAGATCGTGCCGTCCTTGATCGCGTACTGCACGTTCATCAGGCCCCCGACCTCGAGGGCGAGCGCCAGCCCCCGGGTCTGGCGCTCCAGCTCGGCGATGGTCTCGGGCGGCAGCGAGCGCGGGGGCAGGGAGCAGGCCGAGTCGCCCGAGTGGATGCCCGCCTCCTCGATGTGCTCCATGATGCCGGCGATGAAGACGTCCCGCCCGTCCGAGACCGCGTCGACGTCGACCTCGATCGCGTCCGAGAGGTAGCGGTCGAACAGGAGCGGGTTCTTGCCCAGCACCGTGTTGATCTGCCCGGTCTTGTCGTTGGGGTAGCGCGCCTTCACGTCGGAGGGGATCAGGCTCGGGAGCGTGTCGAGGAGGTAGTCGGCGAACTGGGTCTCGTCGCGGATGATCGCCATGGCGCGCCCGCCGAGCACGTAGGAGGGCCGCACCACGAAGGGCAGGCCGAGGTCGGCGGCGACGAGCCGGCTCTGCTCGACCGAGTAGGCGATGCCGTTCTTGGGCTGCTTCATGTGCAGCTTGTCGAGGAGGCGCTTGAACCGGTCGCGGTCCTCCGCGAGGTCGATGGCGTCCGGCGACGTGCCGAGGATCGGCACGCCGGCCTCCTCGAGGGCGCGGGCGAGCTTCAGCGGCGTCTGGCCGCCGAACTGCACGATGACGCCGTGCAGCGTGCCGGCCTGGCGCTCGGTCTCGATGATCTCCAGCACGTCCTCGGCGGTCAGGGGCTCGAAGTAGAGCCGGTCCGACGTGTCGTAATCCGTCGAGACCGTCTCCGGGTTGCAGTTGACCATGATCGTCTCGAAGCCGGCGGCGCTGAGGGCGAAGCAGGCGTGGCAGCAGCAATAGTCGAACTCGATGCCCTGGCCGATCCGGTTCGGGCCGCCGCCGAGGATGATCACCTTGCGGGCGTCCGTGGGCCGGGCCTCGTCCGCGACCGTGCCGGCGAAGGGCGCGACGTAGGTCGAGTACATGTAGGCGGTCGGCGCCTTGAACTCCGCCGCGCAGGTGTCGATGCGCTTGAACACCGGCCGCACCGCGAGCGCCCGGCGGGCCTCGCGCACGCCGGCCTCGTCCGTGCCGGCGAGCACCGCGAGGCGCGCGTCCGAGAAGCCCGCCGCCTTGAGCTGCCGGAAGGCGCCCGGGGTGGCGGGCAGGCCGAAGCGCTTGACCTTGTTCTCGAGGTCGATGATCGCCTGGAGCTGCTCGAGGAACCAGGGATCGATCCTGCAGGAGGCGTGCACCTCCTGGTGGCTCACGCCGAGGCGGAGCGCCTGCGCCACGTTGAGCAGCCGGTCGGGGGTCGGGGTGCCGATCGCCGCCTTGATGGCGTTGCGGTCGTCGCCCTTGCCGAGGCCCTCGATCTCGATCTCGTCGAGGCCGGTGAGGCCCGTCTCCAGGGAGCGCAGGGCCTTCTGGAGCGACTCGGCGAAGCAGCGCCCGATCGCCATGGCCTCGCCCACCGACTTCATGGCGGTGGTCAGGGTCGGCTCGGCGCCCGGGAACTTCTCGAACGCGAAGCGCGGGATCTTGGTGACGACGTAGTCGATCGTCGGCTCGAACGAGGCCGGGGTGGCGCCGCCCGTGATGTCGTTGGCGATCTCGTCGAGCGTGTAGCCGACCGCGAGCTTCGCCGCGACCTTGGCGATCGGGAAGCCGGTGGCCTTCGAGGCGAGGGCCGAGGAGCGCGAGACGCGCGGGTTCATCTCGATGACGATCATCCGGCCGGTGGCCGGGTCGATGGCGAACTGCACGTTCGAGCCGCCGGTCTCGACGCCGATCTCGCGCAGGACCGCCAGGGAGGCGTCGCGCATGCGCTGGTACTCCTTGTCGGTCAGCGTCAGCGCCGGCGCCACGGTGATGGAATCGCCCGTGTGCACCCCCATGGGATCGATGTTCTCGATGGAGCAGACGATGATGCAGTTGTCCGCGCGGTCGCGGACCACCTCCATCTCGTACTCCTTCCAGCCGAGCACCGATTCCTCGACCAGGACCTCGTTCGTCGGGGAGGCGTCGATGCCGCGCTCGACGATCTCCAGAAACTCCTCCCGGTTGTAGGCGATGCCGCCGCCGGTGCCCCCGAGGGTGAAGGAGGGCCGGATGATCGCCGGCAGGCCGACCTCCGCGAGGGCGATCAGGGCCTGGCCGATGGCGTGCTCGCCGTAGCGCTTGCGCCGGTCGTTCTCGCCCGCCGCCCACTTCTTCTCGAAGGCCACAAGGGCGGCCTTGCGGGCGTCCGGATCGGCCGCGGCGGCCTCGATCCGGGCGACCTCGGCGAGGTACTTCTGCCGGTCCGCCTTCTTGGCCGCCGAGGCGTTGGCGAGCGCCGATTTCGGGGTCTCGAGGCCGATCCTCGTCATCGCGTCGCGGAAGAGGTGGCGGTCCTCGGCCTTGTCGATCGCCTCCGCGGTGGCGCCGATCATCTGCACGCCGTACTGCTCCAGCACGCCCATGCGCTTGAGCGAGAGCGCGCAGTTCAGCGCGGTCTGCCCGCCCATGGTCGGCAGCAGCGCGTCGGGCCGCTCCTTCTCGATGATCTGGGCGACGATCTCGGGCGTGATCGGCTCGACGTAGGTCGCGTCGGCGAGATCCGGATCGGTCATGATCGTGGCCGGGTTCGAGTTGACGAGGACGATCCGGTAGCCTTCCTCCTTCAGGGCCTTGCAGGCCTGGGTGCCGGAATAGTCGAACTCGCATGCCTGCCCGATGACGATCGGGCCCGCACCGATGATGAGGATGGAGGAGAGATCGGTGCGCTTGGGCATCGGACGCTTCAGACTCGGGTGCGGCGCGCGCCCGGCCTTCGTCCGGGCCGGACCGCCCGGGGGCGGAGGCGGGCGCGGAACGTCCGGGAGCGGCGGGGGATTGTCGTTGCGCGCCTTTAGCATGGGGGGCTCGATGAAAGGAAGGGCGGGGCGGGGGGCGGGCCCTTGAGCGGGGCGCCGGCCTGGACGCTCGTGACGGGCGCCTCGAGCGGGATCGGCGCGGCGCTCGCGGCGGCCTTCGCGGCGCGGGGGCGTCCGCTGATCCTCAGCGCCCGGCGGGCCGAGCGCCTGGAGGCGCTGGCCGAGGCCCTGCGCCCGCAGGTCCCCGTGGAGGTGGTCCCGGCCGATCTCGGCGAGCCGGAGGCGCCCGCGCGCCTCCTCGCGGCGGTCGCGGCGCGCGGCCTCGTGCTCCACACCCTCGTCAACAACGCGGGCTTCGGCCTGCGCGGGCGCTTCGCCGCCCTGCCGGCCGGCGACCTCGCCGAGATGGTCGCGGTGAACGTCGCGGCGCCCACCGCCCTCGCCCGGCTGGTGCTGCCCGGCCTCATCGCCCGCCGCGCCGGCGGCATCCTCAACGTCGCCTCGGTGGTGGCCTACCTGCCGGGCCCCAACATGGCGGTCTACCACGCCAGCAAGGCCTACCTGCTCTCGCTCTCCGAGGCGCTCTTCGAGGAGGCGAGGCCCCACGGCGTCACCGTGACGGCGATGTGCCCGGGCGCGACCGCCACCGAGTTCCCGCACAGGGCCGACCCGCCGGGCACGCGGCGCGTCAGGGGCGGGGTGATGAGCGCCGAGGCGGTGGCCCGGCTCGGGGTCGCCGGCCACCTCGCCGGCAAGGCCGTGGTGGTGACGGGCGCCGGCAACGTCGGGGCCGTCCTCGCCACCCGCCTCGTGCCGCGCTGGCTCAGCCGCAAGGTCGCGGCGCGCCTCCAGGGCTGAGCGCGGCGCCCGCGGCCGCCGGCGCCGCGGTCGCGGTCGCGGTCGTCGCGCTCGCGGGCGCGAAGAAGTCATCTCCGGTTCAGTCCCCGGCGCTACAAGGAGGGGGCGGCAACGACCGCCGGTGGCGTCGAGCGGGGACGGGCGTGGCGGATACACGAGGGCGACCGGCCCGGCGCGAATGCCGGGGCGCGGCGGCGGCCGGCCTGGCACGGCAATTCGCCGCCTACGTGGGCGTCGGCCTGGCGGCGCTCGCGGTGCATTACGGGCTGCTCGTCGGGCTCGTCGAGGCGGCCCGGCTCGACCCCGTGCGGGCGGCCCTCGCCGGCTACGTGGCGGGCGGCGTCGTCTCCTACACCCTCAACCGGCGCCTGACCTACGCCAGCGACCGCCCGCACGCCGAGGCGACCTGGCGCTTCGCGATCGTGGCGCTCGTGGGCCTCTCGCTGACCTGGCTGGCGATGGCCGCGCTCACGCGCGGGCTCGGCCTGCCCTACCTGCCGGCGCAGGTGGTGACGACCGGGACCGTGGTGTTCTGGAACTTCTCCGGCAACCGGCTCTGGACCTTCGCGCGGCGGCCCGGGATGGCGGTCCCGGGCGGCGTCGGCTGAGACGGGCGCGGGGTGCGGCGGGTGCGGCGCCCTTGAAACGAGGAAGGCCGCCTCGACCCGGTCGGGGAGGCGGCCTCGTGCGGGGCGGCGTGCGGGCGCCGGCCTACTCGGCGGCGGCCGGCTTCGGCTTGCCCCTCTCGGAGCCGCGCTCGGCGCGCTCGGCGATGCGGGCCGACTTGCCGCGGCGGTCGCGCAGATAGTAGAGCTTGGCCCGGCGCACCCTGCCGCGGCGGCTGACCTTGATCGAGTCGATCAGGGGCGAGTAGATCGGGAAGACGCGCTCGACGCCCTCGCCGTACGAGATCTTGCGGACGGTGAAGCTCTCGTTGAGGCCGGCGCCGGAGCGGGCGATCACCACGCCCTCGTAGGCCTGGACGCGGCTGCGCTCGCCTTCCTTGACCTTGACGTTCACCACCACGGTGTCGCCGGGCTCGAAATCCGGGATGGTCTTGTTGAGCTGGGCGATCTGCTCCTGCTCGAGCTGCTGGATGATGTTCATGGATCAAGCTCCCGCCGTCGCCGCCGCGCCTTGGGATAAGGTCCGGCGTCAGGATTTCGGCGTCCTGTTGTGAGTTGCCGGCTCTCTACAGGAAGGGCCGCGGCTTGTCGACACGGCGGGGGCGGGATTCCGGCCCCGGTCGGGGCTTCCCGCGACGGGGATGGGCCCGCGCCGGCGCGGGCACCCGGCCCCGCGCCGGCGCTCATCTGGCGTTCAGGCGGCCTCGGGTCTGTGGTCGCCCCGCCGGCCCGCCCGCCGGGCCGGCTCGACCCACGGAGGACATTCCGCCATGCCGATGCGTTGGAAGCTCGCCGGGCTCGCCGCCCTGGCGCTCGGCGGCCTCGCCGCCGCGCCCGCCGCGAACGCGGCGCCGGCCGGTCCCGGCCTCCTCGCCCCCGAGGCGCCCGTCACCCGGGTCGCGCAGGGCTGCGGCCCGGGCTTCGCCCGCGGGCCCTACGGCCGCTGCCGCCCGGTCTACGGCCGGGGCGGCTACGGCCGGGGCTGCGTCGTCCGCCCGACGCCCTACGGACCGCGCCGGGTCTGCCGCTACTGAGGAGACCGCCCGCGGCAGGGCGGGGGCCCGCGCCCCCGCCCTGCCGGCGTGGCGGCGCGCCGGGTCGCCGACGCCGTCGGTCATCCGGCGGAAGGCCCGGCCCGGCCCCGCGGCCCAGGACTCCCCCGGAGAGGCTCACCAGCACGGTGCCGCGGCGGCGGTGATGTCGTTCGATCCCCTGATGAAATTTCCGGCGCCGGCGGGCCGCCCTTGCGGGCCCGCCCCCGAGTCGGGCAGCATCGCGGCGGTGGAGCGCAACCCGTCATGGTCGATATCACGCGACGCCGGTCGTTCGAGGCGGGCCACCGGCTCAAGTTCATGGTGCTCGTCGACGAGACCCCGGAATGCGACCGCGCGGTGCACTTCGCGGTCCGCCGCGCGGCCCGGCTCGGCGCCCGCGTGGTGATGCTGGCCGTGGCCGAGCCTCCCGACACCCTCGAATGGCTCGGCGTCGGCGACGCCATGCGGGCCGAGGCGGAGGCCGAGACCATGGAGCGCCTCGAGGTGCTCGCGGCGGCGGCGCGCCGGGCGGCGGGCGTCGACCCCGAGCTCGTGGTGCGCACCGGCGAGCGCGCCGACGCGATCCTGGCGCAGATCCACGAGGACGCGGACATCGGCTTCCTGGTGCTCGCGGCGGCCACCGGCACCGACGGCCCGGGCCCGCTCGTCTCGACCATCGCGGGGCGCTCCGCGGGCTCGTTCCCGGTGCCGATCGTGATCGTGCCGGGCGCGCTCAGCGAGGCGGAGATCACCGCCCTCGCGGGGTGAGCGTCCGGGCCCCCGCGGCGCGCGGCGCTCCCCGCCCGGCGCCCGGCCGGATCCGTCGCCCGGCGCACGAAAGCCGCCCTTCGACGGATTGAGCTTTCGGCGCGGCGGGTCCACATCTCCCGCAGGCGCCCGCAGGCGCCGTTCCCGGCCGGCCTTGAACCGGCGCAGAGAACCCCGAAGGATCATCGATGTTCATCCAGACCGAAGCGACCCCGAACCCCGCCACCCTGAAGTTCCTGCCCGGCCGCGTCGTCCTGGGCGAGGGCACCTTCGAGGCCCGCGATTCCGGCGCCGCGGCGCGCTCGCCCCTGGCCCAGAGCCTCTTCGACGTGCCGGGTGTGTCCGGCGTCTATCTCGGCCACGACTTCATCTCGGTGACGAAGGCCGAGGGCGAGCCGGGCTGGCCGCAGGTGAAGCCGGCGGTGCTCGGCGCCATCATGGAGCACTTCATGTCGGGGGCGGCGGTCCTCGACGCGAACGCGGCGCCCCAGGAGGAGGCCGAGGAGTTCTTCGAGGCCGCCGACGCCGACACCGTGGCGACCATCAAGGACCTGCTCGAGACCCGGGTGCGCCCGGCGGTGGCGGGCGACGGCGGCGACATCACCTTCCGGGGCTACCGGGAGGGCGTGGTCTACCTGGAGATGAAGGGAGCCTGCTCGGGCTGCCCGTCCTCCACCGCCACCCTGCGCCAGGGCGTCCAGAACCTGTTCCGCCACTTCCTGCCCGACATCCGGGAGGTCCAGGCCATCTGACGCCGGGGCCGCGCGTCGCGCCGGGCCCGACGTCCGGCCCCGGCGCCCGCCTGCGCGTCCCCCGGCGCCCGCCGGCGCGAGGGCCGCGTTTTGCGTTAACCCCACGGTGTCATTCTGTCCCGCGGCGCGGGGGGCCCTGTGGCCCGCGCGGCCGGTGACACGGATCCGGCCGCGGCGATCCCGGGGCGGCGAGAGGCGGAGCCTGACGGCAGTGCGTATCCTGGCCATCGACACGGCGCTCGAGAGGTGCGCGGCCTGCGTCACGGCGGACGAGTCGCCCGAGCCGCTGGCCGAGGAGAGCATGGACCTTGCCCGGGGCCACGCCGAGGCGCTGCTGCCCCTCCTCGAGCGGGTGATGGCCCGGGTCGAGGGCGGCTTCCCGAGCCTCGACCGGGTCGCCGTCACGGTCGGCCCCGGCAGCTACACCGGCCTCCGGGTGGGCCTCGCGGCGGCCCGCGCCATCGGGCTCGCCGCCGGCGTCCCGGTGGTCGGGGTGACGACGCTCTCGGCGCTGCTCGCGCCCCTGCTGGCGGACGAGCAGGACTTCCTCGGCCAGGGCTACCTCCTCGCCGCCGCGATCGACGCCCGCCACGGCCACGTCTACTTCCAGGCGCTCAGCGCCGACGGCGGCATCGCGGTGCCGCCCTCCCTGCTCCCCCTCGCCGAGGCGGTCCGGCTGATCGGCGCCGGCCCGGCCGCCCTGGCGGGCTCCGCCGCCCCGGCGGTCGCGGCGGCGGCCGCCGCCGCGGGAGTGCCGGCCCTGGTGCCGGAGGGGCACACCGCGCCCCAGGTCGCCTGGGTGGCCTCCCTCGGACTCGTGGCCGACCCCGACCACGCCCTGCCGCGGCCGCTCTACCTGCGCGGCCCCGACGCCCAGCCCCAGGACCACGCGCGCCTGCCGCGCCGCTGACGGACCCCTCCCATGAAGTGGATGCCGTTCCGTTCCACCCCGGCCGCCCACGTCGCGCCGCTCGCCTCGGCCGACCACGCCGCGGCCATGGCCGACCTGCACGCCACCGCCTTCGCGCGGCCCTGGGAGCCGCACGAGTTCGAGCGGATGCTGTGCGAGCGCGGCCATTCCGCCCACGCGCTGATGCTGGGGCCGAGCCTCGGCGGCTTCGTGCTCTCGCGCCGGGTCCTCGACGAGGCCGAGATCCTCACCATCGTGCTCGGCCCGGCCTGCCGGGGCGCCGGCCTGAGCCGCCAACTCCTCGCGACCCACCTGCGGGCGCTCGCCGACAGCGGCGTGCGCGCGGTCCACCTCGAGGTCGACGACGGCAACGGCCCGGCGCTCGCCCTCTACCGCCGCCTCGGCTTCAGCGAGACCGGGCGGCGCGCGAGCTACTACGCCCGGCCGGACGGGAGCCGGGCGAACGCCCTGATGATGCGGGCGGCGCTGGACTAGGGCGGCACCCGCGCGCAGCCGCACCGCGCGAGGTCCTCTGGCGCGCCGCGCGAGGTCCTCTGGCGCGCCGCGCTCCCGCGCGCCGGGGCCGGTGCGCCGCGCCGGTGGACGGCGGCCGGCGGATTCGCTATGCGGCCCTGCCGCCCGCCGCGCCGTCGCGGCGGACCGAGCCGGAGCCCGCGGCCACCATCCCGTTCATGACGCACCTCGTCGCCGGCCTGCGGCTGCTGATCTACGCCCTCGCCTTCCTGCTCCTCGTCGGGCCGCACTGGCTGAGCCTGAGGATCGGGCGCGGGCACGTCGCCGACGTCGCGCCGGTCTGGCTGCACCGGCTGTTCGTGCGCCTGTTCAACGTCCGCATCACCGTCGTGGGCACGCCCCCAGCCCCCGGCGAGGCGGCCCTCGTGCTCGCCAACCACATCTCGTGGCTCGACATCCCGGTGCTCGGGGCCCTGCGGCCCCTCTCCTTCGTGGCGAAGTCCGAGATCGCCGGCTGGCCGGTGATCGGCACCCTGGCGCGGCTCCAGCGCACGGTCTTCATCGACCGCGCGCGCAAGCGCCACACCGCGACCGTCAACACCGCCCTGAGCCAGCGCCTGCGGGACGGCGACCTGATCGTGCTGTTTGCCGAGGGCACGACCGGCGACGGCACCCGCCTCCTGCCCTTCCGCACCTCCCTCGTGGGCGCGGCCCGGGCGGCCCTCACCGAGGGCGGCCTCGACCGGGTGCGGCTCCAGCCGCTCTGCATCGCCTATCCGCGCCGCCACGGGCTGCCGCTGACCCGGGTCGAGCGCCCCGACATCGCCTGGTACGGCGACATGGAGCTCGGCCCCCACGTCGCGTCCTTCCTCGAGCGGGGCCCGGTCGACGCCCACGTGGTCTGGGGCGAGCCGATCACCTTCGCGGCCGGCACCGACCGCAAGGCCGCGACGGCGCTCGCCGAGGCCGCGATCCGCCGCGCCCTCCAGGAGGCGGTGACGGGCCGCGCCCCGCTGCAGGCGCCGCCGAGGCCCGCCGGCGCCGCCCCGGCCCGGGACCCGGCCGGGGCGGCGCCTATTCTCATTCCCGCCGAGACCGCCTAAATGACGGGGAGTTCCCCGTCGCGTCGCCGCTCCCTCCGACCAAGGCCGGTTCGTTGAAGAAAGCGTTCGTCAAATCCTACGGCTGCCAGATGAACGTCTACGACGCATCCCGGATGGTCGACCTGCTCGGCCGCGAGGGCTTCGCCGAGACGGGCGCCGTCGAGGAGGCGGACGTCGTCGTCCTCAACACCTGCCACATCCGCGAGAAGGCGGCCGAGAAGGTCTATTCCGAGCTCGGCCGCCTGCGCGTGCTGAAGGGCGAGCGGGCCGAGGCCGGCCGGCCGACCACCATCGTGGTGGCGGGCTGCGTCGCGCAGGCCGAGGGCCGCGAGATCCTGGCCCGGGCGCCCGGCGTCGACGTGGTGGTGGGCCCCCAGAGCTATCACCGCCTGCCCCGGCTCCTCGAGGCCGCCGCCTCCGCCAAGGTCGTGGACACCGAGTTCCCGCTCGAGGACAAGTTCGACCACCTGCCGGCGCGGCGCACCCCCGGGGTCTCGGCCTTCCTGACCGTGCAGGAGGGCTGCGACAAGTTCTGCGCCTTCTGCGTCGTGCCCTACACCCGGGGGGCCGAGGTCTCGCGGCCGGCGGCCCGGATCCTGGCGGAGGCCGAGCGCCTGGCCGGGGCCGGCGCCCGGGAGCTGACCCTGATCGGCCAGAACGTCAACGCCTACCACGGCGAGGGCCCGGACGGCGCGCCCTGGTCCCTCGGCCGGCTCCTGCACCGCCTCGCCGCGGTGCCGGGCCTCCTGCGGCTGCGCTACACCACCAGCCACCCGCGGGACATGGACGACGCGCTGATCGCCGCCCACCGCGACCTGCCGGCCCTGATGCCCTACCTGCACCTGCCGGTGCAGTCGGGCTCGGACCGGATCCTCGCCGCCATGAACCGCCGGCACGACGCCGACACCTACCGCCGGCTGATCGACCGGGTGCGCGCCGCCCGGGCCGACATCGCCCTGTCCTCCGACTTCATCGTCGGCTTCCCGGGCGAGACCGACGCCGACCACGCCGCCACCCTGCGGCTGGTGGAGGAGACGGGCTTCGCCAGCGCCTACTCGTTCAAGTACAGCCCGCGCCCCGGCACGCCCGCGGCCGAGAGCGGGGACGCGGTGCCCGAGGACGTGAAGCGCGCGCGCCTGGCCGAGCTGCAGGACCTGCTGGAGGGCCAGCGCCAGGCCTTCAACCGCGCCGCCGTCGGGCGGACCGTCGAGGTCCTGATGGAGAAGCCCGGACGCCATCCGGGGCAGGTCGCCGGCAAGTCGCCCTACCTCCAGGCCGTGCAGGTCGAGGCCGACCCCGCGGCGATCGGCACCGTGGTGCCGGTCCGCATCCTGCGCGCCGGCGCCAACAGCCTGTTCGGCGAGGTCGCGGCGGCCGGGACCGCCGCGGCTCCGCCCCCCGGAGGCCCGGCCGCCGCGGGTCCGGCCGCCGCGACCCCGGCCGCCGCGACCCCGGCCGCCGCGTGAGGAACGACAGGATGGCACCCGGAGACACGGGCGGACGCGGCAATCCGCGGGGGCGGGAGCCCTCGCCCCGGGCGGTGGCGGGCCTGAGCGAGGCCGCGGAGGTCGCCCTCACCTTCGACGACAACCGCCTGGCCAGCCTGGTCTTCGGCCAGTACGACCAGAACGTCGCCCACCTGGAGCGCCGCCTCGGCATCGTGGCGACCGCCCTCGGCAACCACGTCGTGGTCAAGGGCCCGCCGGATTCCACCGAGCGGGCGCGCCGGGTGCTGGAGCGGCTCTACGCCCGGGTGCGGGACGGCGGCGGCACGCCCCTCACCCTCGGGGACGTCGACGGGGTGATCCAGGAGGCCTCGCTCCAGGGCAACCTGTTCTCCCCGGCCGAGGCGCCCGCCGACGGCGAGCGGCTGCAATTCGACCAGATCGCCACGCGCCGGCGCGGCGCCGTGCGGGCCCGCAACGGCGCCCAGGACGCCTACATCAAGGCCCTGCGCGCCCACGAGCTCGTCTTCGCCGAGGGGCCGGCCGGCACCGGCAAGACCTGGCTCGCCGTGGGCCACGCGGTCTCGCTCCTCGAGCAGGGCCACGCCGAGCGGCTGATCCTGTCGCGGCCGGCCGTGGAGGCCGGCGAGCGCCTGGGCTTCCTGCCGGGGGACATGCGCGAGAAGGTCGATCCCTACCTGCGGCCGATCTACGACGCCCTCTACGACTTCATGGAGGCGCGCCACGTCGACCGCGGCCTCCAGACCGGCATGATCGAGATCGCGCCCCTCGCCTTCATGCGCGGGCGGACGCTCACCAACGCGGTGGTGCTGCTCGACGAGGCGCAGAACACCACCACGATGCAGATGAAGATGTTCCTGACCCGGCTCGGCGAGAACTCGCGCATGATCGTCACCGGCGACCCGAGCCAGATCGACCTGCCGCCGGGCCAGAAATCCGGCCTCGTCGAGGCGGTGCGCATCCTCGACGGCGTCGAGGGGATCGGACGGGTGACGTTCCGCGACGTCGACGTGGTGCGCCACGACCTCGTGCGCCGCATCGTCACCGCCTACGAGTCCGACGCGCAGGTGCACCCCGACGCGCCGCCCGGCCGCCCGCTCCCGCCCCGCCGCGGCCCGCTGCCGTGACGGGGGGCAACGAGATCGACGTCGCGGTCGAGGACGAGCGCTGGGCGGGGGCCGTCCCGGACCTCGACGCCGTCGTGGCCCGGGCGGTCGAGGCGGCGCTTGCCGTCGTGCCGCCGGGCGCCCCCGTCGAGATCAGCGTGGTCCTGACCGACGATCCCGCCGTGCGGGAGCTGAACCGGACCTGGCGGGGCAAGGACGCGCCCACCAACGTCCTGTCCTTCCCGGTCGGCCACCCGCACGGGGGCGGCCTGCGCGCCCTCGGCGACGTGGTTCTTGCCTATGACACAATGCTGCGCGAGAGTGGCGAGCAGTCCAAGCCCCTCGGCCACCACCTCGCGCACCTCGTGGTTCATGGCACGCTGCACCTCCTCGGTCACGACCACGAGACCGGCGAGGCCGAGGCCGACGCCATGGAAGCTCTGGAAATCGCGGCGCTCCGGCGCCTCGGCGTTCCCGATCCGTACGGCGACGCGGCCGCATGAGCCGCCGCCCTCACTCCAGACCAGAGAGACATGACCAACGACCGAAGTCGCGGCGCCGCCGCGACCGCGCAGGCGACCCCGGACGACGACAGTCCGGCGCGTGAACCCTGGTACGATCGCCTCCTGAACATCTTCCACCTGAGGCCGCGCGACGCCCAGCGCGACGACCTCACCGACGCGCTGGCCGAGGCGCAGTCCGGCGACCACGCCTTCTCGCCCGTCGAGCGGGCGATGCTGAAGAACGTGCTCAGCCTCCACCGGGTGCGGGTCGACGACGTGATGATCCCCCGGGCCGACATCGTGGCGGTGCCGGTGGAGGTCGGCCTCGGCGAGCTCCTCAAGGTGTTCCGCACCGCCGGCCACTCGCGCCTGCCGGTCTACGGCGAGACCCTCGACGATCCCCGCGGCATGGTGCACATCCGCGACTTCGTGGACCACATCGCCACCCGGGCCGAGACCGGGAGCGGCCGGCCCGCGAAGGCCGCGCCCGAGAGCGCGGTCCCGGCCGGGGACGGGCGGGCGCGCCGGCCCCGGCCCGGCCGGCTGCCGAACCTCGGCGAGGTCGACCTCGCCGCCAGCCTGTCCTCGACCCGGATCCTGCGCCCGGTGCTGTTCGTACCGCCCTCGATGCCGGCGATCGACCTCCTGGTGCGGATGCAGGCGACCCGCACCCACATGGCGCTCGTCATCGACGAGTACGGCGGCACCGACGGGCTGATCTCGATCGAGGACCTCATCGAGGTCGTGGTCGGGGACATCGAGGACGAGCACGACGTGGCCGAGGGCCACCGCGTCCTGCGGGTCGAGGGCGAGACCGAGATCTTCGTGGCCGACGCCCGCGCCAGCCTCGACGACGTCGCCGAGGCGACCGGCGTCGATCTCGCGGCCGCGGTGGGCGAGATGGCCGGGGAGGTCGACACCATCGGGGGGCTGATCGTGACCATCGCGGGCCGCGTGCCCGCCCGCGGCGAGGTGATCGCCGTGCCGGGCGACTTCGAGGTCGAGGTGATGGACGCCGACCCGCGGCGCATCAAGCGCCTGCGCCTGCACCGCGGGCTCGCGCGCATCGAGGCCGCCCCGGTTCCCCTCGCGCTGCCGCCGCCGGCCCGGGGGATCCACGGAGGCAACGGCGCCACGCGGGCCGATTCCGGCGCATGAGCCGACTCGCGGGTGCGCCTGCGCGGGAGGCCGGGCCCCTCGTCGCGCCGGCGCCCGCGGCGCTCGGCGCCCTCGCCGGGCGGGTCGCGCTCACGGCGGGCCTGACCCGGCTGGCGCTGGCCTGGGCCGCCGGGGCCTGCGGGGCGCTCGCGATGCCGCCCTTCGGGATCCTGCCGGCCCTCGTCGTCGCCCTGGTGCCGGCGGTCTGGCTCCTCGACGGCGCCGCCACGGGCTCGCGCCGCCTCGGGCGCCGCGCCGGCACCCTCGCGGCCGCGGCGGCGATCGGCTGGGCCTGGGGCTTCGGCTACATGACGGCCGGGCTGTGGTGGCTCGGGGCCGCCTTCCTGGTCGAGGCCGACCAGTTCGCCTACCTGATGCCCCTCGGGGTCCTGGGCCTGCCGGCGGTGCTCGGGCTGTTCTACGCCGCCGGCTTCGCCCTGGCGCGGCTCGCCTGGTCGCCGGGGCCGGGCCGCATCGCCGCGCTCGCCTTCGGGATCGGGGCCTCGGAGTGGCTCCGCGGCCACCTGTTCACGGGGTTCCCGTGGAACACCCTCGGCATGGCGCTCGGCCAGAATCTCTGGCTGATGCAGGCGGCCTCGGTGATCGGGCTCTACGGCCTGACCGTGCTGGCGGTGCTGGCCTGCGCCGCGCCCGCCACGCTCGCGACCGGCGCGCGCCCGGCCGCGCGGTTCGGCCCCTCCCTCGCCGCCCTGGCGCTCCTCGCCGGCCTCGCCGGCGCCGGGGCCCTGCGCATCCCGGCCGGGCCCGTGCCGGACGTGCCCGGGGTGCGCCTGCGCCTCGTGCAGCCGAACGTGCCGCAGGACGCCCGCTTCAACCCGCGCAACCGCGAGGGCATCCTCCAGCACTACCTGGGCCTGAGCGACAGCGCCACGGCCCCGGACCGGAGCGGCCTCGCCGACGTCACCCACGTGATCTGGCCGGAATCCGCCTTCCCGTTCCTGATTCAGCGCGACCCGCAAGCCCTCGGCCGCATCACCGCCGCCCTGCCGCCCGGCAAGGTCCTGGTCACCGGGGCGGCCCGGGCCGACGAGCCGCTGCCGGGCGAGCGCCTGCACTTCTTCAATTCGATCCTGGTGATCGGGCCCGAGGGCTTCGTCGGCGGGGCCTACGACAAGCTCCACCTCGTGCCCTTCGGCGAGTACCTGCCCGGGCCGGCGGACGCCGTCCTGCGGGCCCTCGGCCTGAGGCAGTTCGTCGCCGTCCCGGGCGGCTTCACGGCCGGCGAGGCCCGGCACGGCCCGGCCCTCGCCGTGCCGGGCCTGCCGCCGGTCGCGCCCTCGATCTGCTACGAGGCGATCTTTCCCGGCACGCTCGCGTCCCGCCGGGAGCGGCCGGGCCTGCTCCTCAACCTCACCAACGACGGCTGGTTCGGCGACACGCCCGGACCCCGGCAGCACTTCGCCCAGGCGCGCCTGCGTGCCGTAGAGGAAGGCCTGCCCCTCGTGCGTGCCGCCAACACCGGCGTGAGCGCGGTGACCGATCCGTTCGGTCGCGTCGTCGGGCTTTTGCCGGTGGGTGCCGAAGGGGTACTCGACCGCAATCTCCCGAGGAACCTTGCGGAAAGCACACTCTACGCACGATTTGGCGATGTTTTTTTCGCCGGCTTGCTTCTAGGATGCCTCCTGCTTGCACTCGGCGCACGGCATGGCCGATCGCGTCCCCTGGCGCGCGGAGCGTATCGTGAAGAAGGCCCCCGATCCGGTTGACCGTCACGTTGGGCACCGCGTGCGCGTCCGGCGTCTCCTCGTCGGCGTGAGCCAGGAGAAGCTCGGAGACGCGCTCGGCGTCACCTTCCAGCAGATCCAGAAGTACGAGAAGGGAACGAACCGCATCAGCGCGAGCCGGCTGCAGCAGATCGCCGAGATGCTGGGCGTCGCGGTCGGCTTCTTCTACGAGGGCGCCCCGCGCCACGAGGGCAACGCCGGCGAGGACAAGCCCAGCAACGGCGCCGCCGTCGACATGAGCAGCGACCTGTTCTGGACCAGCCAGGACCTGCAACTCGTGCGCGCGTTCCAGCGCATCGGCGACAGCCAGGTGCGCCGGCGCATCATCGGCCTCGTCGAGTCCCTCGGCGCGCCCCCCGAGACCGCGGGCTGAGCCGCCGGCCCGGCGCGGCCGTCCCGACCCCGCGCCCGCCCGGCCCCGCGGCCCCTCCCGAACGGGGTGCCGGCGCCCTCCATCCTCCCGCGACATGCGGCGCGACCGGGCCGCGGCCGCGCCTTTTGCATGTTCGCCGCGGCCGGCCGTGCTCTAAGACGCCCTGAAGCGCGGCATCGCGCACCGGGGAGAGGGAACGCGTGCCAACGACAGGACAGGACGTGGCCGCCGGGAGGCGCGGGGCCGCCGGGCCCGGCGGCGGGACGACGGCGCGGGGCCTGCGCAGCCCCGTCGCGATCGGCCTCGGGCTGATGCTGATCGCCTTCAACCTGCGGCCGGCCCTGTCGAGCGTCGGGCCGCTCCTGCCCGGCATTCGGGCCGAGACCGGGCTGTCGGGCGCCCTCGCGGGCGCCCTCGTCACCCTGCCGGTGCTCTGCCTCGGCGTGTTCGGGCGCCTCGGCTCGCCCATCGCCCGCCGGATCGGGCCGGATGCCGGGGTGCTCGCCGCCCTGCTGGTCCTGGCGGCCGGGCTGGCCCTGCGCGGGCTCGGTGGCCTGGGGGCCCTGTTCGCCGGCTCGGTCCTGGCGGCGGCGGGCATCGGCATCGTCGGGGTGATCCTGCCGGGCATCGTCAAGCGCGACTTCCCCGACCAGGGCGGGCTGATGACCGGCCTCTACACCGCGCTGCTCTGCCTCGGGGCCGCCGCCGGGGCGGGCCTCACGGTCCCGCTGGAGCGGGTTCTCGGGACCGGCTGGGAGGGCGCCATGATGGCCTGGGCCGCACCGGCCCTCGTCGCCGCCCTTGCCTGGCTGCCCTTCGTGCGGGCCCGGCCCGCACCGGCCGCCGGGGGCGGCGGCGCCCTCGGCAGCCTCTGGGGCGACCCGCTCGCCTGGCAGGTCACGGCCTTCATGGGGCTGCAATCGTCGCTGGCCTACATCGTGTTCGGCTGGCTGCCCGCGGCCCTGACCGAGCGGGGCTACGACACCGTGACGGCGGGCCTGCTCGCCTCGGTCTCGGCCCTGGCGCAGGGCGTCCTGGCGCTGGTCGTGCCGACCCTGGCGGCCCGCCGGCGCGACCAGCGCCCCTGGGTGCTCGTGGTCGTGGGCCTGCCCGTCGTCGGCTTCTGCGGCCTGCTGCTCGGCCCCCTCGCCTTCGCCTGGGGGTTCGCGCTGCTGCTCGGCCTCGGCCTCGGCGGCTGCTTCGGCCTCGCCCTGACGCTCATCGTCCTGCGGGCCCGGGACCCCCGGACCGCCGGGGACCTCTCGGCGATGGCGCAGGGGATCGGCTATTGCGGCGCCGCCCTCGGCCCGTTCCTGGTCGGGATCGCCCACGAGCGCAGCGGCGGCTGGGGGCTGCCGGCGGCGCTCTACGTCGCCCTCGGGCTCGCCGCGACGGGGTTCGGCCTGCTCGCCGCCCGCGACCGGACCGTCCTGCCGCAGTGAGCGGCCGGCCAGGCGGCCCCGGGAGCCCCGGCACCGAAGCCCTAGCTTCGGCACCGAAGCCCTAGCTTCGGCACCGAAGCTTCAGCTTCGGCGCAGGGCCTCCAGCACCTTGGCGCCGGGGCGCCCGGTCTCCGGCATGCCGAGCCGGCGCTCGACGTCCTTGATCGCGTCCCGGGTCTTGGCGCCGACCCGGCCGTCCGGCTCGCCGACGTCGTAGCCGCGCGAGGCGAGCGCGCTCTGGAGGCTGCGCCGCTCGGCCCGCGACAGCGGCGGGTCGTCCGTCGGCCACGCCGCCTGGATGCCGGCCCGCCCGCGCAGGCGGTCGGACAGGACCGCGATGGCGAGGCCGTAGGACTCGGCGGCGTTGTAGGAGTAGATCGCGTCGAAGTTCCTCGTCACCAGGAAGGCCGGGCCGTCGGCCCCGGCGGGCGCGATGATGCCGGCCGGGCCCTCGCCCGAGAGCGGGTGGCCGTCGACCTTGGTCACGCCGAGGGAGGCCCAGTGGGCGACCGGGCGCTTGTTCTTGCGGCCGGCCGACCCGACGTTGAAGCCCCGGGGCAGCCGCACCTCGTAGCCCCACGGCTGGCCGTTGTGCCACTTGGCGACGCGCAGGAAGTTGGCCGTGGAGCCGACCGCGTCCGGCACCGAATCGACCACGTCCCGGCGCCCGTCGCCGTCGAGGTCGACGGCGAGGCGGTGGTAGGTGGTCGGCATGAACTGGGTCTGCCCGAAGGCGCCGGCCCAGGAGCCGGTGAGGCGCTCGGTCGCGATGTCGCCGCGCTCGATGATCTTCAGGGTCGCGATCAGCTCGCCCTTGAAGAAGTCGCGCCGGCGGGTGCCGCCGCAGGCCAGCGTCGCGAGGGACTGCACCAGCGGCATCTTGCCGAGGTTCTTGCCGAAATTCGACTCGACCCCCCACACCGCCGCGATGGTGTAGCGGTCGACGCCGTAGCGGGCCTCCGCCTGCGCAAGGGCCGCGTTGTACTGGCGCATGGCGGCGCGGCCGTCCTCGACCCGCTCGTCGTCGACCAGGGAGGCCATGTAGTCCCAGATCGGGGTCTTGAACTCGGGCTGGACCTGCGACAGCTCGATGACCTTGTCGTCGAAGGCGATGCCGGCCGTGGCCGCCTGGAAGGTCCCGGCCGACACGCCGGCGGCGGCGGCCTCCCGGCCGATCCCGGCGAGGCAGGCGCGGAAATCGGCCTGCGCGGCACCGGGCAGCCCGATCCCGGCGAGGCAGAGGAGGGTGGCGACCTGTGTGCGCACGCGCCGCGTCATGAGCGAACATACCCCGTTTCGCCGAACCAATCACCCGAATAGGGCGGCATGAGGGTTAACGAAGCCCTGACGTCGACGTCGAGGTCGATCCCGTCCGGGTCGTCGGAAATCACTTTTCCGTCGTCGCGGCACTACTACCTATGGACGATCCGGGCGACTTTGCTACCATAGCGTCAGTCACCTTCTGAATTCGCAATCGGACAGGCTCTGTCATGCTCGGCTCGGACGTGCTCGAGATCGGAATAGGGCTGACTTTGTTGTTTCTGTTCGTGAGTCTGATGTGCACCGCTCTGCGCGAACTCATTGAAACGGTCATGAAGTCACGGGCAAGCGATCTGGAGCGGGGAATTTCCGAGTTGTTGTTCGTCGCGAGCAATCCCGAAATGCTCGCTCAATTCTACCAAAACTCCCTCATCTCCTCCTTGTACAACGGAGATTATCGGAGCCGAAGCAATCCGGAACCCGCTTGCTTGAACTGGCCCGGGATGCTCATCCGGGAAGCCCGGCGTCGATCGAACCTGCCGACCTACGTGCCGGCACGGAGCTTCGCATCCGCCCTGATCGACATCGTCGGCGCCCCGAGGATCCCCGGCGAGAGCCTGACGGTCGCGTCCCTGCGCGATGCCGTGGAGAGAATCGACCACAACGACCGGCTCAGGGGCGTCCTGCTGACCGCGATCGACGGGGCGCAGGGCGACCTCGATCGCGTCCGCAGCAACCTGGAGATGTGGTACAACGCCACGATGGACCGGGTGTCCGGCTGGTACAAGCGCCGGACCCAGGCGATCCTCGCACTGCTCGGGCTGTCGGTCGCGATCCTCTTCAACATCGACGCTGTCCAGGTCGCCCAGAACCTGAACACCGACAAGGCTTACCGGCAGGCGGTGGTGAACCAGGCCGGCACGCTGCTGCGGACCGACGAGGGGGCCCGGGGCGCCCCGCAGGAGCGCCTGAAGCAGCTGCAGCAGGACTTGAGCCGGGCCGGGTTCCTGATCGGCTGGCCGGCGCCGCAGCTCACGGCCTGCCAGGGGAGCGGCTGCACCGGCGCGTTCCTGCGCATGCTCCTCGGCTGGCTCGTGACCGCGCTCGCCGTCACGCTGGGCGCGCCGTTCTGGTTCGACGTGCTCAACAAGTTCATGGTCATCCGCTCGACCGTGAAGCCGTCCGAGAAGAGCCTGCCGGAGGCCTCCAAGGACAGCCGGCCGGCGCCGCCGCAGCCGGGCGGCGCTTGAGCGGGCCCCGTCAGGCCCAGGGCCGCTCGGCCAGCCTCGCCTCGTAGGCGTCGATCGCCGGGGCCTTCTCGAGCGTCAGGCCGATGTCGTCGAGCCCGTTGAGCAGGTTGTGCTTGCGGCCGGGCTCGATCTCGAAGTGCAGCGTGCCGCCGTCGGGCCCGCGGATGACCTGGTTCTCGAGGTCGACCGTCAGGGTCGCGTTGGCGCCGCGGCCGGCATCGTCGAGGAGCTTCTCCAGGTCCTCCGGCGCCACGGTGATCAGCAGGATGCCGTTCTTGGCGCTGTTGTTGTAGAAGATGTCGGCGAAGCTCGTCGAGATGATGCAGCGGATGCCGAAATCGGCGAGCGCCCAGGGGGCGTGCTCGCGCGAGGAGCCGCAGCCGAAATTGTCGCCCGCCACCAGGATCTTGGCCTGGCGGTAGGCCGGCTGGTTGAGCACGAAGTCCGGGTTCTCGGTGCCGTCGTCGCGGTAGCGCATCTCCGAGAACAGGCCCTTGCCGAGGCCGGTGCGCTTGATGGTCTTGAGGTACTGCTTGGGGATGATGCGGTCGGTGTCGACGTTGACGATCGGCAGCGGCGCCGCGACGCCCTCCAGCACGGTGAACTTTTCCATGACCCTGCGCGCCCAAGAAGCTGTCCGCGCGGGCGACGGGGCCCCCGCGCGAGGGAATCCGGAGGGGTTCTAGCAAGCCCGCGGGGCGGCGGGAAGCGCGCCGCCCCGCGGGCCAGGGCTCTGAACTCGGGTTAATGGCAGTT